>JAFSYP010000053.1 GCA_017449935.1 Clostridia bacterium
GAAGAGACGTACGACGCGCTCGAGCAGGATCTGGCGAACCGCATCACGGGCATCCGCAACCAGATGGCGCTCAGCGACAACAAGGCGACCGTGATCCGAAAAGCGATGCGCATCGCCCGCTCAGCGGACGCGGTATTTGACAGCATCCTGCAGAAGGAAACGCCGGACAGAACGGACCTGCATCTGCTCGCGGACCGTATCACCGTGTATGAGGATCATGTGGAAGTCGCGCTCAAAGCCGACGTCGACGCGCTGCTGCGATGCGCCGAAACACAGCCGCCCACGATCTCCGTCCGGCAAGCGTCCAAGCACCACGAAAAGTGCCTGACGGCGTGCGCAGTGGCCGAAAACGGCGCAAAATCTCCCAACGTTATCAGCAGCGGCGACCCGCTGGAGATCTATACGGATGCGGACGGTGAGGTGATATTCAAGAAATACTCCCCGATCGGGGAATTGTCCGCGCAGACGAAGCAGTTTGCGGAGGTGCTCAACCGCAGCACGAATCTGCCGATCCTCATTTCGGACAGGGATCGGATCATCGCCTGTTCGGGACTGCCGAAACGCGATGTGCTCGACCGCCGCGTCAGCGCCGAGGTCGAGACGATCATGGACAAACGCGCAGGCTACGTCGCCGCCATCGACAACGAACGGATCGCGCCGGTGGACGGGATGCAGCGCTATGCGGGCGCGATCTATCCGATCATCGGCGCGGGCGACGTCTCGGGCGCGGTCATCCTGATGCTGCACGAAAACGGCTCTGTGCCGACGCAGACGGAGATCAAGCTCGCGCAGGTCGCGGCGTCGTTCCTCGGCAAGCAGATGGAGGAGTGAAGAGAAAAACAGCGTCCTTTGTCCGATGACAAAAGACGCTGCTTTTTTGGCTGGGACGGCTGGATTTGAACCAGCGGATGCGGGAGTCAAAGTCCCGTGCCTTACCCCTTGGCTACGCCCCAATGGGATGATAAACAAAAAGCAAGGCTCTCACCTTGCGTTTTATTAAATGGGGTGGGTAATCGGGGTCGAACCGATGACCTCCAGGGCCACAACCTGGCACTCTAACCAACTGAGCTATACCCACCATATGCCGATTCAGCTCTGCAAGTATACCTTATTTTTCTCCTGTTGTCAAGTGCTTCGGGAGATTTTTTTCGGCTTTTCGGATCATTTTACCGTTTTCACGAGCATCCTGCTGTCGGTTGACAATTCTGTCCGCATGGGATATAATTCAATCATAGGCAAAAAAGGAGGTCGCTTTATGAAACGGATGAAAAAGATCCTCTGCGCGGCGCTTTGCGCGGCGCTGCTGACCGGTTCGGTCGGCGCTTTTACGGCGGACGCCGGCACAGACACAGATTATACGATTCTCAATCCGTATGCAGATGTCGACTGGAACGCCGCGGCGCAGTACAAGACCGCGCTGCATACGCATACCAACGCCAGCGACGGCAGCATCACGCTGCGCGAATCCCTTGAAACGCATGTGCTGCAAGGGTTTGACATCGTGGCGACGACGGATCACGGCATCGACAACGGCGGCTGGGAAAAGGCGGAGGACTCCAACTATCAGTTTATCCACGGCTTTTTGCAGCTGATCCGGCGGACGGAAGGGGAGTTGGACTATCTCGGCGAGAGCGGCACGTTTGCGTGCGGTCTGCCGTATACGCTGACGACGGCCGACAACGGCGACGACTACCTGAAGGTGCAGATGGACGACGGCACAGTCAAAGAGGTGATGCGCCTGCCGCACGGCATCGAGAACAACGCGCTGTCCATCAACGCGCACGTCAACAGCTGGTTTGTTCCGTATCACGACAACACCGTGACGGATTATCTCGATGCGCTGCGCGGCGTGACGAAAGCGGGCGGCGTCTGCGTGATCAACCATCCGGGCGAGTACACCAAGGCGAAGTCCGATCTGACGAGCGAGCAGGCATACGATCTGAACGACCCGGTCTACCGCTATTATATCAACCGCTACTACGGGATGTTGCAAAAATATCCGGCTTGTATCGGGATCGACATGAACAGCAAGGGCGACGGGCGTACGCGCTACGACCGCGAGCTGTGGGACATCCTGCTGGAGAGAAGTACGCCCGGCAGCCGCAATATCTTCGCGATCTGTTCGAGCGACGCGCACCAAAAGGACAAGATCAACACCGGCTATGTGCGGCTGCTGATGACGGAGAAAACGTCCGAAGCGGCGCGCAGATCGCTTGAAAGCGGCGCGTTCTTCGGCTGCAGCTACTGCAACGGCAACCAGAAGGAACTGGAAAACATCTTGGAAAACCTTGAAAAATACTACGGCGCCGGGGGAGATCTGTACGAGCAGGTCAGCGAGACGGTCGCAAAAATGCGCGCGCGCGTGGAAGGCGTGGAAAACGGCACGATCAAAGCGGACGCCGGACCGGAGAATCCGCTGCGTCTGGTCGACAAAGACGGATTCTTCCACGGCAAGGATACCTGTATCACGTCGGTCGCGGTCGATCAGGACGCCGATACGATCACGGTAAACACCGAAAACGCGCTGCTTGTGCGCTGGATTGCGGACGGCGAAGTGATCGCGGTCAGCAAGGCGGACGGCGGTACGAGTACGCTGCGGCTCGACGAGGTCGCGGACAAGCTGGGCGCATATGTGCGCGCCGAGGCTTTCGGTGAGGGCGGTACGGTCTATACGCAGCCGTTCGTGCTGCGCTATGACGGCCAGCCGCAGCAGCAGAAGTACCCGTACATTTCCGTTCCGGTGATCGACGCGCTGTTTGCGTCGGTGCGCACGGTCGTCGCCTTCCTCGGTAGAGCGTGGCACAAGCTCTTCAAGTAATCCTTGACAAAAAACGGAGAATGGTGTATACTTCTTGTGGTTAGCGCGAGCTAACCACAAGAAGATTATTTTGTAAAGGATGACGTTTATGAAAAGATGTACTGCGCTGCTGCTGAGCCTTCTTTTGATGCTGTCGGCGATCGTTCCGACGTTCGGCGCATCGGCAAGCACGGCCGCAAAAGATAAGCCGCGCGTCGCGTTCGGCGACGACGGCAAGTTCACCATCCTTCAGATCGCCGACATCCAGGGCGGCGCGAATCTGTTCTACCTCTGCCGGCGTTCGATCCTCTATGCCGTTCAGAAGGCCAAGCCCGATCTGATCGTGCTGACCGGCGACAATTTTGCCGGTTACAACGCCAGAAGCCGGGAAAGATCGCGGCGCGCGATCGCGCAGTTTATGGATATGTTCGAGAGCATCGGCGTGCCTGTCGCGGCGGTTTTCGGCAATCATGACGACGACAAGACGCCGTACACCAAGCTCGAGCAGATTGAGCAGTATGAAAGCTATTCCTGCTATATCGGCAGCGCGGGCGTCGTGGCGGAGAGAGAGAAGGACGGCGTGAAGATCGTCAATGCCGGCACGTACAACATTCCTGTTTACGCCGGTGCCGACAGCGACGACGTCCTGTTCAATATCTGGTGCTTCGATTCCGGCAACAACATCAATCCCGATCCCGGCTTCGGCGGCTACGGCTACGTACTGTCCGAGCAGGTGGATTGGTATGTCAAAACGTCCGATGCGCTGCGCAAAGCGAACGGCGGCAAAGCCGTACCGTCCTGTGTGTTTCAGCACATCATCCCGCCGCAGATCTACCGGACGCTGCGCGAAGTGAAGAAGGGGACGCGCGGCGCGCTGAAGGGCGGCGACAAATACTATACGCTGCCCGAAGGCCTTGATCCCAAGACGAATTGGATGGGCGAGCTGCCCAGTTCGCCCAACACGGCGTGCAAGAACGCATACGCCGAGCTGGACGCCATGGTCGCACAGGGAGACGTCAAAGCGGTGTTTGTCGGGCACGATCACGTCAACTGCTATTCGATCCCGTACAAGGGGATCGACCTCGTGAATACGCCTGCCTGCACGTTCCAGGCATACAACGATCTGAACAGGGGCTTCCGCGTGATCACGGTGGACAAGGCGCATCCCGATACATACGACACCTATACGTTGTATACAAAGGATCTGCTGTTCGGCAGCGGTACCGCGGACGTGATCCCGTACGCTTTTCGGTTTGTGTATGACTGCGGGGAAACGGCGTATCTCAAGGGCAAAAACTGGCTTGAAGCGGCATTCTGAGGCGCCGTTCAGGCGAGCCGCGTGACAGAGATAAAAAAACGACCGGACAGCCGATCAAGGTTGTCCGGTTATCTTTAGGTGTTTTGTCACGAATATCAGTACAGCTTCGCGCCGGCGGGGATGTGTGGGTCGAGCATCAGAAGATGCAGCTTTTCCTCGCCGTTTTCTTCATGCACGGCAGACAGCAGCATCCCGCACGACTCAATGCCCATCATCGCTCTGGGCGGCAGATTTGTGATCGCGACGCAGGTCTTGCCGACCAGCTCGTCCGGCTCGTAAAACGGATGGATGCCGGAGAGGATCGTGCGCTCCGTCCCGGTCCCGTCGTCAAGCGTGAAGCGAAGGAGCTTCTTGGACTTCGGCACCGCTTCGCAGGCGAGCACCTTCACAGCGCGGAAGTCGGACTTCGAGAACGTGTCGAAATCGACCAGATCGGCAAACAGCGGTTCGATCTGCACGGCAGAGAAATAGGGCTGCTCGCCGGAGATCAGCGGCAGTCCCTCAAGCGCGGGCACCGCTTCGGCGGCCTGCTGCGCCGGCTTCTCGTTTTTCGGCGGGTCGAGCGATTTCATCGTCGGGAACAGCAGCACGTCGCGGATGGAGTAGCTGTCGGTCAGCAGCATGACCATGCGGTCGATGCCGATGCCGATACCGCCCGTCGGGGGCATACCGTACTCGAGCGCCATCAGGAAATCCTCGTCCGTGTGGTTCGCTTCGTCGTCGCCGGCTTTGATCAACTCTTCCTGCGCCTCGAAACGGCCGCGCTGGTCGATGGGATCGTTCAGCTCTGAGAATGCGTTTGCCATCTCGGCGCAGTTCATATACAGCTCGAAACGCTCGGTATACTCCGGGTCGTCCGGCTTTCTTTTGGCAAGGGGAGAGATGTCTACGGGATGCTCGGTGATGAAGGTCGGCTGCACGAGCTTGTCCTCAACGTACTCTTCAAAGAACAGGTTAAGCAGATCGCCCTTCTTATGGCGCGCTTCAAACTCGATGCCGCGTTCTTTTGCGAGCATCTTGGCTTCCTCGAATGTGATCGCGGAGAAATCCACGCCGGCGTACTGTTTGACCGCGTCGGTCATCGTCAGGCGCGCGAACGGCTTTTCGAGGTCGATCTCCTTGCCGTCGTACACCAGATGCAGCGTGCCGCAGATCTTCTGCGCGACATGGCGATAGAGATCCTCGACCAGATCCATCATGCCGTGGAAATCGGTGTATGCCTGATACAGCTCCAGAAGCGTGAACTCCGGATTGTGGCGTACGTCGATGCCTTCGTTGCGGAAGACGCGGCCGATCTCATACACGCGCTCAAGCCCGCCGACGATCAGACGCTTGAGATACAGCTCGAGCGAGATGCGCAGATGCAGATCCTCGTCCAGCGCGTTGTGATGCGTGACGAACGGACGCGCCGCAGCGCCGCCCGCGTTGTGCACGAGCATAGGCGTTTCAACCTCGATGAAGCCTTGCTCGTCGAGATGGTTGCGGATCTCGCGGATGATTGCGGAACGCTTGATGAACGTATCCTTGACCTCCGGGTTCATAATGAGGTCGAGATAACGGCGGCGATAGCGCGTGTCGGTATCGCGCAGACCGTGGTATTTTTCCGGCAGGGGCAGCAGAGATTTCGTCAGCAGGCGGATCTCGGAGGCGTGGATCGAGATCTCGCCCATGTTCGTTTTGAACACGAAGCCCTTGACCTCGATGATGTCGCCGATGTCCCATTTTTTGAAGGATTCGTAGGCTTCCTCGCCAACCTCGTCGATGCGCACATAGACCTGGATGCGGCCGGAACGGTCGCGGATGTCGATGAAGCTGACCTTGCCCTTGCGGCGCTTCTGCATCATGCGCCCGCAGACGGACACGGTCTGATTCTCAAAACGGTCGAAGTCTTCGGTGATCTCGGCGCAGTGCTGCGCCTGATCCGCCAGCGTGATCTTGAACGGGTCCTGACCCGCTGCGCGCATGGCTTCGAGCTTTTCCAGGCGGACGTCGCGCTGTTCGTTGCGCACGGCCTTGCTTTCGTTCTGCATCTTTTCCTGCTGCATGTCGCTCACCTCGCCGGTCTTACTTGGAAATCGAAAGGACCTTGTACTCGATCACGGCGCCGCTGGGCAGCTCGACGCTGACCGTCTCGCCCAGAGCCTTGCCCAAAAGAGCTTTGCCCACGGGGGACTGGTCGGAGATGACGCCGTTGTCGGGATCGGACTGGGACTTGCCGAGGATCTTGTATTCCACTTCTTCCTCCATGTCCACGTCGTACAGGCGAACCTTCAGACCGGTCTTGATGATCTCGGTCGAAATATCGCTTTCATCGAGCACGACGGCGTCCTTGAGCTCCGCTTCGAGCTTTGCGATGCGCGCTTCCATGATGGCCTGCGCGTTCATGGCCTCGTCGTACTCTGCGTTTTCCGAAAGGTCACCGAAGGAACGCGCTTCCTTGATGCGGGCGGCGATCTCGTCGCGGCCGGTCGTCTTGAGCTGGTCCAGCTCCTCTTTCAGGATGCGATACCCCTCATGTGTCATTTCGTTTGCCATTTTGCATTCTTCCTTTCTGCCCGATCACGGGCATAGATCGTTGCCTGTCTCGCTATTATACTAAACGCGGCGGTAATTGTCAAGGATTATTCTGTAACCGGCTTCCGTCAAAACGGCGAAACGGCGAAACCCGCAAAAAAACACGTAAAACGCCCTCAAAGCCGCAGCAGTTTCTGCGCGCCTTTTTGCAGCGGCCGCAGCACATACGATGTGCCGACGCATACGGTCAGCGTCAGCAGATAGATGGGGATCGGCCAGCGCGCGATGAATACGAAACCGCGGAACAGCGTTAGATAAAAGAACATGTGCGTCAGCCAGATGTTGGTGGAGTGCCCGCCGAAGAACAGCAGGATCTTGTCGCCTGCTTTCGTGCGCGGAACGACGGCGAACAGAACGACAGTCGCCGTGCCGATGAAGACGGCGACGAACAAACTCTCTACGATCCGATGCAGCACGATCATGACGGCTGTCACAAGAAGCGCCGCGATGCGCAGCAGATACGTCGGAACGTTCATTCCGGCGATGCGGCTGCGCAGTGCGCTGATCCATTTGTGCTCGTAAAACATCATGCCGATCATATACGGAAAGATCGACGTGCCGAGAAGGGCGAGCTGGTACACCACGGAGTCCAGAAACGGATCGCCGGTATGCAGGATGTTCTTGAACCGCTGTACGTACGCGACAAAATAAACGACAAGGAAAGCGCCCGACAGCAGGATCGGATGCATTTGTCGGCACAGGCGGAACAGCAAAGGGGAAAGAGCGGTCAGGATGCAGTACGTCAGCACAAACCACCATGCGCCGTTATAGTTTAAGCGGTACAGGAACAGATTGCCCAGCAGCGCCGGCACGCTTTGCGGAATACTGGGAGAGTGCACGGCAAGGCCGATCGCGGCAAAAAGCAAAACCACGATCCAGAAGTGCAGCAGAAAACGCAGCAGCCTGCGCGCAGACGCACGGATATATGCGCGCATATCCGCGGCGGACGAACATAGAAGACAATGCGCATAGCCGCTGCAAAAGCAGTAGATCGTCACGCACTGGTCGCCGAACAGGCCGAAAAAGTAGGAAAGCGGCACGCCCCATACCGTAACATCGGAATAAGGAAGATCTGTTTTTCGGCAAAACAGATGAAGCAAAACCATAAACAGAATGGCAAGTCCTTTGAGTTGTGTGGATTCCGTTTTGGATAGTTCGCCCTGTCGAACCATTTTTTCTCAGCTTCCTTCCGCTTTTTTACGATCTCGCAATTTATTCTATACTAACATCCAAACGTCGGATTGTCAATTCTTTCTGCCGAGAAACCGTGCGCGCCAGAGTGCGCCTGCCTGTTCCGTGCGCATGTTTTGCCCGTCGAACACAACGCCGGAGCATGCGTACAGCGCTGCGTCGCACACGCCGCAAAGCTCCGCGAGCGCCGCGGCAAACAGATCGGGCGGAACGTCCGGCGGACACAGACGCGCATACGCCGGCGGCAGAGCCGCGCCGACGGGGGAGAACACGCCGGCCGCGCGCACGCAGGAGAGGACGGCCGGCGCGTCGGCGAACGCTTCGTCCGGTACGGCGCAGACGACCGCGCCGCAGCCTGTGAGCAGCGCGGCGCTTTCTCCGACCGTCAGACCTGCGCCGAACCGTTTCGCGGCATACAGGACGTCCGCGTCAAAGTCAACGGGGCGCCGCGTGACGATCCGCACGTCCGCCGCATACGGCAGCAGGGGAGAGACGCGTCCGCACAGTGCGGCGACCGGGTCGTATACGCCGATCGAGAGCGTCTGCGGCGGCAGCGCGGCTTCGCGCAGCAGACGCACAAACACATCCGCCGCCCGCCGCATCGGAAACAGGCGCGGCTCGAACACGCGCACGGGCGCGCCCGGCGGTACGGGGAGCGAAGTCAGCACGTCCCGCGCACAGCGCGCGGCCATCGAAAACAGCGCCTGCGTTGGGAAACGCCGGTCGGCGCGCAGGACATAAAAAGGCACGCCGTGCGGCACGGCGACTCTGCCGAGCGTCGGCGCTTTACGGCGAATCCGTCTGCGGTTTTCCGTTCCCACGACCGTGAACATATGCATCCCTCCCGGATAATCCTATGCGTGAAGCGGCAGTTTTATCTTTCAGTACAAAAAAATGCTTTATTGCACGGTAAAATTCGGCAAAAAAACCGTGCATTCGCTATTTACATTACGGGACAAACATGTTAAAATGCTATTTGGTTCAATTCGTACAATTATGAATTGTAATATACTGTTGAACAAGAAAGGATGAATGTGAATGGCAAGAAAGAAAAAGACTATGGACGGCAACAACGCGGCGGCATATGTGTCCTACGCGTTTACCGAAGTAGCCGGAATCTATCCCATTACGCCCTCCAGCCCGATGGCTGACTATGTGGATCAGTGGTCGGCACAGGGTCAGAAGAACATCTTCGGCACGACTGTGAAGGTCGCCGAGATGCAGTCCGAAGCGGGCGCGGCAGGCACCGTGCACGGCTCTCTTGCGGCCGGCGCGCTGACCACCACCTACACCGCTTCCCAGGGCCTTCTGCTGATGATCCCCAACATGTACAAGATCGCCGGCGAGCTGCTGCCCAGCGTGTTCCACGTCTCGGCCCGCGCCCTGGCGTATCACGCCCTCTCCATCTTCGGAGACCATTCCGACGTCATGGCCTGCCGCCAGACCGGCTTCGCGATGCTGGCGTCCAACTCCGTCCAGGAGGCGACCGACATGGCGCTGGTGGCGCACCTTTCCGCCATCGAGGCTTCCGTGCCGTTCCTGCACTTCTTCGACGGCTTCCGCACCAGCCATGAGATCCAGAAGATCGACGCCATCGACCCCAAGGACGGCTATGCCGAGATCAAGGGCCTGGTGAACTGGGACAAGGTGAAGGCGTTCCGCGAGGGCGGCCTGAACCCCGAGCATCCGCATCAGCGCGGCAC
>JAFSYP010000054.1 GCA_017449935.1 Clostridia bacterium
TTCCCTGTAATCCTGACAGACAACGGCTCGGAGTTTAAAAAGGTCGAAGAGCTGGAGTACGCCTGCACCGGCGAGCAGAGATGTATGCTGTTCTACTGTGATCCGATGGCCTCTTGGCAAAAGGGCGAACTGGAAAAGGATCACGAGTACATACGCTATGTGATCCCAAAAGGCAGTGATTTGAACGTCTATTCCGACGACGACATTCATCTTCTGATGAACCACATCAACAGCGTAAAACGAACCGGTCTGCACGGCAAGTGTCCCTATGAGAACGTTCCGCCGGGTGACGAGGATATGGAGTGGCTTATGCAGATAATGGGAATGGACACCATCCCACCCGATGATGTCCATTTGAAACCAGACCTATTCAAGTAACCTTTCGCAAATTTCTTCGACACAGACAGTAACGATATTCCATATCGTGTTCCAAAACGGGTCGCGTTTTCTTTTGCAAAAACATATCACGACCCGTCTGTTTGCTATGCCCGAAACTCGCCCCTGAAGCTGATTTCATGGTCAGTATACCATATCTGATACGCTTCTTCTACTGTTTTTTCTCTTTTTGATGGTCTTATTTGCATTTACTTTTTCATTCAACGATCCGCACGACGACGCTCCTGAGAATCCCGAAGAGCGTATGGCGTATGCGGGACTTCCTTTGCGGGGAACTCGGCGTGGGTATGCGCGAACAGTCGGTCAAAGCGGCGATCGCGATCCTGACGCCCCTGATGCTTCCCCTGCCGTTCCTGCGCCTTACCCGCGCGCTCAGACAATCCTTCAGCGCGTATGGGCTACATTTCTACCAGATCCTGTTTGAGGAAATGCGCAACGGCGAATGGATCGACGTCGCCAAAGCGTTTATAAAGAACAAATGATTCTGCGGAACATGAAGGGGCTGTCGCATTTAGCGAAGAGCGAAAAGAATAGAAAAGAAGGGGCATTTCTTTCGGGAATCATCTGGAGAAAAGCCCCGTCTTTCATTCCAAAATCGAAGAATCGGTTGTGAGTTATGATTCTTTTCTCGCCGTTTTTTCGCCCTTGACGTATCTGTATACGCCTGGCGGACGAAGAAAACGGCGTCTTCATCTAAATGCGACAGCCCCTTTTCGGTTTATGGCTTACAGAATGATGCAGATCAAGCCGCTGCATCCTTCGTTGATGACGCGCTCGAGCGTTTCCTGGATGCGCATACGCGCGTCGCCCGGCATCTTGTACAGCTTGTTGTGCAGTCCCTCGTTCACCAGTTCGTGCAGGGACTTGCCGAAGATGTTCGAGTCCCAGATCTCGGACGGATTTTCCTCGAATTCCTTGAGCAGATACATCACCAGCTCCTCCGACTGCGATTCGCTGCCGACGATCGGCGCGACCTCGGTCGTGACGTTGGTCTTCATGATGTGCAGCGACGGCGCGGACGCGCGCAGGCGTACGCCGTACCGTCCGCCCTGCCGCACGATCTCCGGTTCCTCCAGATGCAGCTCCTCCAGCGTCGGCATAACGATGCCGTACCCCGTTTCGTCCACTTCGTCGAGCGCGACGCGCAACCGCAGATATTCCTTCTGCATGGCGGCCAGCTCGCGCAGCGTCGTCAGCAGCGTCTGTTCGCCGTCGAGCGGCAGCCCCGTCGTTTCCTGAAGCACCCGATAAAAGAGCTGCGGCGCGATGTCTGCCGCGATCCGCGCGCTGCCGGTGGCGGGCTTCGAGGACGTCACCTGCGCTTCGCGCAGATATTCGCAGCCGGAAATGGTCTGCGCCATCGCAGGAACGTCCCGCATATGCGCCGGCTTCGCCGCGGCCTGCCGCACCGCGTCCGTCACGGCGGTGCGCAGCCAGTGCCCGCGGTCGAGCGACAGCAGCCAGCGCGGCAGATCCAGGCAGACCTCCTTGATCGGGAACTCCATCAGGATCTGCGAAAGAATGTCGCGGATTTCTTCTTCGCCGAGCTCCATACAGTTGACCGGCAGCACCGGCACGCCGTAGGACCGCTGCATCGCGTCGGCTGTCGCGCGCGCGGCGTCGGATGCGGGATCGGTGCTGTTGAGCAGCACGATGAACGGTTTTTGCAGCGCCTGAAGCTCGGAGATGACGCGCTGTTCGGCCTGCTCGTATTCGCTGCGCGGGATGTCGCTGATGGAGCCGTCCGTCGTCACCACCAGCCCGATGGTCGAGTGTTCGCTGATGACCTTTTTCGTGCCGAGCTCCGCCGCCATATTGAACGGGATCTCTTCCTCGAACCACGGCGTTTTGACCATGCGCGGCTGTTCGTTTTCGATGTACCCCAGCGAGCTGGGCACGATATATCCCACACAGTCGATCATGCGCACGCGCAGCTGCGCGTTTCCGGGCAGCGTGATCTCGGCGGCCTGTTCCGGGATGAACTTCGGTTCCGTCGTCATGATCGTGCGGCCGGACGCGGACTGCGGCAGCTCGTCGTTGGCGCGCTCCTTCTGGAAAGCATCGCGGATGTTGGGCAGAACGAGCGTGTCCATAAAGCGCTTGATGAAGGTGGATTTCCCCGTGCGCACGGGACCGACGACGCCGACGTAGACGTCTCCGCCGGTCCGCGTCGCAATATCGCTGTAAAGGTTGCCTTGCATAGTGTCTCCTCCGTTTCACGACGATTCTTTTGCTCCAACATATGCGTGCGTCGCGCGGAATATTCCGCTCCGGCGGATAATTCTTACGGCGCGGCGCAAACTATTGGCAACAACGGGAAACAGGAAGGGAAATGCAGCGATGGAAATACTCTTCGGTCTGCTCAAAGCGTTCTTTGTCGGCGGCGCGTTCTGTCTGATCGGGCAGATCCTTCTGGACAATACGCAGCTGACGCCCGCGCGCATCCTGGTGGGATTCGTGACGGCTGGCGTGCTGCTGGGCGCTTTGGGCGTTTACGAGCCGCTGGCGGACTGGGCCGGCGCCGGCGCAAAGGTGCCGCTGACGGGGTTCGGCTTCGTGCTGGCCAAGGGGACGCGCGAGGCGGTGATGCGCGACGGAGTGAGCGGCGTGCTGACCGGCGCGCTGACGGCGGGCGCGGCGGGCATTACGGCGGCGGTGCTGTGCGGGCTGCTGGCGTCTTTTGTGACGAAGCCGCACGAAAAATAAAAAAAGAAAACCGCCCTGCCTGTCGGCAGAGCGGTCGGACGAACGAACTTATTCGGCAGCTTCCTCGGCGGGAGCGTCGGCGGCTTCTTCGATTTCGGGTTCGATCTCGTCGCAGTCGCAGCATTCACAGGGAACAAAATCCTCGCAGCTTGCTTCTTTCTTGTCCATGAACTTCTTCACGGCATAATAAGCAGCGGCACATGCTCCGGCGATTGCTGCAAGAACAGCCAGACACCTAAACAGTTTCTTAAAGAACTTGCACATGATTTTGACCTCCGTTATAGTTAATTTGATCACGCATTGAGCAGCTTGGCAAGCGCAGACTTTTTGCGGGCTGCGTTGTTCTTGTGCAGCAGACCCTTGGCCTCGGCCTGGTCCACCTTCTTGATCGCGGCGCGGACGACAGCCTCCTTATCGGCGGCGTTCGCCTCCACGGCTGCGTGCGCCTTTTTGATGGCCGTCTTGAGCGCAGAGTTCGCGGACTTGTTGCGCGCAGCTCTGGTCTTGCTGACGAGGACACGCTTTTTCGCAGACTTGATGTTGGGCATGGGTGGCACCTCCTTTTCGCGGAACGGGTCGGCGATTGCGAAAGCCCGGGTGAGAAAGGGTGAAGATCGCCAAACGCCGTATTCCAAAAAATCGTAGTCAGCGGATGCGGCGGATGGGGGGAATCCATCCCGAACTTTCGCAATCGCTTACTATACAGTTAAAGATTCTACCACACTTACCCGAAAAATGCAAGAGCTATTTCAGAATTTTCCATATTTTTTGGCAAGGAGCGAAGAACATGGATCAGCGAACGGATCTGGCGCTGGAAAAGAGCGAGGCGCTGGGCGGGACGACGCCGGAGGGTGTGACGTGCGAAACGCAGCAGTTCGGCGAAATGAAGATCACGCGCATACGCGTGCACACAGCCGCCGGCGCCGAGGCGCTCGGCAAGCCGCAGGGGCAGTATATCACCGTGGAGGTGCCGCCGTTCAAGCGCAGCGCCGAGATCCCCGACGTCATGGTCGACACGATCGCCGACGAGCTGCGCGCGCTGCTGCCGGCGGAGGGGACGGTGCTGGTGGCCGGTCTGGGCAATGACGAGATCACGCCGGACGCGCTCGGACCCGCGTGCGCCTCGCAGGTGCTGGCCACGCGCCATATCCGCCGTGAGCTGGCGCAGTCGGCGGGGCTGGGCAATCTGCGTCCCGTCGTCAATCTGACGCCCGGCGTGCTGGGCAAGACCGGCATCGAAACGGGCGAGCTGCTGCGCGGCGTGGTGCAGCGCGTGCAGCCTGCGGCGGTGCTGACCGTCGACGCGCTTGCGGCGCGCAAGCTGTCGCGTTTAGGCTGCACGGTGCAGATGGCGGACACCGGCGTCACGCCCGGCTCCGGCGTCGGTAACGCCCGCGCCCAGCTGGACCGGGAAAGTCTCGGCGTGCCGGTCATCGCACTCGGCGTGCCGACCGTTGTGGACGCGGCGACGCTGGTCTACGATTTGACGCACGCGTCCGCGGACGACGCGCTCGCGCGGGAGGGCGCCGACATGATGATCACGCCGCGTGAGATCGATCTCGTCATTGAACGCGCGGCGCGTCTGCTGGCGCTGGCGATCAACCGCGCGCTGCAGCCGCACCTGTCCGCGCAGGAGATACTGCTGCTCGTTTCATAAATCCTTTGGCCGCGCATACAATAGCAAGCGGAATCCATTTTGCGGGGTGATGCAGATGCGGCACAATCAAACGGCGCTTTCCGCGGCGCTTTCGGTCGTCCTGTGCGCGCTTTTGCTCGGGACGATCCTGCTGCTGCCGCAGACCGTTTCGGAGGATCTGCTGTATCTGACGGCGTGCGCCGTGCTGCCGGAGGGGAATGCGCCGCGTCTGCGCGCGCTGCGTGCAAAGCCGTCCGCCGCGAAAGAGGCGGTGCGCGCCGCCGCACAGGAAACGTCCCGTCGGGCGCTGACCGAGACGCCGGCGGACGTCCTGGAATGGATGCGCCGGGCGCAGGCTGCCGCCGCGACGCAGAAAAAGGACGGCGACATCCGCAGCGAAACGCTCGGCAAACGGTCTGCGACGGAGACGTTCCGCGGCCTGCTGATCCGGAACGTGACCGACGACACGGAGCCGGACTATGAAGCGCTCTGGGACGCCGACGCCGAACTCACGATCGACAAAAGCCGTCCGGCCGTGCTGATCTTTCACACGCATACGACCGAGGGGTTTGAGCTGCTCGACCGCGACTGGTACGCGGCGGACACGTCCTCGCGCACGCGCGATGTCACGCGCAACGTCGCCCGAGTCGGTTCGGCGATCGCGGAGGAGCTGGAGGCGGCCGGCTTTCAGGTGATCCACGACACGACCGTTCACGACACGAGCTATTCCGGCGCCTACGACAGATCGCGCGAAACGGTCGAGGGGTATCTCAAAAAGTACCCGGAGCTGTCCGTCGTGCTGGACGTGCATCGCGACGCAATCCAGGAAAACAACGGGACGAAGGTCAAGCCCATCGCCGAGATCGGCGGCAAGAAAGCGGCGCAGGTCATGATCATTTCCGGCGCCGAGGGCGGCAACGTCACGGATTTTCCGAACTGGGAAAAGAATCTGCGTTTTGCGCTGCGGCTTCAGGACGCCTGCGACCGGACGGCCGCGGGACTGATGCGGCCGATTTTCTTCTGCCACCGGCAGTACAATATGGATTTGACGCCCTGTTCGCTGCTCGTGGAATTCGGCAGTGAGGCGAATACGCTGGAAGAGGCGGTCTACGCCGGCCGCCTGTTCGGCGTCGCGCTGGCGGAGCTGCTGGAGAATTATGTAATATAAAAAGGAGGCGGTTTCATGAAACAGACAACCACGCGGACCGTACTGCGTACGTTCGTCCGCGTCCAGGCGTTCTGCCTGTGCGTTCTGCTGACGGCGGCGGGCGCGAACGTCGCCGCCGCGCGCACGGAAACGACTGCCCGCGGCATTCCGGCCGCCGTGCAGACGGACAAGCCGGTCACGTCCCGACTGCGTCTTCCGGACAGGGAGACGGCGGCCGATCTGTGGGAATATGCCGGGATGCTGCCGGCGCCGGTAGGCAACCTGATCTCTTTGTATTTTTCAATTCCGAAAATTGATTCCGAAGAGATACGGGACGCATTTAGCAAAGTGCACAATTTTTTGAAAAATAACTGAGCATTCTGCTGAAATGCATCTAAAAAAAAGCGACTTTTTTCAAAAATCCTCTTGTCAAACGCGGACAAATCGTATAGAATGTAAAATGAATTTGAATCGGGCAAAGTCGCCCGATCTATTGAAGGAGGAATTTTTATGAAAAAAGTTCTTGCCGTTCTGCTGGCAGTGCTGATGACGCTTTCCGTATGCGTCGTGTGTGCCGCCGCAGAAGACGGAACGACCGGTACGACGTATATTGTCCCTTCCGCAGGTCTGGGACGGATCAAGGTCAAGGCGTCGAACAACGCCGAGGTCCAGATCCTGCAGGGCGGCGACGCGATCGAATTCGGTACGACGAAGACCGCGCAGACCATTAAGGTGTTGTATTATCCTGACGCCGCGGCGATCAAGATAACGACCACGAACGTCAAGAATGTGGATTGGAAGGATAACAAGATCCCGCAGTACAATCTCAATCCCGACAACTGGCAGCTGGACGAAGGACAGACGGCGGCCGACCTGATGGCGAAGAGCCCGAACTATTTCAAGAGCTTCTACACCACGGACACGTGCGAACAGAGCGGGACGGCCACCGCGCACATCGCCGGCATCGGCGATCTGGCGCACGCGAGAGATTCGGCCGAAGTGGACAGAGGCGATCTCGAAAACGGCAACCCGATCGACT
Organism: Clostridia bacterium; assembly: GCA_017449935.1. Classification (GTDB taxonomy): domain Bacteria; phylum Bacillota; class Clostridia; order Oscillospirales; family Acutalibacteraceae; genus UBA1425. The sequence goes on from JAFSYP010000054.1 coordinate 6,925, forward strand.
TCGATCTGCCCGGCGTCAAATTCCTCGGTTGGGCGCTGTTTGATTACAGCTGGAGCAACAGCAAGTCTTCTGCTACCGTGACGCTGTATGCGCTTTGGGACCGCAGCGCCGCTTCGACCCCGGACACGCCCGACGAGCCGGATAAGCCCGACCAGCCGGACAACCCCGATCAGCCCGAGACGTACGACACGCCCATCCAGGCGACGCTCGCCAAATGGAAGGCGAAGCTCGAAAAATTGTATAACTACGCAGTTCTGGGCGTATCCGGTCTTCCCGCCGGGCTTTCCATGTTGTTGAACGGCGGCTTCCGTACATGGATCTACGGCATATTCGGCATCGAAGCGTAAGGAGGAACGAAAAATGACGAAAAAAATTCTTGCTCTTTTTATGGCGGCTCTGCTTGCACTGAGCGTTTTTGCGCTGGCTGTCTACGCCGAGGAAGAAGAACCCGCCTACACGCCCGTCGAGTATCAGATCGCCGATCTGGTCGCGGCGTTTGAAGACGGCGAAGACGTTTTCCTGCAGCCGACCGACGTCATCCTTCTGGGTGAAAAGCCGCAGGCTGAGGAGCCGGACGAGCCGGTCGAGGCTGCCGAGGAGGAACCGGAGGTCCCCGCCGCGGACGCGAATGCGATCAGCAGCGTTCTGATCGTGGAATATTTGCCCGGCAAGGACGCCGCCAGCACCAACGAGAACACCAAGTATGTGGATTATGACGGCAGCGGCTATGCGATCCAGGCAATCGGCGGCAACACAGACTATGCGTACAAGAACAACGAGCGCCGCGAAAACTATGCGATCGACTACCAAAACGAAAACGAATATGCGTTCGTGCAGTGGAAGATCGTCGGCATCTACTCCGGCAAGGAATTCAACCGCATCGTGCTTGAGGCACAGTGGAACGAGCCGGCGTTGACCGGCTGGGCAGGCTTCATGGCTATGCGCCGCGCCTACCTCAAGACCATCATCGACTATGTCATCAAATTCCTTCAGGATTGGTTCTCGCAGCTCGGCCAGTTCATTTCCGGTTCTGCTGATTGATAGGAGGAAATACGTATTATGATGAAAAAGCTTTTATCTGTTCTGATGGCAGCCCTGTTCGTGTTCGGCTGCCTGAGCGTCGGCGTGTTTGCCGTGGACGGCGAGGCCGAAGAGCCGGTCAAGACCGATTCCGGCTACTATGTCGGACAGCGCATCAAAGCGGGCGACACGATCAAATCCGTTCATGACACCTGTGAATCGCTGATGGTTGTTTACGCCGTCAGCGCCGACGACGCGGAGAACGTCTCCAGCGCGCTGCAGACGCAGTTTGCCGATCCGTCTTTTGTCGGCGTGGTTACCTTCCGCGATAATATCGCCAGCTTCACCAGCGGCGATCTGTACGCCGGCACGTATACCGTGAAGGGTATCGGCGACGAAGTGGATGAGATGGAGATCACCAACGGCACGTACAAAACCGCTACGGATATTTACGGCTCGCTGACCAAGGAGGAAAAGGAAGCGCTCGACAAAAAGCTCAAGAAGCAGACGTTTGCTCTGACGGTCGACTACGATTACGCAAAGACGACGTACTATCAGTACACAACGGTCACCGAATGGGAAGTCAGCTACGTCAACGAAACCGAAAAAGCGTTGAGCTTCCGCCTGACGGCTGTGTACGAGACGCGCGAGCCTAACGGCTTCGAGACGGTCGTGGAAAAGGTCTACGTCAAGTGGCTGGAGTTCCTGGACAAGCTGGGCGATTTCCTTCTGCCGATCGTTCCGCAGATCGTGCATTATATTGCAACCCTTTTGGGCAAAGACGCTTAAGAGAAAGGAAGGATGATACGGATGAAAAAACTGCTTGCGATTATTTTGGCGGCACTGACGGTCTTTTCCTTCTGCTCTCTGGCCGCACTCGCTGAGGATGTGGCCGAACCGGAGACGACCGTTGAGACCAAAGAATACGAGATCTGCGAAGATCCCGATTTTATCAACCTTCAGTTCATGGAGAAGGGCAACGACGTCGCCACGATCCTGCACCCCGGCGACACGATCAAAACTTATAAGAACAGCGACATCGACGTACTTTACTATCCGGACGCCGACGGCCTGTACAAAGGCGCGTGGCAGCCCGGCGACACGAACAATCTTGCGTTCAGCCCCACCGAGAAAGAATATGTCAAGGAGACCTTCAAGAAAAAGGTCGGCATGGCTACGATCCGCGGTCTGGATTCCGAAGAGCTGGACATTGATTTTACGATCGCGTATTCCGATGAAAACGTATTTGTCGGCTGGGTCGTTTACAGCTATGAGCCTGCGCTGAACACCATCAAGCTGTGCGCGGTTTGGGAAAAGAACCACAAGGAAGAGCAGAAAGAGGAAGAGGACGATATGTACTACATCGTTGATTTCTTCTTCTCCCTGCGCAAGATGTGGCACGACAACGTGACGATGCCCGTGCTGAAGATGATCCGCGTGATCAACAATGCGTTCCTGTATCTGAAGACATGGCTGTACGATCAGATCTTCAGTCAGGAACCCGTCGCATAAGAAAGGAGCCCGGTTATGCGCAGGAAAATATGGATTCTTCTCGGCGTGATCGCCGTGATGGCTGTGGCCCTCTCCGTAACTGTGTTTGCGCAGGAGGATCCCGCAGCGGCGGAGATCGAATTGACGAACTATAATCTGATCGACGTTTTGTACAGAAGCATCACGATGACGCTCGACACCGTCTTCGCGTTCGTCGATAAGATCTACGTTCTCTTCAAAGGCCTGTTCTGAGAAAGAAAAACAAACAGTTTGGCGGCAGCCGTATCCGTTGCGATGCGGCTGCCGTTTTTGTATGACGGGCATGTTAGTGCTCTGTGGTGAAAGTCCACCGAGGCGTAGTTGCCGACGAACTCAAAAGCGACTCCCAAAGCATTAAGAGTGATGATGTACTACGGTGTACGGCATCGGCCCCCGGCTTTTGGCATCCTTGTGGAAAAGGAGGCGCGGCAAGGCGGTAATGAAAAACAACGCCCGCAGGACGCAACCGCCTAAAAACGAATCGGATTTTTGACATTTCCGACACCTGTACAACGCAAAAACAACCGTTATCTGTACACAGCCGAGCTGTAACCGATTTGTCATATTTAACAAAAACTAATTATTCTATTGGAAAAAACTTGACAGTGTGCGGTTTTTTTGATAAATTAACTATAACTAACTGTAATATGGCGAATTGTTATTTTAGGAATGATAAGTGTGATTTTTGTACTGCACGACCTAAGGAAAACGCGTGATGACTTTGGGACAGACGATCGGCATATACTCAGAAATGAAGGAGGGATCGGCGATGATTAAACGCATTCTGAAACGTACGCTCAGTACGCTGCTGGCAATCATAATGGTGGTGATGACCTTCTGCTTTGCGGATATGTCGCTGTTGTTCCCGCGCGCTTCGGCGGCGCTCTCCTCGTCCAGTTACCCGGACGTGTATATCGTCGTGCCCGAGACGTTCTACATGACGCCGAGCCTGACGTCGTCAACGACGGTGCAGTATTACATCAATAACACGCTGTCCGGCACAACGCTCACGCCGGACGCGGTACGCGACGCGACGACCGGCAAGATTTACTTTAATGTATCGAGCGGTACGGTAGCGAACCTTAAGTACTCCATCATCGGTACGAACAAGACCAATGTGGATATCTACAATCCCGGCTCGGTCGAGACGCTGTCGGGGGTTACGCTGAATACGGGTATGACAGCGACGAATACGCGCACGCTCGAATGGATATTCACCTGCACGATCGACGGCATTCCGGCAGAGTACCATGCATACACCGTGGCGTACGCGCCGTACTATGCGCCGGTCGGCGCCGGATATGACGTACAAAAAGAATGCAGTCACTACCAGCAGATGCAGGGCGCGGCGTGGATCTCCGGTGTACACAGCTATTCAGAGAGTTACCATAACTCCTCAGACAGTTCTCTCAGTATTGAGACCCGCCACCGTATCCGCGTCGTTCAGGATGGGTACTGGTGGGGCCCGCTCGTTCCGCTGATTACGCCGATCACGGCACCGCTGGACAAAAACCAGAGTATGTGGGACTGGTTTGTGGATCTGAATGACAATCCGTCGAGCAACCTCTATTTTTCGGAGCCGACATTCACAACCAGCTATCTACACAAGGGCAAAAGCGGCGCCAGCGATATCGAGGTCGCCTTACGCAGCCAGCAGGCCAACATCACAGTCGACATCAGCCGCAACAAGAACTTCAACACCGTGCCGAATCTGACGACGGGATTCTTTAACAGTGACTTGCAATACAACAAATGGTATATGGGTTCCTACGGCGGTTACATGGCGAACTACGCCGGCAACGTCCCGGACGTCAACTTCTATTTTAACCGGAATAATAATTACTACGGCGCCGGCGGCGGATCTTTCACCGAGACGCATGCAAACGGCGTCGACGACACGACATTCTTCCTTGGCAATACAGATGCAAATAAGAATACACGAAATTATAACTATTATGATCTTCTGACCGGAAATTGGAACCGCGCCACGCCGACTTCGACCGGTACGTCCGAGTGCAATATCCACGCGGCAATGATCGGCGAGTACGAGGGCGATTGGGAAGAGATCAACATTTATCTGTTTGTCAGCGTGACCGCTGTCAGCAAAGCGGCGCTGCGCAATAAGCTGTTCCAGAAGCAGTACCGCGCGAACGCAAAGATGGTGGACGACTATGCCTATGTCCGTTCTCTGCTGGAGGACGGCTACCGCGCGCTCGGCGATCCGACCGCGTCGCAGGCGACGGTCGACGCCGCGTGCAGCGCGTTGGACGGCGTTGACAACTATATTTCCAATACCCAGACCGTCACCGCGAAGCATCTGAGCGCCAAGACCGGCAGCCAGATCCCCGGCGCAGTGGACGAATCCCTGACGACGCGCCGCACGGACACTACGCTGTCCGTCACGCCGAACAGCTACACGGGCTACACTTACACCGGCACGCGCCGTACGTACAGCACTGCGGCGGCATACGGCCTGTTTGACGCGAATGCATGGGCGGCCAGCAGCTGCAATGCAGGCGGCAGCGGCGTTTCGTCGGTCGCGTACGATCCTTTGAGCCGGACGATCACGGTGAACAATTCCGGCACGGAAACCAACACAGCCTTCCCGACCGGCAACGTACTGTCGAGCGGCTATAACTATATTGAAGTGGACCCGAGCACAGCCTATACGATCGACTTCGACTATGCGTCTGCCGCGCGCGGCAAGGTCGGCGTGATCTGCTATGACCAGAGCGGCGACTACGTCGGCAGCGCGTGGCTGTACGATTCGTTCAAGGCAACGGGCGGAACCTCGACGTTCCGTCACTGCACGGACGTCATCTTCCCGCAGGCAAATCCGGCTCTGGCCGGCAGTATGTATCGCTTTGCCGTGCATTATATTGTCCTGACGTTCGGCACGTACGCCGAGGGCTCGCAGAGCGCGTCGACGGCCGTGTTCCGCAACGTGTCGGTCACGGCGAACAATGAGCTGTTCGATCTGGCACAATGGTATCAAGGCTCCAGCTCGTACCGCAGCGGAACGAACGCGACGGGTATCGGCTACAAGAGCTATAACAGCGAGACCAAGACGCTGACGATCAGCAGCACGGAGATGGATACAAACACCGCCTACACGACAAGCAACGTCACGACCGACGTGGACAGCGGCGATGCGAACTGCCCGTGGAACTACATCCCCGTTTCGGCGAACACGACGTACTCGGTCGAAGGCCTGTATGCCGGTACCGGCAACGGACAAATCACGATCGCGCACTATAATACCTACGGTTCTTTCACAGAGGCTACCACGCTGGATTACACCAGCGGCATTCTGACCAAAACCGGGGACAGCGCAAACTTCGACCCGTTCTTTGCTTCGTTTACCACAAGGGCGGATGACAGCTATATCGCGCTGGCGTTCGGCGGAAATCCCAATGCGGGCGCAAGCGTATCCGCGCCGGTCACGAACGTATTCCGCGACGTGAAGCTGCATGCTTCAGCCTCTGGCAACGACGTGTATACGCTCTATTACCGTCCGCATACCTACACGGTTTCTTTCAACGGCAACGGCAATACCAACACATCCGCAACGATGGCGGATATGCTGTTCTGTTATGACGAAGCGCAGAACCTGACCTCAAGTGCGTTTGAACGCGTGTTCACCGTGACCTATGACGCGCACAGCGGCAGCGTGACGACGACTGCGGCCAATACGACCGCGACCTCGACGTTCAACGGCTGGGCAGCGACGGCCAACGGCGCGAAGATCTATAACGATCAGCAGTCCGTCTCCAATCTCACGGCCGTGGATCAGACGGTGGTCCCGCTGTACGCCAACTGGACAGACAACGCCGTGACGCTCCCGTCCGCTTCCCGCATGGGCTATACCTTCAACGGCTGGTATACGGAGCCGACCGGAGGTACGCTGATCGGTACGTCCGGCAGTTACACGCCTTCCGCCGATATTACGCTGCACGCGCAGTGGACGGCGCATACGTTTACCGTAGCGTTCCACAACAACGGCGTCGGCCCCGCCGGCAATATGCCCGCGAGCCTCACGCCCGCGTACGATTCCTCGATCGACGCGCTGCCGTATCCGCGCGTGTCCAAAATCGACGGATGGGAGTTCCGCGGCTGGTCGACGACCTCCGGCGGCACGAGTGTTGATTACAACGGCGGCGGCGCGATCTCCGCGGCAGCGATCCGGTCTGTCTACGATTCTGTCGGAAGCGGCGGCACCTATGATCTCTACGCTGTGTGGAGAAAAACGCTGACCGCGACCTTTGTGGACTACGCGAGCGGTTCGCAGCAGACGCGTTCGGTGCAGAAATACGTTTTCAACGGCAGCAATGCGACGATTCCGACCGCGGAGATCCCGGAGCAGAGCGCGCATACCGATTGGACGCAGGCCGGCTGGACGCTGTCCCGTCAGAAAGGCGCAGTCGGCAGCACGGTCACGAGCGTGTCCATGTCTTCGGCAGGGCTGTTTGATTTTGACGATTGGGCTGCGTCGAGCAGTAACGGCAGCACGGCCGCACAGACGACGACTGTCGATTCCGCCACGCATTCGATCACGGCGTATGCAGCAAACGGCGATACAGCATCTCCTTATTATAACGGCGACAACGTGTTCACGAGCGGCTACGACTATTTCGCGGTCGATCCGTATTATACCTATACATTCTCCTTCGAGTACGCGTCGGATCAGGGCGGAAAGGTCGGCGTCATCTGCTACGATGCGGACGGCAACTATCTGGGGTGTCCGTGGTTTTCTCCGGCAAACAGCGGCGGCAACAACCTGCAGGGAACAGGCGGGTATTCGGACAACGACTTCCAGGCGGCTTCTATCGTCTTCTGTCCCGCAACGTACAGTCTCAACAGCAACAGCTATCTTTCCGTTGAAGACCGCACACAGGTGCGCTACGTCTCTCTGGTGTTCGGTACGTACAGCAGCGGCGGCGCCGTTACCGCGAAGTACCGCAACATCAGCTTCATGCAGAACATAACCTATTACGGTGTGTACACGCAGGAAGTTACGCTGACGTATGATCCGAACACGACCGATACCGTGACCGGTATGCCCGCGCCGCTTTCCGCCTCGCAGAACCGCTACGCGAACAGTGCGCTCGGTTTTTCAGCGGAGCATATTCAAGACCCGACTTTTGCGCTCAGCTCTGCGACGCCGGAGCGTACCGGCTACACGTTCAAAGGCTGGAACACCGACAGAGACGCAACGGCCGGCGCGACGAGCGGCAGCGTCACGCTCTCCGCAAGTGCGCGGTATTACACGATTTGGGAAGCGAATAAGATCGTCGTGAGCTTCGACGTCAACGAGCCGTACACCGACTCCGACGCCGCGGTAGATCCGACGAGTCTGGAGGTCACCTTTGCCGCTGCATACGGCACGCTGCCCACGCCGACATGTTCGGGTTACGATTTTGAAGCGTGGCACAAGGACTCTGCAAACGGTGCTGTGATCTCGGCAACGTCGACTGTGACGGACGCCGCCGCGCATACGCTTTATGCGACATGGACGCCCGCGGAGTATACCGTGACGCTCAACAGCAGACGTTACGCGGACGCGTTCGATGCGACCGGAACGGCCGCCTTGACGGACGGCACAACAAGCGTGACGGCGACGTATGATGCGGCAATGCCCGCAATTACCGTTCCTACGATGACCGGCTATGATTTCGGCGGGTATTACAGCGTCAAGCTCGGTACCGGCACGCAGTACTACGACGAATCCGGTTCGAGCGCGCACATTTGGGATCAGCCGAACACGGCGACGCTCTATGCAAAATGGACAGCAAAGACTGTCACCGTTTCTTTCGACGCCAACGGCGATGTGTCCGATCCGGCGACGGTATCGCCGTCGACGAAGAATGTGACGTTCGGCAGCGCCTATGATACGCTGCCTACGCCGCAGAGAAACGGTTACGACTTTGACGGCTGGTTCACGGGACGTACGGACGGTACGTTGGTGACAGCTTCCACGACCGTGAACAATGAAAACGCGCATACGATCTATGCGCATTGGAGCAAAGCAGAATATACCCTGACCGTGACGACGACGCAGGGCGGTACGGTCAGCGGCAGCTATATTTCCGGCGCTGCGCCGGCGAGCATTTCCGTCGGCAACAACACGAGTGAAAACTACACGGTGACGTATTCCTTCAGCGTGTATGATCTGGTTCCCACCGTTTTGTCTGCGGGCTACACGTTCGACGGCTGGACGGCGACAGGCCTGACGCTGACGAGCGCGCAGCAGACGTCGACGAACCTGACGATCACGATGCCGTACACGGCAGTGACGCTGACGGCGAAGTTCAAGGCGAACGAATACACGATCACGTACAAGCCGGGCACGAACGCGACAGGCGAAGAGAAGACGCAGAACTGCACGTACGACGCGGACGTGGTACTGTACACGAACGCGGAAGAGGCGGCAGCGACGAAGACAGCGTTCAAGAA
>JAFSYP010000055.1 GCA_017449935.1 Clostridia bacterium
AATTGAATATGCCCTAATAGCTCAGTCGGTAGAGCACGCGGCTGTTAACCGCGGTGTCACAGGTTCGAGTCCTGTTTGGGGCGCCACGCTGTCACGGTTATTTTGATACAATGTAACTGTGACAGCTTTTTTTGTTTTTTCGTTGATATATAACGGTTTCCGTTGAGCCGAGGGTTCACCACGGAGGGAAACCGGGGTCGTTCGGCACCGTTCAGGGCAGCTTGGCGGCGGTCAAAAATTAAATAGCGCAAAGTTTCACGGTTTTGGATTCATTTTTGAAAATTTTGGAGCAAGCGCAAAACAACGGCACGGATTGAGTCAAGGGTTCGGAAGTGATAAAGTATCCGAGAAAGGAGCGGATACGAATGAGAGCAGCAGACCAGGAAAGGAAGATAGCGGAATGCCGTGCGAGCGGAATAACAGAAAAGGCGTATTGTATGCGGGAGGGGATCTCATACCAGACATATCGGACATGGGTCAAGCGATGTCGAAAGCGGCATAGCGAGAGCGTCGGGAGCAAAACCTATGACGAATACAGAGAGATCGTATATGCGTGTTTGCAGAGCGGTCAAACCGCAAAAGAATGGTGCGCGGCACACGGGATCAATCTGAAAACATACTACGGCTGGCGCAAAAAAGTCAACCGCAAAGAAGGACGGGAAGCTGTGGACGAACGATGCGGCGTCCGGCACGGAAGGAAGCCGGAACCGAAGATCAGTGCAAACCCGATACTGTGCGAAGTAAGGCGGTGATGGAATGCTGCTGAAAAACATCGAGGAATACGACCACATTTACATCGCCTGCGGGTATACGGATATGCGCAAAGGGATCGACGGCTTGGTGCAGATCATCCTGTCGCAGCATAAACAGGATCCGTACAGCAACAGTCTGTTTCTGTTCTGCGGACGGCGGCGAAAATACTTCAAAGCGCTGAGTTGGGAACAGAACGGATTTTCGCTGTACTACCGACGGTTTGACGGTTCAGGCGCATCGCTGCAGTGGCCGATGCGGGAGAGTGAAATGGAGCAGATCACGATTGCGCAGCTGCAAGCGTTAGTGGACGGATTTACGGTTTATCCGCACGTGGGATTTGAACCGATTCAAAATCCGATCTACTTTTGAGTTATCCACAGAGCGGTTGAGTATACACAAAAAAGTTACGTGATTTTCATAGAAAAGTTACGCAACTTTTTTTGATTTGTGGTATACTGGAAGCATGACGAACGAAGAAAGAATCCGGCAGCTTGAAGCGGAAAACAACGCGCTGAAATCCGAAGTCGAGCGACTGCAAACCCGAGTGGATTGGCTTTGCAAGCAGCACTTCGGGCAGAAGAGCGAAAAAACAGAATATCTGGCGGATGGGCAGTTGTCCCTGTTCAACGAGGCGGAGAAGGAGAACGACACCGAGGCAGAGAAAAAACCGACCGTTGTGAAAGGACATACCAGAAAGCCCAGACGCACACACGAAGAACTGACAAAGGATCTGCCGGCGGAGGAAGTGGTGGAAGAGCTCCCGCCGGAGGAACGCACATGTCCCGAATGCGGCAGCGAGATGCAGCCGGTCGGCAAAGAGTTCGTGCGGGATGAGTTGGTGTATGTACCGGCGAAGTTGTACGTGCGCAAGGTGTACGTGCAGACGTACAAGTGCGACCGGTGTGAACCGGAAACAGAGAAAACATGCTTCAAAAAAGCAGCCGTACCGGAACCGATGATCCCACGCAGTTACTGTACACCGGAGCTGCTCGCGCATATTCTGTACGAAAAATACGTGAACGGCATACCGTTGTACAGACAGGAAAAGGATTTCGCGGCAAAAGGCGTACCGATTTCACGTGCCGCGATGGCGAATTGGGTGATCTATGCGGCAAAGAAATACGGCGAACCGTTGTATGAGCGCCTGCACAAGGAACTGCTGCAAAGCAAGGTGATCCATGCGGACGAAACGGTCGTACAGGTGCTCAAGGAACCGGGGCAAAAGGCGAAAACCGATTCCCGCATGTGGGTATATTGCAGCGGCAAAACGAATGAAAGGCAGATCGTGCTGTACGAATACCAGCCGACACGCAAAGGCGATTGTGCCGCGCAGTTTCTGACGGGATTCGGCGGGTATCTGGTGACAGACGGATATGCCGGATACAACAAACTCACGTTTGCCACACACTGCGGATGCTGGGCGCACGCAAGGCGAAAATTCGTGGAAGCGCTGCCAAGCGACAAAGAAGCCGCCAAGACATCCATGGCGGCAAAGGGAATACAGTATATCGACAGTCTGTTTCAATGGGAACGGACAGGTGATGATATGCCCGCAAAAGACATGAAAAAGGCACAGGAAATCGTTGACGCGTTTTACGAATGGCTCGGCAGCTTCACGTCCGGTGGACAAAAACTGCAAAGCGCCGTTGGCTATGCACTGAGTCAAAAGAAAAACCTGACGGCTTTTTTGCAGGATCCGATCATCCCCTTGAGCAACAACCGCGCCGAAAATGCGATCCGACCGTTTGTGATCGGTCGTAAAAACTGGCTGTTCTGCGACACGCCGGGCGGCGCAAAAGCCTCCGCCGTCTTTTACAGCCTTGCTGAAACCGCGAAGGTAAACTCGAAAGACATCGAAAACTTTTTTGCCGAAATCCTGAATCCCGTAAACCAGCTCGATCTTCTTGCTTGCCTTCCCTGAACCCTCGACCCACTTACCGTGCCGTTGTTTTGCGCTTACATTTTGGATTCATTCTTTGCACGATTGGATTCAAAACGGATTTTGAAAAATGAATCCAAAACCTTTGCGCTGTGAATCCAAACCTTTTGCACGATATGGTTTCATCCGTGAACGAAACGAGTGTGCTTAATCTGTTTAAACACTTGACAAGCGAACCTCTATTGTGATATGCTATCTATCGTGAATATGGTTATTTGTGGGTTTGTATCTGTTCCCGTTCTTTTTACTTGCGTCACGAAAGGATAATGGATCGGTTATGCGGAATCTGGAAAAAGACGAGATCGAAATGAAAGCGCGTCGCGAGGCGATGCTGCGCGAAGGGTTTCGGCTCTTTGCGGAAAAGGGCATTGAGCCGGTGACGATGCAGGAGGTGGCGAATGCCTGCGGCGTAGGCATTGCGACGCTCTACCGCTACTACAACACAAAGCTTGCGCTGGTGATCGGGATCGCCGTGCAGAAGTGGGAAGAATTTGCCGATTATATCCGGCAAGAGCAGATTCGTCGTGACGCGGCACACATGACCGCTGCCGAGGAGCTGGCGTTTTACCTTGACTGTTATATTGTTCTGTACCGCGAGCACAAGGATCTGCTGCGGTTCAACCAGAACTTTAACAACTACGTCCGGCATGAGGGCGCGACGAAGGAGCAGCTGCTGCCGTATCTGCACGCGGTCGGCGCGTTTGCCGGAATGTTCCACGGCGTCTATGAAAAAGGCAAGACCGACGGCACGATCCGCACCGACCTGCCGGAGGACAAGATGTTCGCCGCGACGAGCCACATCATGCTGGCGGTCGCCGTGCGGTACGCGCAGGGGCTGGTTTACGCGGCGGAGCGCGAAGAAGACCGCACAGAGGAGTATGAACTGCTCAAGCGCATGGTCCTGCGGGAATATGTTCGGGATTAACCGAATTTATGATAAACGATTACCCCCTCGAAACAAATCATCAGATGGCGTTGAAGGGAGAAATGAACATGAAGAAACACATGAAAAGACTTTTGAGCGTGCTGCTGAGCGTCGTGATGGTGCTGTCCGTCTTCGGCGGCTTGGGGCTAACCGTGAGCGCGGTCGACACAGCCAAAGCCATCGAGCTTGTGACGAACGGTGTAGCGGGCGGCGTCCTTGGCGCGCAGCAGAGCAGCGTTTGGTTCGGCAATTACAAGCAGTCGAGCGACGGCAACGGCGGCTACAACGTCGAGCCCGTCAAATGGCGCGTGCTCTCGAACGCGGACGGCAAGCTGTTCCTGCTCGCCGACCAGAACCTGGACAAAGTACAATACAACGGTAATCATGAAAACGTGACATGGGACACCTGCGAGATACGCGATTGGCTCAACGGCTATGGATCGATGCAGGATGACAGTTTTCTCGGCACGGCGTTCACGGCAAAGGAACAGGCGGCGATCACGGCGAGCACGGTCGTCAGCGAAGAAAACCCGCAGTATTCCGTCTACGGCGGCGAAGATACCACGGACAAGGTGTTCCTGCTTTCTGCCGGTGAAGCCATGACCGCGGCGTATGGGTTCACGGATAACTACGGCAATACGGACAGCCGTGTGGCAATAAACACCGACTATGTAGAAAACAGAGTTACGCTTCACTTCAACGACGGAGCCGGTCGATGGTGGCTGCGTTCTACCGGCGAAAGCAATGATAAAGCGGCTTTCGTATCTCAATTCGGCCAAGTGAACCTCAAAGGCGCCGAGGTGCCCACGTCTTCCGTTGCCGTTCGTCCCGCCGCAAACGTCGACCTCGGCCAAGTCCTCTTCGTATCCCCCGCCGTGGGCGGCAAGCCGGCTCCGGATGCTGAGATGGATGATATATTCGTCAAAAATGCTTACGGCAAGAACATTATGTCGCCGGTCAGCGATTACAACGGCTTCGACTGGAAGCTGACGGTGCTTGACAGCAGCCGCAGCAATTTTACAGCGCGGTGTTTGGCCTTCAAAACCGGTACCAAAAACGCTACATGCAAAATTCGATACTCAAACGCAACGGGCGGAGAGTATGACAGGATCTCCGCCATGATCGTGGACGCGGACGGTCACGTCAAGTACAGCGGCGTGCTCGGTTATGCCAATCCTGCAACGACTACTTTCGAGACTGACGTCACCGGGCAGTACACCCCCGGCGACAGGATCTACATCTACAACGAAGAGGTCCACGGCGACAAACAGACCGACTACTCCAGCCGTCTCATCGACATAACGCCCGAAAAGCTGCCCGAGGGGCTGACCGCGACTGTCGGCCAGAGGCTTGCGGACGTTGCGATCCCCAACCCGGAGGGCAATACGAGCGGCACGTGGACATGGGACGACCCGACGATCGAGATCAACACAGCGGGCGAGTATTCGTTCCCGGCGACCTTCACACCGTCTAACACGGATGCATTCGAGACTATACAAACGAACCTGACCGTGACGATCAATAAACAGGACCTGACTGCAACGCCGCCGACCGGTCTTGCCGCGACCGTCGGCCAGACGCTCGCGGACGTTGCCATCCCGAACCCGGAGGGCAATACGCCCGGCACGTGGACATGGGACACGCCGACGATCTACCTCAACACAGCGGGCGAGTATTCGTTCGCGGCGACCTTCACGCCGTCTAACACGACAGCATTCGAGACTATAAATACAAACCTGACCGTGACGGTCACGGCTGAGCCGAACTATGTATTCCCGTCCGGCTTGACCGCGTATTACGGTCAGACGCTGAATGACGTGAGGGGGCTGCCGTCCGGCTGGGCATGGGACGACGATCCGTCGATTTCCGTCGGCGAAGTGGGCGAGCATACGTTCCCGGCAACCTATACGCCGAGCGACACGGCGAACTACAGTACCGTTTCGGCGATGCTGACCGTGACGGTTGAGAAGGGGTACGATCCCGATTGTCCGGGCTTCGGCGCCCTGACCGCGACGTACGGCGATACGCTGGGCGACCTGACGCTGCCTAAAGGCTGGACATGGGACGACGATCTGTCGACGTCCGTCGGCTTGGTGGGCACCCAAAGCTTCTGGGTGACCTACACGCCTGAGGATACGACGCATTACCGCATCCAGCACGCATGCGCGACCGTGATCGTAAAGCCGGTCTTGATTACATTCGGCAGCTATCCGCAGTCGGAGGTCAAGGACGCCGACCTGATCGCGGCGCTGAACGCGCAGACGCTCGACTGGCAGTCCTACGGCTATTACTGCGAATTAGACGACCAGATCGTGCCCAGGGACTTTATGCAGTACTGCGACGTGACGCTCGACGGCGCGAAATACCGCGGCGTGCAGTTTTCGCTGTACCGTCCGGAGAAAACGGAGTATGGAGCGTCACCTGAAAGTTATTCGGATAATCATCAGGTTGAAAACGGCTATTACACGAATACGATTTACTGGTTCCGCTATGAGCCGCTGCAGTGGCGCGTGCTCGACCCGGCCGCGGGGCTTTTGCTGTGCGAAACGGTCATCGACAGCCAGCCGTACAGCAACTTCATGCTGCGTGCCGACGATGCATACTACTATGGCGACGCGGATCATTCGTATTATGCGAACAACTATGAAAAATCCTCTATTCGCGATTGGCTGAACGCGGACTTTTACAATACGGCGTTCACAAATGCGCAGAAATCGAAGATCGCTGAAACGACGCTCGACAACAGCGCGTACAGCAGCGAGTATTCCCGGTATGACAGCGCGTCGACGACGGACAAGGTTTTCCTGCTGTCCTACAGCGATATGCGGAACACGGCATACGGCTTTGAATCCGACCCGGGTTTTTCTTCTACGCGGGGGGCGCAGGTCAGCGACTACGCGAAGTGTCAGGGGTTATTGGTACAAACTGGTTACGACTGGTGGCTGCGCTCGGCAGGCGAGTATTCCGGTCTTGCGTGCACTGTCCTTGGCGGCGACTCCTACGGCGCGGTCGTCGCTGACTGTGATGTTGATTACACGGCAGCCGGCGTTCGTCCCGCGATCACGCTGAAGCAGAATTCAGACGATACGCCGAATGATACGATCAACGTGACGATCACGGACGGCATTGGCGTCAACTTCTATCTGGACTTTGCCGCGCCGTCGCGCGAGGGCGTGGACAGCGCCACGGTGACGTACAAAGACTTCAGCGGCGAAACCGTGAACGAAACGTACACAAAGAGCGAACTCGCTCTGCAGCCGGACGGCAGATACAAGCTGACCGTGTGGATCGCACCTGCGCAGCTGGCGGACGTGATCACGGTCGAGATCGGTGACACGGTATATACGCAATCGGTTCGGGCTTACTGCGAAGAGCTGAAGGGCAATCAGGATTATTCGGCGTATTTCCCGTTCGTAAACGCGCTCGAACAGTACGCGCAGACGGCAAACAACACATTTAACTATACCGAAGATACGATCGCCGACGTCAGCGGTCTGACTGCGGCAGAGGGATTCGACAGTTGGCAGCCGCAGCTCAGCGCTTCGCCCGATATGATCAGCAAGATCGGCAGCATCTCTTTCCTCGCGCTGACGAAACCGGAGTTCCGCTTCTACACACCGGATATTTCCGAAGAGACAGCGGCGGCATGCACGGTCACGGCGTCGTTCAAAGACGGCGGCGCGGCAGGCAGCCTCAACGCGCGCTTCGCGAAGAACGCGCAGGGCGACGTGCTCGTG
>JAFSYP010000056.1 GCA_017449935.1 Clostridia bacterium
GACGGCGATGAAGCCGTACAGCGTGATGCATACGCCGCCCATGACGCAGGACGGGATCGTCGCAAGGAAGGTCACAAACGGACCGAAGAAGGAGACGACGATCGCCATGATCGCGGTCGTCAGGATCGTCACGATCGAAGCGTTGCCGGTGATGGCCACGCAGCCGACGGATTCGCCGTAAGTCGTGTTCGGGCAGCCGCCGAAGAACGCGCCGACCATGGAGCCGACGCCGTCGCCGAGCAGCGTGCGATGCAGGCCCGGATCCTCCAGCAGCTCGGTGCCGATGACGGAGGACAGATTCTTATGGTCTGCGATATGCTCCGCAAACACCACGAACGCGACCGGGATATACGCCACGGCGATGGTTGCGATATACTTGCCGTCCAGAGCGCTCAGGCCCTTCGCCGCCTTCAGGAAGGTGAAGTCCGGGACCCACTGCATGTTCTGGAACAGGGAGAAGTCGATCACACGAAGCGCTTCGTTGCCGGTCTTTGCGCCGATGAGCGTGAAGATCGCGGCGACGATGTAGCCCGCGAGGATACCAATAATAAAGGGGATGAGCTTCATCATCTTCTTGCCGTAGACCGAGCAGAGGATGACGACGACCAGCGTCACAAGCGCGCAGATCAGGCTGACCCAGCCCTGTGCGTTCATCGCATACACGCCGCCGTCCGCGGCCGCGCCCTTGAGCGAATCGCCCACAGCGTTGCCGGCCAGAGACAGTCCGATGATCGCCACGGTAGGGCCGATCACGACGGGCGGCATCAGCTTGTTGATCCATTTGACGCCCGCAAATTTCACGATCAGCGCAATGGCCACATAAACAAGTCCGGCAAAGATCGCGCCGAGGATGATGCCCGCATAGCCTGCTTCCACGGAAACGGCGCCCGCAAAGGCGGCGAACATGGAGCCGAGGAACGCGAAGGAGGAACCGAGGAACACCGGGCTTCTGAACTTGGTGAACAGCAGGTAGACCAGCGTGCCCACGCCTGCACCGAACAGCGCGGCGGACTGGGACATGCCGTTGCCCACGATGGCCGGCACCGCGATCGTGGCCGCGAGGATCGCCAGCAGCTGCTGGAACGCGAACACGAGCAGCTGCCCGAATTTCGGCTTGTCTTTGACGTTGTAGGTGAGATTCATTTGCTATACCCCCAAAAAAGATTTTTATGCAAGCGGTCGCCCGCTGAATGCATTCGCTGTCAGTCCGTGAGCATAACGGCGTTGCAGCCGTCGTAGCGCTCGATCATGACGTCGACGTTCTCCGTGTGCGCCGTCGGGACGTTCTTGCCGACGAAGTCCGCGCGGATCGGCAGCTCCCGGTGACCTCTGTCCACAAGGATCGCCAGCTGGATCGCGGACGGGCGTCCCATGGAAAAGATCGCCTCGATCGCCGCGCGCACGCTGCGGCCGGTATACAGCACGTCGTCCACCAGAATGACCTTTTTTTCGGTGACGTCCAGCCGCGGATTCTCGTCCGCCACGTCGGCGATATGCGTCAGGTCGTCGCGGTAGTAGCGGATGTCGATGCTCGCGCACGGCACGCGCACGCCCTCGATCTTTTCGATGTTGTCGCAGATCGCCTCGGCAAGATCCGCGCCGCGCCGCCGGATGCCGATCAGAAGCAGATTCTGCGTGCCGCGGTTTTTCTCCGTGATCTCGTGCGCTATGCGCATCAGTGCGCGGCGCATCGCCGCCTCGTCCATGATCTGTGCCTTGACCGCCATACTATCCTCCAGAAAAAAAGCCTTGCCACGCGATGCGGCAAGACCCAAAAGCAGAAATATGCGATCTTGTGGGCATCTCTGTGCCGCATTAAAGAACTCTTTGTTTTGCCTTATCATACCCGAAACGACCGATGAAGTCAAGCGTTTCGGCGGAAGTTTTCGGATTTTGGCGAAATAGACAAATCTATACTATATCTTGTCGTCAATTTCTACAAGAAAAAAGCAGCTCCACAAGATGTTGTGAAGCTGCCGAACTTTACTGCTCTGCGTAGACGCTGACCTTTTTGCGATCCTTGCCCATGCGCTCGAACTTGACCTTGCCGTCGATCAGAGCGAAGAGGGTGTCGTCCTTGCCCTTGCCGACGTTGTTGCCGGGATGGATGTGCGTGCCGCGCTGACGAACGAGGATGTTGCCCGCGAGGACGAACTGACCGTCGGCTCTCTTGGCGCCGAGGCGCTTGGATTCGGAATCACGACCGTTCTTGGTCGAGCCCATACCTTTTTTATGCGCAAAAAGCTGAACGTTGATTTTAAGCATTGTTCTTACCTCCGTAGATTACTTTCAGATGTCTTGGATACTGACGGGAAAGCTCCCGCAGATGGAGCGCGAAGCCCTTCAGCAAAACCTGAACGGGTTCTGCGTCCCATTCGGACAGGCGGACGGTCATCTCTGCGTCCGACACGGCCGCATCGCAGGGCGCGCCCGCGACGTCGGTCAGCGTATTGGCGACAAGATAGGCCGCTGAGGAAACTGCCGCGCAGAGGACGTCCTCCCCCGCCTCGGCCAGTCCCGCATGACCGCGCACGGAAAACCCCGTGTACAGCCCGTCCGAATACGAAAAGCGGACGGTGATCATTACGCGTTGATCGCGGTGATCTCGACCTTGGTGTAGGGCTGTCTGTGACCGAGCTTGCGCTTCTCGTTCTTCTTGGGCTTGTAGGTCATGACGGTGACCTTCTTCGCCTTGCCGTTCTTGAGGACCTTCGCCGAGACGGTGACGTCCGAAAGATACGGCGCGCCCGCGGAGAAGCCCGCGTCGGTCGCCACGCCGACGACCTTGTCAAAGGTGACAGTCTCGTCCTCTGCGGCGTTCAGCTTTTCGATGAACAGGGTGTCGCCGGCTTCAACCTTATACTGTTTGCCGCCGGTTTCGATGATTGCGTACATGGAGTTTACCATTCCTTTTCTAAGACTCGCTATTCGCAGGTGCGGACACGTCCGGCTTGACGGCATAGCTATGCCACCCGCAATATGCGGCTTATGTATTTTAGCACAAGCGCATACGCTTGTCAAGAGTTTTTTACTTGGAAAATCGAATCCATGCAAGAAACGCGACGTACGCCGCCGGCGCGGTCAGAACGGCAAGCGGAAAGATAAGCGGCAGCGTCACCGTAAGCGGCGGAAGCGAGAACAGCACCGCCGCCGCGCCGACATAATACTCCATATAAAACAGCGGATCGGACAGGGCTGCACGCAGAAGGATGCCCCGAAGGTCTTCCTCCGGTACCACGCGGACGTTCCATGTATAGGAGATCCCGTCGGAAAACTCCGCGTGCACGGTACAGCTGCCGGGCGCGTTCACCGTGAGCGTTCCGTCATCGTTCGACGTCAGAATATCGCTGTCGATCTGAAAGCCGGAAGACGGCGACGGTCCGGGCTTATTGAAGCTTTGCCACAAGCCGAGCCGATGACCCGGCGCACAGATCACCTCTCCCTTGTGCGCCATGAACAGTTCACCATTGAAATCGTCATTCTTGTGTCCGAGCGTAATCGTTTCGTCCGTCCAATACGGCTCCGCAAGTCCAAAAAAGCCGGTATGATCCAGTTCATTCAGTCGCTGTTTTGCCGACCAGAACCGCTGTACCAGCGCCTTTTCCCCGTTCTGCGTCAGCAGGCCTTCCACGCGAACGTGATCGCATTCCCGCCTGTCGAACTCGAACAGATAAATCTGCAAAAGGTCATATTCCTCGCGGGGCTGTACGACAGTGATCTGCGCCGGCGCGATGTCATAGCCGAATTTCTCCCTGTTATTCTTTTGCAGCTTTTGGATACGCACGGAGAACGCGTCCGAAACGCCGGTCACGCATTTGTCCATCGTCAGCACCAGAACAAATCCGCGGTCGGTATCGGCATACGCCTGTAAATATGCATCCGGAACGTCGGCGGCGTACACCGCCGGAAACAACAGACCGCAAAGCAGAAACGTGCACAGGATGATAGAAACGATCTTTTTCATACAGATACTCCTTTCTTTTTCAAGCATGCCGGAATCGTACTTGCACCGATCCGGGCACGCACGAATACAATAGGACAGAATAACAGATCACGGAGGGATTTCGATGACAGAAAATACGACGTTCTTTTTGGGCGCGAACACGCCGTCCGGCTTTCATTCTCTCTTTCATGAGCTGTACGATCCGGCAGACGGCTGGCGTGCGTACATTCTCAAGGGCGGTCCTGGTACGGGCAAATCGACGCTGATGAAAACCGTCGCCGAAAAATGCGGCGAAGCCGGCGTCGGGTACGAAACGATCCGCTGTGCGTCCGATCCGGATTCTCTGGACGCGCTGCGCATCGAATCGAAAAAGATCTGCATCGCCGACGGCACCGCGCCGCACATTCTCGAACCGCGCTACCCCGGCGCGGTCGAACGCACGGTCGATCTGAGCGCGTTCTGGAACTTTGACAGACTGCGCGAAAGCCGCAGCGCGATCGTCCGCCTGTCCGACGAAAACGCCGCCTGCCACAAGCGCGCCGTGCGTTTTTTGCAGGCCGCGGAGTCGCTCAGCCGCGACATGCGGCGTCTGGCGCTGGAATGCGTCGACACGGACAAGATCGAACGGTATGCCTCGCGCTTTGCCGCGCGCAGATTCGGCGCGCCGCGCGGTTCGGTCGGGCGCGAGATCACGCGATTTTTCACCGCCGTCACGCCGCAGGGCGTCACCGTCCTGCGCGATACGTCCGACGCGCTGTGCGACGAATTGCTGGTCATGGACGACCCGTACGGCGCGGCCTCCGCCGTGCTGCTCGGCTGTCTGCGGCGCTATGCGCTCGGCAGCGGCCTTGACGTGATCGCGTGCCTGTGCCCCCTGCATCCGGACGCCGGCCCGCAGCATCTGTTTATCCCGCAGCTCCGGCTGGGGATCGTCACGGAAAACGCCTTCCAGCGTTTCGAGGGCACGAGCGTTATCCACGCCTCGCGCTTCACGGACAGCAGCGCGCTGCGCCGCCACCGCAGCCGCATCACCTTCAGCCGCCGCACAGAAAAGGAGCTTCTGGAGGAAGCGGCGAGCGCCATGCACGACGCGCTGGAGACCCACAACGAACTGGAGGCGCTGTATCGGCCGGCGGTCGACTTCGAGGCGGTATCCCGCCTGACCGAACAGATCGCCGGAGAGATCTTAACCTAATCTTTCCAGCAGGGCCGGCAGCTCGCGGATGTGATCGATCTGCAGCGCCGGCTTTTCGATTTCCGGGTACACCCATGTGCCGGTCGTGCGCACCCAGACGGGAACGAATCCCGCCCCCCGCGAAGCCTCGACGTCGTTAAGCGGATTGTCCCCGACGTATAAAAGCTCCGACGGCTCGGCGCCGAGCCAGCGCGCGATCGCGAGAAACGGCTCCGGCGCAGGCTTATGCACGCCGAACTCGCCGGTAATGACGATCTGATCGAAGCTGTCTTCCAGACCGAGATTTGCGAGCTTCGCGCGCTGCGTTTCGCCGCTGCCGTTGGTGATCAGACCGGTCTTGACGCCGCCGGCGCGCATATCCGCAAGCAGTTGTTTCGTTTCGGGGAACGGAACGGAGACGCGGCGGAACCAGCCCAGCAGGAACGCCGAATAGGTCGAGATCTCCGGCACGGTGCGGAAGACGCCGCGCTCGGCGAGATACGCGATCACGGCCGGCCAGCCGAGATGGACGCACTGCTTGTCCGCTTCGATCCAGATCGGCGCGAGCGTTTGCGGCGTCATACCGGGCGAGACGTCAAAATAGCTGCAAAAATACGGCGCGATCGCCGTCAGCGTGGCGTACCGGTCATACAGTGTGTGGTCGAGATCAAACACGACGCCCTTGATATGCATATTCGTTCCCTCCTTGACAGAACCGAAAAACCTTTTTATAATTGTACCGTAAGATCGGACTTTTGTCAAACGGAAACGGAGGTGGACGCGTGTTCGTCATGGAGCTGCCGCAGAGCGTGCGGACGATCCTTTCTGTGCTGCGCGACAACGGGCACCGCGGCGTGCTGGTCGGCGGCTGCGTGCGCGACGCGTGTCTGGGGTATGCGCCGCATGACTTCGATATCGCCACCGACGCGACGCCGCCGCAGATGCAGCAGGCGTTCCGCGATTTCCGCGTGCTGGAAACGGGCCTGCGTCACGGCACGCTGACGGTGCTGATCGGGCATGAGCCGTTTGAAGTGACGACCTTCCGCATCGACGGCGACTATCCCGACCACCGCCACCCGGAAAACGTGACCTTTACGACGCGTCT
Source organism: Clostridia bacterium (assembly GCA_017449935.1). Lineage (GTDB taxonomy): Bacteria > Bacillota > Clostridia > Oscillospirales > Acutalibacteraceae > UBA1425. The sequence continues at coordinate 6,223 of JAFSYP010000056.1, forward strand.
GGAGGACGATCTGGCGCGGCGGGACTTCACGGTCAACGCGATGGCTTACGACGGCGCGACGCTGATCGACCCCTTCGGCGGACAGGCAGACATACAGCGGCGCGTCCTGCGCTGTGTCGGCGACCCGGCGACACGCTTTACCGAAGACGGTCTGCGCATCCTGCGCGCTCTGCGCTTTGCCGCCGTACTGGGCTTCTCCGTCGAACCGCAGACAGCCGAAGCGGTACGCCGGCAGCGGGAGCTGCTGTCGAAGATCGCCGTCGAGCGGCTGTACGCGGAGCTGAAAAAGCTGCTTGCGGGCAAAAACGCCTTTGCGGTGCTGCGGAGCTTTGCGGACGTGCTGCGCGTCTTTCTGCCCGAACTGTCCGACTCGGGAATACAGGCCGTCGAAAAAACGGGCGAAGACTGGCTGCTGCGACTCGCGCTGCTGCTCTGCAGTGCGGATGCCGAAGCTGCGCTGCAAAACCTTCGCGCGGAGAAAAAGACCGTCCGCGCCGTATTGCAGCTGCATACGACCGAACTGACCGACGCGCGTCATCTGCTCGCTTCGCTGCCGTCCGAGCAGGCCTTCCGCCGTGTCGACTTTGCCGCCGCGCGGGGCGAGATCAGTGCCGAAGCCGCCGACCGGCTGCGCGCGGAGCTTCGACAGCTCGCCGATGAAAAGCCGTGTCTGTCCCTGCGCGAGCTTGCCGTGAACGGCAGAGATCTTGAGGCGCTGGGCCTGTGCGGCAGAGAGATCGGACAAGCGCTCGCGCTGCTGCTCGAAGAAGTGCTGTCCGGCAGACTTCGCAACGACCGCAAGACGCTGCTCGGCGAGATCGAACGCCGGCAAAGACAGCGCAGTCCAATATAAAAAATTCGTCTCCACCTCATCAGTCGCAGTCTCGACTGCGACAGCTTCCCCAGGTTTACTCTTTTATCCTGACTTTGATAGAGAGGGTACAAAAAACGACCGCCGCAGATCAGGCTTTCCCGAACTGCGGCGGTATCTCTTTTGCTCTTTTATTTCAGATCGTCAAACAGGCGTATGTTGCTCTTGTCGAGCGGCAGCTCTCCGGCCTGTTCTTTTTTGACCACTTCCACGATGCGGTCGTTGACCGGCGTCGGCACGCCGCACCTTCTGCCCCATTCGCACACGACGCCGTTGATCGCGTCGATCTCGCAGGGCTTGCCCTTCTTGAGATCCTGGAGCATCGACGGCTCGATGTCGCGGTGCTTTTTCATCGCGATGGGCAGCAGCAGCTTTGCGAACGCGCGTTTGAGCGCGCCCTTGTAATAGAACAGCTTGGTGATGTCCTTGCCCTGCACGGGTGCGAACGTCTCCCCTGCAGCGCGGCCGACGTCGATGCATTCCTTCATGCAGCGCAGCGCGATCGGCTGGACGTCCTTATCCTCGGACACGCTGCCGAAATTGCCGCCGACCACGGTGCCGAGCCCCGAAAACGTGGCGTTGATCAGCAGCTTCGACCAGCGCGCGCCGAGCAGGTTGTCCTCGATATGCACCGGGCACATCTTTTCGAGCAGCGCTTTCACGCTGTCCATCTGATCGTCCGTGATGCCCTCCATCTTGCCCATGTGGTAGGACAGGCTCTCCTTGTCGCTGGTGAGGATGCACTCGCCCGGCGCGGACAGCGTCGCGCCCCACTCGACGGTACAGCCGATGGTGTGATCCTTGCCGACGATCTCGGCAATGCCCGGCTCCGGGATGCCGTTCTGCAGCGTGACGATCACGCCGTCCTCGGTCAGCATGGGCTTGAGGAACGTCACGACGTCGGGGTTGAACAACTGCTTGGTCATCAGGAAAATGACCGCGTATTTCCCCTCCATCTCGTCCGGGAAGATCGCTTTGACCGGCACGGTCATCTCGACCGTACCCGTGATGTGCGCGCCCTTTTCGCGCAGCGCCGCGACGTGCGCCTTGTTGCGGTTGACCAGCTCCACGTCCACGCCGTTCTTGGTCATGAACGCGCCGAGCACCGTACCCAAAGACCCCGCGCCGTAAATGGCAACTTTTCCGCTTTGCATAGTATTCTCCTCCGTCTGTTCTGATACTCCTATTGTATCGTCGACGGATTTTTTTGTCAAGAGGAAACAGCGTCATTCCACGCCCAATGTAACATAGCGGCTCAAAATCCCGTTCAGCGATTCCCTGTCCGCGTCCGACAGCTTCACGGCAAAGTCGCCCCGTGTGACGATGCCCGCGTCGGAATCGTAGCAAATGATCTCCTCATTGAGCACATCGGTCAGAATCACGTCGCTCAAATTGTCATACGGGTCGCCGAATTCCTGCGAACCGATCAGCTGCGTCACTGCCTGATTGTCCTTTGCGGACAGCGTCTTTTCTTTTCCCTGCTTGCCGGTCAGATTGGAAAAGGCGCAAATGTGATACTCCGGTTTTGCGCCCCAATACTTCATCGTCTTGTCGCCGTTTGTGAGGACGACTCTGCCGTTTTCGACGGATACGGCATACAAAACCGCGCTGCCGCCCTCTTGATTGCGGAGATACACCTTCCCGGATCGTACGATCAGGCTGTTGTCGCCGACAAAGAAGTCCGGCAGAAAGTAATTTCTGTATTCTTCCCCGCCGTCGCGCACCGTGACGCCGATCGTGTAAAGACCGGACGTCGGGCCGTACGTCAGAACGATTTCTTCCGTTTCGCCGTCCCCGTCATAATCGGCGGTGAGGATATCCAGCGCATGGGAATCGACCGTCTGCGCGTCAAAATGTTTGCAGGCTTTGATATCCGCCTTGCTGACTTCCGCCAGCACGAACCAGCCCTGCACGTCCGCCGTACAGACTTCGGGGTGGTTGAGCTGCTTGACGTACATGCACAGCGTATCCCCGTTTACGGAAACGTCCGCGATCCCGTACCGGTAGGAGCCGCTCGACGCTTTGACATAGCAGAGGATCAGCGCGCGGCTTTGGAAAAAGGCGTCGTCATATTCTGCCGCGTAACTGTCAAAGGACGGGATCTCGTCATAGCCGCGGTCAAATGTCAACGTATCGGCAAACGCCGTCTTGAAATCCTGCAACTCGCTCACGGTTTCAAACATGAACACCGGCCAGTGTTGCACAGAGCTTGTATACATCAAATCCGCGTTCAGCGCCTCGGACAGAATGCGGGTATCCCCGGAAGCGTTCGCATAGGCGACCTTCGCGGTATAGGAAAGCGATCCGCCGTCGACATTGGATACGGTCGCTTCGGGAGCCGCGCCGGAGGCTTGCGGTTCGGTCGAATACGGCGGAAAGCCGGTGCAGTGCTGCGTCCGGCCGCAGGCCGTCAAACAAACGACGATGCTCAAGCAGAGCATAAACGCGACGTGATTTTTCATAATGTCCTCCCGGCTTTTTGATTATCCTGTCATATTTTGTCCGCCTGTTCAACTGCTTTCGCTTCCGTAAAAACCGCGCCGAGCCGCTTCTGCAGTCCGGCGCGTATGCGCAAATGTTATTCCGGAATCGTTTGCGGTGCGGAAACGGCGGTCGTACCGGTCTGCGATTTCGGGAACAGTTCGTTATTATACGGATTGCTTGCGGTCGGGTCCCCTGTTGTCGCGGTCGCTGTGTCCGACGCCGTGCTCGGCGTGCCGCTGTTCACTTTCCGGAGATCGTCGAACGTCACGTTATAGCTGTTTTTGAGAAATGCCGCGACGTTCTCTTTGCCGACGTTGAACAGATACACACGACCGATAAGATTCGTTGCCACATAGCCGCTCTCGTAAACGTACATGGCTTTGTTGTTTTGCCCAAGCTCGGCAAGGTCGATGCTCAGCGTCACCTTATCGCCTGTCGGCCAGTCGGTCGCGTTCGAGTTTTTGACGGAGCCGTCGGACAGAAGGTACCGGAAAATGTCCGCCTTATTTTGCGCGTTCACCGGGAACGTGCCGTCCTTGTACAGCCGAATGTTGCCGAAATGCACGCTGTTTCTGACGTCCGCCGCGGTCAAGAATTCGCCGAGCGACTGCGGCGTATAGTGCACATTGACATACGGGTGGATGTGTTCCTCGCCCGGAAACTTCACGCCGACGGCAAGCGCTCTGTCGAAGTTTTGAAACACGTAAATATTCGCGCGCACGGTTTCCTCTTTGTCCGTTTTCGGATTGATGTTGCGCAGCGTATAGCCGCTGAACAACAGCGTTGCCGGCCTTGAGATATATTGGCCGCCTCGGAACGCGGCGCTGTATTCCTTGCCGAGACCGCCGGTCGGTTCAAACTGCACGGCGGGGAATTTTTCCTGCATCGTCCGCCTGTCCCAATCGGTTTCCGTGTATATTTCCGCACGCGTGGTCGCCGGCGTCGTCGCGGGATCGGCTCCGGGCGTGTTTTTAGCGGTCGACGATGCGTTCGGCGCGGTGGTCGACCGCTCCGCCGGGATCGCCACAACGGTCGTTTGCGTGTTGCCCTGTGCATCTTTGAATGTGACGACAACGCTGGAGTCCTCTTTTTGCCCTTCGGCGTTTCGTGTGATCGTGGCGACCGTGGTGTGTTCCTTCCCCTCGCTGTCCACATAGGTGATGACCGTGGTTTCGGGAACGGCGATCGAATCGAAGCCGGACGCATCGGCGACGGTATAGACCACGCCGTTTTCATCCGTCACCGTGATCTCGCTTTTTTGCGGCGCGTTTTTATGTCTGCCGACGCCGACCGCGACGGATACGGCGACGATCACGACGGCGGCAGACGCTGCGACGGACGCGATCGCTCTCACGTTGAACCGTTCGACCTTGTCTTCGGATTTCGGCGCGCAAACGCCCGCTTTTTCTTTGATCTCTTCCCATTTGTCGGGAACAGCGTCATATGCCTGTCTTTTCAGCTCTTGTTCAAACTTACTTTTCAAAATGCTCGCCTCCCGTGTACTGCTTTCGCATTTTCCTGACGGCGTTGTTGTATGTCCAGAATACGGTGCCTTTTGGGATATTCAGTTCCGCCGCGACCTCGGTGAGCGTCATATCGCCCAAAAGCCGCAGCAAAACAATGTTCTTCTCCCGCGCCGAAAGACCGTCCAGCATCCCGAGCGCGTCGATCTGCGTATCCGCCTGCACAGTGAAATCGTCCGCGCCGGGCATCTCCGGCATGACCTCAAACGATTCCGTGCGGGACTGCTTTCGCTGCAGATCCACGACAAGGTTTCTGGCGACCGTGAATATCCACGCCCGGCCTTTCTCTTCGGCGCGGTACAAGGAGGATTTACGCATGAGCGTGACGAACGTGTCCTGCATCACGTCCTGCGCGGCGTCGTAATTGCCGCACAGACGCAGCGCATAGAAAAACACGCTTTCATGCATGCCTTTGTATAATTCCTCAAGAGCGGTACCGTCTCCCGATTGAACTCTGCTCATCAAGTGATCAATTTGATGATTTGTCATGATCTCCCCTCCTTCAATACCAAAACGAATGAGAAAAGAAAAGTATTGGGTATTTCCAAAAAATATTTTCATTCTGCCTTCAACTATACCATATCCCGCTCTTGTACACAACACAGGAAAAAACCGCCGAAGTCCTATCGCATGGATAAAACTCCGGCGGAAAAGCAGGTATGACTTTACGGCGTATACGTTGCCGCGTCGTTGTAGAAGTATTCATAGGGGTTTTCGACGCCCTCGAAGTACGCGGACACGTCCGTGCCCTGCGGATTTACGTATCGGTTGTCCGGGGTGATAATGATCTCCATAAAGCCGGCGTACACGTACAGCAGCTTTTCACCCTTGTGCGCGTTCAGAAACGCGTCGTACGCAGAGAACCACGGTCCGCCGAACGCGGGCGTCGCGGACAGCCGGCCGTTCTCTTTGGTTAGCGTGATGATGGCGACAAGCTCTCCGTCGCTGTAGGCGAGGTAGTCCCGGAAATTCTGCCTCAGTTCCAACTGCTTGCCTTCCACGCCGTCATAGGAAACGTGGCAGTAACCGGTCTCGGAATACGTGAGGTTATCCGCCGGTACGCCGCTGGCGGCAAGCGCGGAACCGATCCATGTGTTCTCCATAAGATACGCTCTCGCCTCGGCGTCCGTGATCTTTTCGCCGACGACCTTCACGCCCGGTTGTGCGCCGGTCACCGCGGGCACGCAAGGGATCATCCAGCCGCCCAACTGCGTATCGCCGCCGTATGTTGAACCGGAACCGTCCTTCGGCTGCGCAGTGGTCGTCTCGGTCGGCTGCGGCTTCTTGGCCGGCGCCCCTGTCCGATTTGTACCCTCGTCCGGTACGCTCGCACCGCCGTAGATTTTTGTTGTCTGCGCAGCTTCTCCGCCTTGATCCGACGGGAAGACTGCCGGATCTTCGCTGACGGTCGGATCATCCGGTCGGGTGACTGCGGTTTGTTCGGCGGTGTTTTCTGCGGACACGGCCGTGCCGCTTTCGGCTTGGTTTTCGCCGCCGGCTTTGATCGGGACGCTGCCTTTCTGCGCGGCGACGCCGATCCCCACGCACAGCGCGATCGCGACAATGCCGACGCCTGCCGCGGTCAGCCGCTTCATCTTTGCGGCTTTCCGCGTTTCGTATTCGCCTTTTCTTTCCATGACAATGTCAAATACTTCATTGTTCGTCTTCATAGTCAAAACCATCCTTTCCGAGCTGCGATTTCAGCGCCTCGCGCGCCCGACTTAGAAGAACCTTCGTATTGCCTTCGTTCTTATGCATGATCTTAGCGATCTCCGCAACTTTTTGATTTTCAAAGTAGCGCAGCCACAACGCCGTATAATACTCCGCTTTCAGTTTTTTCATGGAAGATACGACATGCCGATTTCTTTCGTCCGTTATGTACTGCGCCTCCGGAGACGGCTTGTCCGACGTCACATCGTCGATCTCTTCCATGCTGACGGCGCTGTGCTTTTTCTGCCGTCTCACATAGTCCGTCGCCGTATTGCGGCCGATGCAAAACAGCCACGTTTTAAAGGACGCCTTGCCGTTATACCGCGGCTTTTTGGTTGCCAGTTTCACAAAGGTTTCGATCGCCGCCTCTTCGGCGGTGTCCGCATCTTGAACGAAGGACAGAATGAACATTTCCAGCGGCATACGGTATTCTTCGATCAGTTCCCTGAGTCCTGCTTCGTCACCCAGGAGAAAACGGCGGTAGCTACTTGCACCGTTATCCATAGGGGTCTCCTTTCCGAAAGAGCGGTCTTCCGTTGCCCTTTCACTTATTATACGCATAAACCGCGGAAAAGGTAACAGTTTTTGCACGGAAACCGTGATGAACCAAAAAACGGGACCGTACTGTGCGTATTCTGCACAGACAGTCCCGAAAGCATATGCGGTCAAAGCCGGTTTACCAGATCACTTTTTCTGCCGTTTCACGCAGCGCGAGCGCCGTGAACTCCGCTTCGCTCATGGAGCCCATGTCGCCGCCGCTCCTGCGCCGGACGGAAAGGTTTTCCTCCTCGATCTCCTTATCGCCGACGAGCAGCATATAGGGAATCTTTTCCTTCTGCGCCTCGCGGATCTTGTAGCCGATCTTCTCCGAGCGCATGTCGGTCGTCACGCGGAAGCCGAGCGCGGCCAGGCGTTTCTCCACCTCGCGGGCGTACGGCTGGTGGCGGTCGGCGATCGGCAGCAGGCGTATCTGTTCGGGCGCCAGCCACAGCGGGAACGCGCCGGCGTACTTCTCGATCAGCAGCGCGAGCGTGCGCTCATAGCAGCCGATCGACGTTCTGTGGATGATATAGGGATTCTTCTTGCTGCCGTCTGTATCGACGTATTCCATGCCGAATTTTTCGGCGAGCATCTGGTCGACCTGGATCGTGATGAGCGTGTCTTCCTTGCCGAATACGTTCTTGATCTGGATGTCGAGCTTCGGGCCGTAGAACGCCGCTTCGCCGACGCCGATCTTGTATGGGATCTCCAGATGGTCGAGGATCTTCTGCATCACGCCCTGCGCCTCGTCCCACTGCTCGTTCGTGCCGATATACTTTTCGCGGTCGTTCGGGTCCCACTGTGAGAAGCGGTACGAAACGTCCTCGTACAGGCCGAGCGTCTTGAGCATATAGATCGCCAGCTCCAGACAGTTGCGGAACTCGCCCTCCAGCTGGTCGGGCGTGCACATCAGATGGCCCTCGGAGATCGTGAACTGACGCACGCGAATCAGACCGTGCATCTCGCCGGACGCCTCGTTGCGGAAGAGCGTCGAGGTTTCGTTGTAGCGCAGCGGCAGATCGCGGTAGGAACGCGCGCGGTTGAGGTACGCCTGGTACTGGAACGGGCAGGTCATCGGACGCAGCGCGAACACTTCGTCCTCCGAGTCGGGATCGCCCATCACGAACATGCCGTCGCGGTAATGGTCCCAGTGGCCGGAGAGCTTGTAGAGATCGCTCTTGGCCATGTACGGCGTCTTGGTCAGCAGCCAGCCTCTGCGCTGCTCCTCGTCCTCGACGAAGCGCTGCAGGATCTGGATGACGCGCGCGCCCTTCGGCAGCAGGATCGGCAGGCCCTGGCCGATCAGCTCGGACGTCGTGAAATATTCCAGCTCGCGGCCGAGCTTGTTGTGGTCGCGCTTTTTCGCTTCTTCGACCGCGGCGAGGTGCGCTTCCATCTCGTCCTTTTTGGTGAAGGCGGTACCGTAAATGCGCTGGAGCATCTTGTTTTTGGAGTCGCCGCGCCAGTACGCGCCGGTCGCGCTCGTGAGCTTGAACGCCTTGACGCGGCCCGTATCCGGGATATGCGGTCCGGCACACAGCTCGTCGAACTCGCCCTGGCGGAAGAAGGAGATCTTTTCGCCCTTGCCGGCGTGCTCCTGAATGAGCTCGACCTTATAGATCTCGCCCTTCTCAGTCATCATGGCAATCGCCTCGTCCGCGTCCAGCTCGTACCGTTCGAGCGGCAGACCTTCCTTGACGATTTTTTTCATCTCGCCCTCGATCTTTTCAAGCATTTCGGGCGTGAAGGGCGTGTCGATATCGAAGTCATAGTAGAAGCCGTTTTCGATCGCGGGACCGATGGCGAGCTTCGCCTCGGGGTACAGACGCTTGACCGCCTGCGCGAGGATGTGGGACGCGGTGTGTCGGAACGCGTGCTTGCCTTCGGGATCGTCGAACGTGAGGATCTCAAGCGCGCAGTCCTGCGTCAGCGCCGTGCGCAGATCGCAGACGACGCCGTCCACCTTGCACACGCACGCCGCCTTGTACAGTCCCATGCCCAGGGATTTTGCGACCTCCATCGCGGTGACGCCGTTTTCATACTCTTTGATGACGCCGCCTTTGAGTTTGACCTGGATCATATTTATCTCTCCTATCGTAATAAAATGCAAAAATAAAAGCTCCATCCCGAAAACTCTGGGATGAAGCGAATCGGCTCCACGGTTCCACCCGGATTGCAGGGCAAGCCCTGCCGCTCAAACGTCCGTAACGCGGACACACGGCGCGCCATTTCCTGCGCGCAGCTCCGCAGCGGTCATGTCCTTCCGCTCTGACCGCGCTCACAGCACAAGGCGCGGCTCTCTGGCAAAGCGTATCGAAGAACAACTTCTGCATCACAGCTTTTGATTTGATTGTTGAATGTAGAATAACACTTCGGCGCCGGATTGTCAAGAGAGAAATTGAAATTACCTTTTTTTATAAAGGACAAGCTCCGGATCGGCGCCCTCTGCCCCATATGTGCAGATCAGAATGAAATCCATATTGGCCAGAACGCCGAAGCAGCGGTCGCCGCTGAACTCGGATTCCAGCTGATTGCCGAGATACGTCGTCCCGTCGTCCAGGAATTTTGCCGTCATGCCGCTCGGCAAACGGTATTCCAGATTCACAAACTGCCCGACCAGCGCGTTCAGCTTTTCGAGCTTGGGCATACCTTCGATATGCAGATCGTTGATCTCCGCGATCAACTGCTTCTTGAACTTTTCAAACTCTCCGTCGTCGCCGAGCTCTTCGTATCTCTTCCAGTAATCCAGCTGCGGCAGCACCTGCTTCATGTACGCGCGCGCCTGCTCCTCGGAAAAGCTCTCGTTCGCCATGTGCTTCACGCAGACTTCAATCAGCTCGTCCATATCGCTGTATGTGTACGTCCCGTCCGCGTAGCACCATTTGCAGTATTGTTCATTGAGCGTGCCGTCTTTGTTGCGGCCGAGGATCGCATCCTCCATTGGCATTCCGCAGCACTGGCAGACGAGCTTTTGCGGCGAGCCGAGCAGCGTATTGATGGAAACGTCATACAGGTCCGACAGGAGCTTGAGCGTTTCGGTGTTCGGCACCGTTTCGCCAGTTTCCCAGCGGGACACCGCCTGACGCGTCACAAAGACCTTTTTGGCCAGCTCGTCCTGCGACAGACCGCTTTTCGTTCTGAGTTCATACAGTACATTTTTCGTATCCATAAAGCTACCTCCTTGTACGACATTTTACTACACGGACGCCGATCACGCAAGCAACTGTCTGTTGCTTCGTCCCGCACGTCTCTTTTGTTTTTTCGGAAGAAAGATTTTCGTCAAGCCGTCCGGTCATGATTTCGCTTCTTCGAGCATCTGCCGCACCTCCGGCAGCTCGAACACGTACTTTTTCCCGCAGAAGCTGCACAGCGTTTCCACCGGCTCCGCCTCGTCGACGAGCCGCCGCAGCTCCTTCTTTCCGAGGCTCAGCAGCGCGCGTGCGTACCGTTCGCGGCTGCACGGGCAGACGTAGCCGATCTGCGCTTCGTCCAGCACGTCGTATTCCAGCCCCGCAAAGACCGTGTCGATGAGGTCGCGCGGCCGCATCCCGCCGTCCACCATGCGGGAGACGGACTCGATCGTTTCAATGTTCTTTTCGATCTGTTCGACGACCTGCGGATCGGCATACGGCAGCAGCTGCACGAGGAAGCCGCCCGCGGCGCGGCAGTTGAAATCGGGATGCACGAGCACGCCGAGCGCACAGACGGACGGCGTCTGCTCGCTGGACGCGAAGTAGTTCGTCACGTCCTCGGCGATCTCGCCCGAAACGATGGACGCCACGCCCACATACGGCATATCCTGGCCGAGATCGCGCAGCACGTACATCGGACCCCTGCCCACGGCGCCGCCGACGTCGAGCTTGCCCTTTGCGTTGGGCGGCAGCTCCGCCTGCGGGTGGTCGGCATAGCCGCGCACGTTGCCGCGCCAATCGCTCACGCAGCAGATCGTGCCCGCCGGTCCGTCGCCGCAAAAACGCAGCGTCACCGACTGTTTTTCTTCCTTGAGCAGCGAGCCCATCATGGACGCCGCCGTCAACGCGCGGCCGAGCGCCGCCGTCATGGTTTTGGAAAGGCCGTGGATCTCATGCGCCTTCTGCACGACCGCGGACGTATCCGCCGCCACGATCATGGCGCTGCCGTCTTTCGTCAGCGCGCGCATCAATTCGGAGTTTCGCATCGAATCACCCGTTCTATGAAGTATGGTAATAGTATAACGCATTTTCGATTTTTTGCAAGCACGAAAAAGGGATTGCAATATACGGCGAAGATATGGTATAATGATTTTCAGCAATCGGAAAGGTCGGATCATTATGAAATTAGGCATCGTCGGTCTGCCGAACGTCGGCAAAAGCACGCTTTTCAACGCCATCACCAACGCGGGCGCGCAGTCCGCGAACTACGCTTTCTGCACCATCGAGCCGAACGTCGGCGTGGTGAGCGTCCCGGACGCGCGCATCGACAAGCTCTCGGAGATGTATCACCCCGTCAAGATCACGCCCGCCGTGATCGAGTTTGTCGACATCGCCGGTCTTGTGAAGGGCGCGTCGCACGGCGAGGGACTGGGCAACAAGTTCCTCTCGCACATCCGCGAAATGGACGCGATCATCCATGTGGTACGCTGCTTTGAGGACGACGACATCATCCACGTCGACGGCAGCATCGACCCCGCAAGGGACATCGAAACGATCAACTTCGAGCTGATTTTCGCCGATCTGGAGGTGCTCGACCGCCGCATCGACCGCGGCGTCAAGGCCATGAAGGGCGACAAATCGCTCGCGCATGAGATCGAGTTTCTCAAGCGGCTGAAGGCGGAGCTGGAATCCGGCGTCCCGGCGCGCAACGTCGAGATGACCGACGACGAAAAGGCTTCTCTCGCCGAGCTTTGCCTTTTGACGGCAAAGCCTGTCATTTACGCGTGCAACATGAGCGAGGACGACTTCGCCGGCGGCATCGATAACAACGCCGGCTATAAAGCCGTGCAGCAGATCGCCGCGGCGGAGGGGTCGGAGGTTCTGCCCATCTGCGCCGAGCTGGAAGCGCAGATCGCGTCGCTCGAACCGGACGAAAAGGAAATGTTCCTTTCGGAGCTGGGCGTGGAAAAGGGCGGCTTGGATATCCTCATCCAGCGCAGCTATTCCCTGCTCGGACTGATCTCATACCTGACCGCCGGACAGCCGGAGGTGCGCGCCTGGACGATCAAAAAGGGCACCAAGGCTCCGCAGGCCGCCGGCAAGATCCACTCCGACTTCGAGCGCGGCTTCATCCGCGCGGAGGTCATCTCGTTCGACGATCTGATCGCCTGCGGCTCCATGACCGCCGCCAAGGAAAAGGGACTGGTGCGTTCGGAGGGCAAAGAGTACGTCATGCGCGACGGCGACGTCGTCCTGTTCCGCTTCAACGTGTAAAACGATCCGGTCCCGAATACCGCAGCGTAAATCAAGCACCTCCGTGCACCCGGTGAATACACTGGGTACGGGAGGTGCTTTATGAATCCGGTTTTGACGGCGATGTTCGCCACGCTCGGCACGTGGTTTGTCACGGCGCTCGGCGCGGCGACCGTCGTTTTTTTTAAGAATCCGAACCCCACGACGCTCAATCGGATGCTGGGGTTCGCGTCCGGCGTGATGATCGCGGCGAGCTTCTGGTCGCTGTTGGAGCCGGCGATCTGCGAAGCCGAAGCCGTTTCCGCGCTGCCCGCGTGGTTCGTGGCGACCGTCGGTTTCCTGTGCGGCGCGCTGTTCATGTGGGTATCGGACAAGGTCGTGACCGCCGCGCGCCGACAAACGGACGACGCGGATGCGCGCACGCGTTCCAATCGGATCGCGATGCTCGTGCTGTCCGTCACGCTGCACAATATCCCGGAGGGACTGGCCGTCGGCGTGGCGTTCGGCGCGCTGCAAAACGGTTTCTCGCGCGAGAGCATGATGGGCGCCGTCTCGATCGCCGTCGGCATCGGCTTGCAGAATTTCCCGGAGGGCGCAGCCGTTTCTCTGCCGCTGCGCCGCGAAGGGCGCTCGCGTCTGCGCAGCTTTCTCGCGGGACAGGCGTCCGGCATGGTGGAACCGATCGCGGGCGTAGTCGGCGCGCTGTCCGTCGTCTGCATCCGGCCGATCCTGCCGTACGCGCTCTCCTTCGCGGCGGGCGCCATGATCCTCGTTGCGGTGCACGAGCTGATCCCGGAATGCCAGCGAAACCAGTCCGCCAAGCCCTACGCCGCCACGACCGGCATCGTGCTGGGCTTCGCGGTCATGATGCTGCTGGACGTCATGCTGGGGTAGAACCGATACAAATCCGCAAAAAACAACGTTACATTTACAAAGGAATTGCGGCCTGTTTTACGAGAATCGGATCATACGCCCGAGCCGGCGTTCATGCTCCCCGTGCGGTAACCGTCGAGGTCGAGCGCCACGTAGCGAAACCCCAAAGCATGGAACGTTTCCCGTACCGTCCGCGCCGTTTCCTGCCGCAGCAGCGCCTGCTGCGCGGACGCGTCCAGCTCGATGCGCGCAAGATCGCCGTGTACACGCACGCGGACCGTTTGAAAGCCGAAAGAACGCAGCAGCTCTTCCGCCTGTTCGACCGCCGCCAATCTCTCGGGCGTCAGCGTTTCGCCGCAGACGAACCGCGTCGCGAGGCACGCCATCGCCGGCTTGTCCCACGTGGGCAGACCGCGCATACCGGACAGCTCGCGGATCTCCGATTTCGTCCAAAGCGTTTCGAGCAGCGGACTGCGCACGGAAAGCTCGCGCAGGGCGCGCATCCCGGGGCGGTAATCCCGCAGGTCGTCGGCATTGGAGCCCTCCGCGACGCAGCGCAGCCCCAGCTCCCGCGCCGTACGCAGGATCATCGAAAACAGCGCGCGCTTGCACAGATAGCAGCGCTCGGGCGGATTCTCCCGCACGCCGTCGACCGCCAGAACGTCCGCATCCAGTACGACGTGCCGGATGCCGCGCGACGCGCAGAAGTCCTGCGCCTGCACGATCTCACGCTGCGGCACAAACACCGAACGGACGGTCACGGCGACGACCTTGTCGCCCAGCGCTTCATGCGCCATATCCAACAGCAGCGTCGAATCGACGCCCGCGGAGAACGCCACCGCCGCGCTTTCCGTTTCCAGCAGCGTCTGTTTCAGACGCTGCGCTTTTTCTTCTATCGCAGTCATTTTCCGGCACCGTCCCGCGTGTCGATCGCGGCGCGCACCTCGGCAAGGCTCATATCCCGTTCGCGCGCGATCTGCGCCAGATCCTCGTACTCGTATTTTTCACGCGTCACGCCGCAGCCGGACGCCGTCTTCCGACGCACGGGGCCGAACGGCGTTTCACACGTTTGCGTTTTGCGCCGCAGCACGGTCCGGCGCAGCGAAGCCTCGCGCACGCCGAGCGTCGACGTATGCCGGAACAGCAGCGCCATACACTTTTCCCGATCCTGCGGCCGGCACAGCACACAGATCTTTGTGCCGGGACGCGATTTCTTCATGCCGATCGCGGCGGTGTACACATCCAGCGCGCCGCCCGCCAAAAGCTGCTCGGCGGCGAACGCGACATCCTCCGCCGTCATATCATCCACGTTGCACGACAGCTCCAGCGCCGTGTCCGTATCGTCCGCCGTTTCGCCCAGCAGCGCGCGCACACAGTTGGCGCGCGGAAAATCCTTCGTCCCCATTCCGTACCCGATCGTGTCAACGCGCATCGTCGGCATGTCGCCGAACTGCCGAACAAAATACCGCAGCAGCGCGGCGCCGGTCGGCGTGCACAGCTCGCCCTCTATCTCTCCCCCGCAGATCGGCACGCCGCGCAGCAGCTGCGCGGTCGCCGGCGCGGGAACAGGCAGGATCCCGTGCGCGCACCGCACCTGCCCGAAGCCCACATGCACGGGCGACGCGGCGATCGTCTGCGGCGCGAGTTCATGCACCAGAAGGCACACTGCGGCGACGTCCGCCAGCGCGTCCATCGTGCCGACCTCGTGAAAATGGATCTGTTCGACAGACACGCCGTGCACGCGGCTCTCCGCGTCGGCCAACAGACCGTAAACGGCCAGCACGTCCCGCTTCACGACGTCCGGCAGCGCAAGGTGCGAGATCACCAGACGGCGGATATCCTCGACGGTATGGTGCGCATGGTGATGATGCTCGTGATGATGTTCATGCTCGTGCTCGTGTTCGTGCGCCTCTTCCTGCGCGCCGTCGACCGTCACGCAAAGGCGCGTGCCGACGACGCCGCACTTTTCGGCGCGCTGCGCCGTATAACGCACGCCGGGGATCCCCAGCGCGTTCAGCCGCCGTACAAAGCCTTCCGGCTCCGGCAGCAGCTCCAGCAGCGCGGCCGAGAGCATATCGCCCGCCGCGCCCATGCCGCAGTCCAGATACAGCGTTTTCATTTTTTGACCTCCATATGATTGATGCGGCTGGCCAAAAAACCGGCGCCGAATCCGTTGTCAATGTTGACGACACTCACGCCGGCGGCGCATGAATTGAGCATGGCCAGCAGCGCGGAAACGCCGCCGAACGACGCGCCGTAGCCCACGCTCGTCGGCACGGCGATCACCGGGCAGTCCGCAAGACCGCCGATCACGCTCGCGAGCGCGCCCTCCATCCCCGCCACGGCGATGATGACCGAAGCATCCATGATCTCGTCCGTGTGCGCGAGCAGCCGATGCAGTCCGGCGACGCCGACGTCATAGAGCCGCACGACCGTGTTGCCGAGGCTCTGCGCCGTCAGGGCCGCTTCCTCGGCGACGGGGATGTCGCTGGTGCCGCCGGTCGCGACGACGATCCTGCCGATCCCGTCCGGCTGCGGCATTTCGCCCAGCAGCCCGATCCGCGCCGTTTCGTCATAGCGGACGCCGTGCGTGCGCGCAAGCTCGGCGGCGTTCTGCGCGGACAGACGGGTGATCAGTACCCGCTCCTGTCCGTTCCGGCGCATCACGTCCAGTATCTTTGCGATCTGCGCAGCAGTCTTGCCCGCGCCGTAAATGACCTCCGCCGCGCCCTGCCGCACGCGGCGGTGCAGGTCGACCTTGGCAAAGCCGACGTCCTCGAACGGCGCGGTCTTCAGCGCCAGCAGCGCGTCGTCCACGCTGCACGCGCCGCTGTGCACCTGCTGTAAGATCTGTTTGACGTCTGTGTTCATGGATACTCTCCTTACAGAAAAGCGGCTCCTGTACGGAACCGCTTTATTATCAATCGTTTTTCTTTAGCAGCTTGTCGCGGATGACGCCCTTTGGGTCCTTGACAAGCAGGATCACGATCCATGCGGTCAGACCCAGCGCCACGACCGACAGTCCCAAAAAGGCGTCGTTGAGCATATCCTGCGCGGCAGGCGTGAAGTATTCCGCGCCCAGCTCCGCATACTCGAAAACCGCGTCCACCAGCCACATCAGGGACGCGCCCCAGAACATCCAGCAGAGAATGCCGATCCGCATTTCACTCTTCGGTGCGGTCCTGTACCAGAGCGCGGTACAGACGGCGGCGGCAAAAACGGTGATCAACAGCGTCATACACCGTCCTCCTTACTGCTGCTCGGCAGCGGCTTTCATAGCGCGCTTTTCGATCACGGTCGATACGGCGACGATCCCTGCCCATACGGCGGTCACCAGAACCGCCATCGCCACGCCGGCCGTCGCCATCTCATGCAGCATCTGCGCGCGCTCGATCGGATCGCCCGCCGCAGTCAGGAACGGGAAGAACGGAACGACCTCGCCGTGCCAGACGTGCTCAAACGCCAGCAAAAACGCGCCGCCCCAGAGCATATAGTTCAGCCACATCAGCTTTTTGTAAAACGGCGTCCGCTGCGCTTGCGCGATCTCGCCGTGCGCAAACTCGGCGCAGACTGTGGGCGCCGCGTTCTGCGCGGCTTTTTTCTCCATCACCTTGGAAACGACGGTCGTCACGATCGCCTCGGTTGCCGGTACGATAAAACATGCCATGATCTATTCCTCCAAAAAAGTTTTTATCCGATTTCTGACAGATTCTATTATAATGCAGAGATCGGAAACTGTCAAGAAAAACAGACGCTTAAATCCCGTACTTCCCGCGGATTTCCGCGAGCAGCGCCGTGCAGCCCTGTTTGACGTCGTCGAACGTCGCGTCGAAATCGCCGGTATACCACGGATCGGCGACGTCCCTGTCCGGCAGGAGCATCCGCGCCTTCTCCGCGTCCGCGCCGCAGAGCCGCCGCAGCAGCGTGCGGTTGGAGGCGTCCATGATCAGCACATAGTCGAAGTCGCGCAGATCCTGCGCCGTCACCTGCCGCGCGGCGCGTTTGGTGAACGGTACGCCCTTCTCCGTCAGCTTCTTGCGCGCAGGGGGATACATGTCGTTGCCGATCTCCTCTCTGCTGACCGCCGCCGAAGCCGTTTCGATCCGGTCGGCAAGGCCTGCCCGGCGCACTGCTTCGCGCATCACAAATTCCGCCATCGGACTGCGGCAGATGTTGCCGTGACAGAGAAAGAGGACGCGGATCCTGTCGTGCATCTTCTCCCCGCTTTCCTTTCGCGCGCGCATATTCAGCGCCCCCGATGCAGAAGCATCCCGGCGACGATACGGAATTTCTGCACGGTGCTCTTCAGAGAGAACGTACAGAGCTTAAAATCGATCACATCCAGGTCGTCCAGGCGGTTATAGGTGTGGATCCCGGCTTTTCCGCGCAGGGGCTGCGCCGTCCGCACGTCCCGCGGCGCAAGGCGCAGCGTCTGCCGCTCCGTATACTGCTGCGGCGAACAGGACAGGATCTGCGAAAACACCAGCGCTCTGCCGTAATCCGCGCGGCTGCAGTCCTGCGCGACGCGATACGTTTTGCCGCCGGACGGCAGCACCTTGCCCGCCATGCGGGAAACGCGGTAATCCTTTGAAACGCTCCTGCCCGCCCGCGCCTTCCACAGACCGCCTTCCGGCCGCAGCGCAAACAGAAACAGCTCGTTGCCGTACATGTCGTCCGTTCCTTTGGACGTAAAAAGATACGGCTCGCCCTCCCACTCAAACGGGACAGAATCCGAGAACGCGCCGTCCAGGACGACCGTTTCCCTGCGCCACGCGTCGGGGAACCGCTCGCACGCAAATACCTGCACACAGCCTTCCGCGCAGCTTTCCGGCATCATATACAGCTTGCCGCCGCGTTCAAACAACAGCGGAAACGAAAGGTGCGAGCCGGTGTCAATGACCATCCGCGGATGCGTCCACGCGCCGTCCCTGTATTCGCTCATGCCGATGCCGGCATAGCCGGCGTCCTTCTTCATCATTTCCATGAACACATAGTACCGCCCGTCCCGCTTATACGGGAACGGATCGGCGTACCAATAGTCCTCGTCCGGCGCCAAGACCGAAAAGGGCGACCGGCGGTCTGTCAACAGATCCCGATCGCTGAATCGGACGGCAACGGCATATTCGGTTTTGGTAAACATGCGAAGCGGCGAAGCCATAGCCGTTACCCCTTTCTGCTGTATAGTTTTGCCTCAATAAAGGGCTTGATCAGACGGACCGAAGAAAACAGCGGACGCATATCCCTGCGGTTGACGACCATATGCGCGTCCGCGGCGCGGAAATCACGCAGCCACTGCGCCATAGAGATGTTGTGCGCGAAGACGTTGCTCAGGTCGATCCCCTCACAATGCACGAGCGTCTCCCGAATGCAGACCGGCGCGGCTTCCCGGCCGTTTTCCAGTAAATGCCACGTCGCCGGCACATTGAAGCCCGCCTTTGTAAATCCGTAGGATGGGGCGCCGTTGCGGTAATTGATCTCCAGAAAATACGCAGCCCCGTTCGTCACCTTCAACTCCAGATCGAACACGCCGGAAAACCCGACCTCCTCCAAAAAAGCGTCGAGCACGTCCGGGTCCAGATACGTCAGCTGCGGCACGATCTTCGCAAAAGAGGTACTGCCGCGGTTCGTCGGGAACTCGCGCGTCTTGCGCAGCTCGCCGAAGACACATACCTTTCTGCCGGGCGTCTTGCATCCGCAGTATTCGACCATCATCGAATTGGCGCTGTCGACGAATTCCTGCATCAGGACCGAACGGTAGTGTGAAAACGCCGTCAAAGCGTCCGACAGATCCGCCTCGCTGTGCAGCACGCGGATATCCGCCTTCGCGCCCTCCGTGCCGCTGTTCGGCTTCAGGATGCAGGGAAACCCGATCTCCGATGCGGCCGCACGGATCGACGCGGCCGACGTGTCGTCCAACAGCTTGGTTTGCGGGACACGGAAACCGGCGCGGCGCGCCGTCTCGCACATCACGTCTTTGCGCAGGACATGCCGCATCGGGGCGCCGAGCTGCGGCAGCACGACCTGATCGCAGATCTCCGCGCGGATCTCCTCGAGCATCGGCAGCTGATCGTCCGCGGTGGGAAAGACCGACGGCTTCCCGCCGAAACGCTTGACCGCATCCAATACAGCGTCCCGGACGGACGGAGCGTCCGACGCCTGATAGGCACGGAGCGTGTACTTGCTGTAAGACGCGTTGCTCCATGCCGACGTACAAATAAAAACGGACGGTATCCCCGCCTCGCCGAGACTGCGGATCACGCCGAGCGCATTGAAATGCGCGCACCCGAGTACGATCGCATATCCCAACTCCGAAATCGTTGTTTTCATATAGACCCCCATCCGTAAATCTTAGGTTGAGTATACCATATAACCCTATCTCTGTCAAGAAAAGCGCCGGTCTCTTCTCCCGTGCGAACGCGAGGAAGAACCGACGCTGTCGTATCCTGTTTTCATGAATCATCACGGATTTCGTTATTTCATCCGCAGCGCGCGAAGGGCGTTGAGGATGGCGAGCACGCACACGCCGACGTCCGCGAACACGGCCAGCCACAGTCCCGTCAGTCCCAGCGCGCTCGTCGCCAGCACGCCGAGCTTGACGGCCAGCGCAAACGCGATATTCTCCCGCACGATGCGCATGGTCTTGCGCGCGATCGTCATCACCGTGCCGAGCTTTCCGATCTCGTCCGTGATCAGCACGACGTCCGCCGCCTCGATCGCGGCGTCGCTGCCCAGCGCGCCCATCGCGACGCCCACGTCCGCGCGCGCGAGCACGGGTGCGTCGTTGATGCCGTCGCCGACATATACGGTCTTGCCGCTCTGCGCGGAAATGATCTTTTCCAGCTGCGCGACCTTGTCGCCCGGCAGCAGCTCGGCATGGACCTCGTCGACGCCCAGCGCCCCTCCGACGGCGTTTGCCGCCGCTTTGCGATCGCCGGAAAGCATGACCGTTTGCAGTCCGTTTGCGCGCAGCGCGCGGATCGCTTCGGCCGCGCCCTTTTTGATGCGGTCCGAAACGGTGATGCACCCGGCATACTGTCCGTCCAGCGCCACATGGACGACCGTGCCTATATCGCTCTCCTGCGCGCACGGCACGCCGATCTCGCGCATGAGGACCTGATTGCCGCACAGCACCTGCCGGCCGCAGACCGTCGCGCCGACGCCCTTGCCCGCAAAGGCTTTGACGTCCGTGACGTCGCGTTCCGGCGGCAGATCGCCGCACGCGCTGCGCAGGGATACGGCGATCGGATGCGAAGAAAACTGCTCCGCGCCCGCGGCATAGCGCAGCAGCTGCTGCGAAGATATGCCGTGCGCTTCGACGTTGGTCACCTCGAATACGCCCTCGGTCAGCGTACCGGTCTTATCCAGTACGACCGCGGACGCGTCGGCCAGCGCTTCGAGATAGACGCTGCCCTTGACGAGCACGCCGTGCCGCGACGCGGCGCCGACGCCGCCGAAAAAGCTCAGCGGAACGGAGATCACCAGCGCGCACGGACAGGAAACGACCAGGAAGTTCAGCGCGCGGTAGATCCACGGCTGAAAGGGTTCGTGCATCGCCAGAGGCGGCACGAGCGCAAGCAGCACGGCCGATAGGACGACGGCCGGCGTATACCACGCGGCAAAACGGGTAATAAAGTTTTCGGAGCGCGATTTACGCGCGGCGGCGTTCTCGACCAGCTCCATGATCTTGCTGGCTGTCGATTCGGAAAACGCCTTTTCGACAAGGATCTCCAGCGTACCGTCCAGACAGATGCATCCGCTGTGGACCGCGTCGCCCGCGCCCGCCGCGCGCGGCACCGGCTCGCCCGTCAGCGCGGAGGTGTCGATCTGCGCCGATCCCTCCCGCACCGTCCCGTCCAGCGGGATGCGTTCGCCCGGCGACACGAGCACGACGTCGCCGATCTGCACGTCCTCGGGATCGACGATCTCGCTGCCGTCCGGCGTCTTGCGCCGCGCGGTATCGGGGCAGATCTCCATCAGCTCCGAAATGGACCGCCGCGAGCGGTCGACCGCCATATGCTCGAACAGCTCGCCGATCTGATAAAACAGCATCACGGCGGCAGCCTCCGGGTACTCGCCCACGATGAACGCCCCGACCGTCGCCAGCGCCATAAGGAAGTTTTCGTCGAATACCTTTCCGTGCGCGATGTTGCGCCCCGCCTTCCACAGCACGCGCCATCCGGTCAGAAGATACGACGCGACGCATACGGCGAGCGCCGGGACGGTCTGCCCGATATGATGCAGAACGATCCCCGCCGCCAGCAATACGCCGGAAGCGCAGAGCAGCGCAATACGTTTTTTCATTTTCGCGCCTCCCGGACCACAACGTCCGGCTCGATCTTGCGGACGATCCTGCGCACCTGCGCGTCGACCTCCGTGACAGCGTCTTCGCCCACCTCTAAAATGAGCTTCGTCGTCAGGAAATTCACGTTCGCGCTCTGCACACCGTCAAGCGCCACGACCTTCTTTTCGATTTTGGCTGCGCAGTTCGCGCAGCAAAGCTCCTCCAGTATGTAAATCTTTTTCATAAACGCACGCCTCCTTCGGTTTACATATGAACATGTATTCATATGTTGAATTGATTATAGTCTATCCGCCGCGATTTGTCAATAGCTTTTTCAGTCTTTTCTTGCTTTTTTTCGGAAGGTATGCTACAATCCATGCTGAGGAAGTGATAGTATGCAAGGCTTATGCTCTGTGATCCTCCCTTCGTTCAACGAGGAGGCCATGATCGACCGCGCGTCGTATGCCGTGGGCAGCGTCCTGTATGACGCACGGATCCCCTACGAGCTGATCTTTGTCGACGACGGCTCCACGGATTCGACGTGGACGCGTATACAAGACGCCGCGACGGAAAATCCCGCGATCCGCGGCGTGAAGTTTTCCCGCAACTTCGGCAAGGAGGCCGCGATCCTCGCGGGCCTCGGCCAGGCGTCGGGCGACTGCTGCGTGGTGATCGACTGCGATATGCAGCATCCGCCGGAAAAGATCGTGGAAATGTACCGCCTGTGGCAGCAGGGGTATGAGGTCATTGAGGGACAGAAAACCAGCCGCGGTACGGAGAGCGGTCTGCACGCGTTCGCCGCGCACGCCTTTTATACGCTCCTGAGCGCCGCCGCCAAGACCGATATGGAAAACGCTTCCGACTTCAAGCTCCTCGACCGCAAGGCGGTGGACGTGCTGATCCGTATGCCGGAGCGCGGCGCGTTCTTCCGCGCGCTGTCCTCGTGGGTCGGCTTCAAGACCGCCGCCGTACAGTTCGACGTGCGCGAGCGCGAAGCGGGCGAATCGAAATGGTCGACGAAGTCGCTGATCCGTTACGCGCTCAGCAATATCTCGTCCTTCACCAACGCGCCGCTGCAGTTCGTGACGATCCTCGGCGCGCTGCTGCTGGGCGTCGATCTGATCTGGGCGATCGTTTCCCTGATCCGCCGGATCGCGGGGGCTCTGGTCGGCGTCGGTACGGGGATCGGTCTGCTGCTGATGCTCATCGGCGGCAGCTGTATGCTCGCGCTGGGCGTGATCGGGTTTTATATCGGCAAGATCTATGACGAGATCAGACGCCGGCCGCGCTATATCATCGCCGAGCTCTGCGGCCGGACAGACGGAGAGGATTGATATGCAAACGGTCAAAACGCTGCCCGATCGTCTGAACGCGTCCAAAGCGCTGTTCGCGCTGCTGCTTCTGGGCGTTTTTGCGGTGATGCTCTGCGGGAATTTCCTGACAGATAAGTTCGCCGACGATTTCCTGTATATGTACAGCTTTGCGGACGGCACGCCGATACGCAGCTTTTCCGGCCTGCTCGATTCGATGCGCGCGCACTATCAGTCTATGAACGGACGCCTTGTCGCGCATTTTTTCGTACAGATCTTTGAGGCGCTGCCGAAACACGTGTTCGACGTCGTGAACGCGGGCATGTTCGTCGGCAGTCTGTCGCTGTGCTACCGGACGGTCAGCGTCGGCAAGAAGCGCAGCAGTTTTTTTCTCCTTTCGCTGTTTGCGGCGATCTGGGTTTTCATGCCGGCATTCGGCCAGGTCAATTTCTGGCTGGACGGCGCCTGCAACTATCTCTGGGCGCAAGTCGCCGCGCTGCTGTTTTTCCTGCCGTATGCGCGGTTTCTTCTGGAACAGCCGACTTTTCTGGAAAAGGGGCTTTCGCCGCGGCTGATCCTGTTCGCGCTGTTCGCCGTTCCGGCCGGCGCGTATTCGGAGAACCTCTCCGGCGCCGCGCTCTTTATGGCGATCCTGTGTCTGCTCGCGTCGCGCCGCATCCAAAAACGCAGCGTCCCGCTTTGGGCCGGTCTGCCCGTCCTGACGGGCATGGTCGGCTATGCCTGCATGATCTTTTCACCCGGCGAACGGCAAAACAAAAACGCCGGCTTTTCGGCGCTTCGGCTGCTGTATCAGACAGAGAAGGTGTTCGACCGCTTCCATGTGATCCGGGCGATCGTGATCGCGCTGGTGATCCTGTTCTTTTTAGCCTCGGCGCTGCGCATCGAAAAACGGCGGATGCTCCTGTCGATCATCCTGACGTGCGGCGGCGGCGGCGCGGGGCTGATCTTTGCGCTGGCGCGCTTTTACCCCTTCCGCTCGCTGGCGGGCTGTATGCTGCTGCTGACGCTCGCGTGCTGCGTGCTGCTGCGCGAGCTTCTGGAGATCGACCGCACGCGCCGCGCCGCGCTGTGCCTGATGACGCTGCTGTGTCTGTCCGTCTGTTATCGCGTTCCGCACGGCATGAAGGATATTTATCTGACGCATACGGCCGTCGCGGAGAACCGGGAAACGATCCTGCGGGAAAAGGCGGCCGGGAATCTGCGCGTCACCGTACCGATCCCCGTCCCCGAAACGAAATACAGCGCGGTGGAAGGGCTGATCTATCTTTCCGACACAGACGATACGCTGCTGTCGAACGCTTTCATGGCGAAATACTACGGCGTCGAGTCCATCCTCGGCACGACCGAAACGGACTGATCCGCAGGATCGGCAAAATAAACATCATCAACCGGACGACCTTTCTTTGGGCCGTCCGGCTTTTTTGTTGACATTCCCAATACTTCGTGATATGATGTATTACGCAAAAGGAGGTATTAGATGGATATACAGATGAAGCGCGGCCTGTTGGACGTCTGCGTGCTGGCCGCCATCAAAAACGAGGATTCCTACGGCTACAAGATCATCAAGGACCTGAAGCCCTGCATCGAGCTGTCCGAATCAACGCTGTACACCATCCTCAAGCGTCTGGAAAGCGCCGGGATGCTGACCGTCCGCACTGCGGAACACGGCGGCAGACTGCGCAAGTATTACCGCATCACCGACGCCGGACGCAGGCGCATCGAGGATTTCAAGGACGATTGGACGCAGATCCTTACGATCTACCGTTTCGTGACAAAGGAGGAAAACAGCTATGAATAAACAGGAGTTTCTGGACGAGCTGCGAAAAGGCTTGTCCTGCCTGCCGCCGGACGACGCGCAAGAACGTCTGGCGTTTTACGGGGAAATGATAGACGACCGGATAGAGGAAGGCCTGTCGGAGGCGGACGCCGTCGACGAAATCGGCTCTGTCGAGCGTATCGTTTCGCAGATCGTTTCGGAAGTCCCGCTGACGAAGCTGGTCAGGGAAAAGGTTCGCAGCAAATGTCGTCTGCGCGCATGGGAAATCGTGCTGCTGGCGTTGGGCTCTCCCCTGTGGCTCCCGCTTTTGCTCGCTTTTTTCGCCGTTGTCCTCTGCTTGTACATCACCGTATGGGCTGTCCTGATCTCTCTTTGGACCGTCATGGCGTCGCTCGGCGTTTGCGCGGCAGTCGGCGCCGCGGCGGCGGTGATGCAGGCGATCCGCGGCAGCGTGTACATAGGCGCAGAGCTGTTCGGCGTCAGCCTCGTGTCCGCCGGTCTATGCATCTTTCTGTTCTTCGGATGTAAAGCGGCGACGAAGGGCGTGCTGCACGGCACAAAAAAGATCGTTCTGAAAACCAAGTCCCGATTCGTCGGAAAGGAGGATGCATAATGCGCACCACAGAAAAAAGATGGCTGCTCGCGGCGGGCGTGCTGACGGCGCTCGGACTGTTCGTCGTCTTCGGCGTCCGGTTTATTTGCCGCAGCGACGCGGACAAACTGGCGGCTGTAAAATACGAAACGAATACCTATACGGTACAGCAGGCGTTCCGAAGCATCTCGATCGTGACAAGCACGGACGACGTCGCTCTCGCGCAGTCCGCCGACGAAACGTGCGCCGTGGTCTGTAAGGAGCAGGAAAAGGTCAGGCATTCCGCCGACGTGCGGGACGGGACGCTGACAGTCCGCGAAACGGATACGCGGCAGTGGTACGAGCGCCTTTTCACGAGCTCGCCCGAGTCGCCGACGGTCACGGTCTATCTGCCGCAGAGCACATATGAGACGCTCACGGTCGACGCCGATACGGGCAGCGTCCGGATACCCGCCGCGTTTCGTTTTACGGAGATCGACGTGACGACCGACACGGCGGACGTCCTTTGCGCCGCCGACGCGTCGGGCAATGTGCGGATCGCAACGGACACGGGAGACGTCGTTGTCGATAGCATTACGGCCGACACGCTCGATCTGACCGTTTCGACCGGCGACGTGACCGTGCGAAACGTGAAATGCGGCGGCAGCGCCGCGCTGCGTGTAAGCACCGGCAAAGCGCAGTTGACCGGCTTGACCTGCGGCAGCTTCACATCGACCGGCAGTACGGGCGACCTCACGATGCAAGACGTCCGCGTCCGTGAAAAGGCGTCGGTCGAACGCAGCGCGGGCGACGTGCGCTTTGAGCGCTGCGACGCCGCCGAGATCTGCGTCACGACCGATACGGGCGACGTGTCCGGCAGTCTGCTCAGCGACAAAGTTTTCTTCGCGCAGTCCGATACCGGCCGCATCGACGTGCCGAAAACGATCTCCGGCGGCAGATGCGAGATCGTCAGCTCGACCGGGGATATTACAATGCGCGTCGTATAAAAAGCCGCGCCCGGGAAACGGATCGTCGCGCTTCGCTCGCGATGAAGTCACCTTTGGCTGCGTCTGACCATTCCCCGACTTTCCGTGATGAACCAAAAAAGCCCCGCTTCGGCGTGCGAAGCGGGGACGGATCGGCGCGAGGGTCTGATCACATGAGCTTACGGTACAGCGCGGCGATCTCCTCCACGCTCGTATCTCTGGGGTTGCCCGGACGGCACGCGTCGGCGAAAGCGGACTCGGACAGGAACGCCACGTCCTCGTCTTTGGCGATCTTCGTCAGATCCGCGGGGATGCCGACGTCGAGGCTGAGCTGACGCACCGCGTCGCAGGCAGCCTTGCGGTATTCGTCCTGCGTCATGTCGTCCACGCCCGCAACGCCCATCGCGCGGGCGATCTCTCTGTATTTTTCACCCGTACAGGGCGCGTTGTATTCCATCACGGTCGGCAGCAGTATCGCGTTCGCCACGCCGTGCGGCGTATCGTACACGGCGCCGAGCGCGTGCGCCATGCTGTGCACGATGCCCAGGCCGACGTTCGAGAAGCCCATGCCGGCCACATACTGCGCGAGCGCCATGCCCTCGCGGCCTTCGGTCGTATTCGCGACCGCGCCGCGCAGGTTCTGCGCGATCAGGCGGATCGCTTCGAGGTGAAACATATCGGTCATTTCCCACGCCGCCTTCGTGATATAGCCTTCGATCGCGTGCGTGAGCGCGTCCATGCCGGTCGACGCGGTCAGGCCTTTCGGCATACTGCTCATCATATCGGGGTCGATCACGGCGACCTCCGGGATGTCGTTGACGTCGACGCAGACGAACTTGCGTTTCTTCTCCACGTCGGTGATGACGTAGTTGATCGTCACTTCCGCAGCGGTGCCCGCCGTGGTCGGCACGGCGACGGTAAAGATCGCGTGCTTCTTCGTCGGCGCGACGCCTTCCAGACTGCGCACGTCGGCAAACTCCGGGTTCTCGGCGATGATGCCGATCGCCTTTGCGGTGTCCATTGAGGAACCGCCGCCGATCGCGACGATGCCGTCCGCGCCGCTGGCGTTGAACGCCGCTACGCCGCTCTGCACGTTCTCGATCGAGGGATTGGGCTTGATGTTTGAAAACAGCGTGAACGCGATGCCCGCTTCTTCCAGCAGATCGGTGACCTTGGCGGACACGCCGAATTTCACCAGATCCGGATCGGAACAGACGAATACGCTCTTGCAGCCGTGCGCCTGCAGAATGCCGGGGATCTCGGTGATCGCACCCTTGCCGTGGTACGATACGGTGTTCAATACGATGCGGTTTGCCATAGTTGAATATCCTCCTTTTATTCAATCCGTTTTTATCTCAGACGGAACGTCTTGACCTCGAACGGGCGGACGGAAAAGCGGAACGAACCGTTTTCGGCGGGGATCTCCCGCTCGTTCGTTTCCATCAGATCGCACTCCGTCACGCGTGTGAACGGCAGTCCGACCGTCACCGTCACATCGCCGCGCACCTGCCGGGATTCGTACAGGCGCAGAATCACGCCGTCGCCGTCCTGTGCGGTCTTGAACGCGTCGACCACGACGTCGCCGCGGTTTGTGCGGATAAAGGACTTCGCGGCAGGCAGCGGACCGGCCTGCGCTTCGACAGTCCCCGCCGTCAGCGGCACGTTCAGCGCGAGCGCCTTGCGCACCGTGTCGGCCGTCTGCCATGTGCCCGCGTGCGGGTACAGACAGTAAGTGAACGTATGCACGCCATGGTCGCCTATCGGATCGGGACAGGTCGGCGCGCGCAGGAGCGTCAGGCGCATCAGGCTGTCCTCGACGTCGTAGCCGTACTTGCAGTCGTTGAGCAGGCTCACGCCGTAGTCGCCCTCGGACAGATCCGCCCACTTGTGCGCGCACTGCTCGAACTTCGCCGCGTCATAGGAATTGTTGCGGTGCGTCGGGCGGCGGATCGCGCCGTGCGCGATCTCAAAGGACGCCTGCGTATCCATCACGTTCACGGGGAACGACGCTTTGAGCATCTTGTCGCTCTCGTGCCAGTCCACGGTCGTCTCGAACCGCAGCGCGCGCTCATCGGCGTACAGCACGATGTCCTGCGTGATCGCCGACTTATGAAAACTGCGCTTGACGCGCACGACGCCGCGCACGGCGTTCTGTTCCACAGCTTCGACGCTGTCCGCCTTGTCCAGACGCCAGAATTTCTTTCCGTAATTTTTCTCCAGGTTCCAGGCCGTTTCGTGCACGCACTTGTCGATGAAGACCGTCAGCGCGTTGCCCGTGCCTGTCAATACCTCGCGGTCGTTCTCCTTATCATAGACCGACGCGATCCCGCCGTTCTCGTTGAACGTCACGCGCAGCGCGCTGTTTTCGAGCAGACGCGCCGTCGCCGTGACGGCAGGGGCCGAAGCCGCTTCGCCGAACGCAAAGAACTTGTAGCCCATGGACGGCACGTCCTCGGCGATAAAGCGCACGAACGTCCTGCCCTTTTCCGTAAAGCACACGCTGCGGCAGCCCTCGACAAGCGTTTCGGCGGGGGCCTCGGCCGTCGCCGGTCCCGTCACGTCAAAGCTCGTCAGATTCCACACGACGACGCCCGGCCGGTCGGCGGCGATCTGTTTTGCGGCATGGTCCAGCGCCGCCGCGAGCAGCGCCTCGCCCTCGGCGTTCAGCCGCACATAGTCCATGCGGCAGTCCTCGATAGCCTCATGGATGGACGTGCCGGGCAGCAGATCGTGGAACTGGTTCTTCAGCAGCAGCTTCCACAGCGTTTCGAGATTCTCGCGGTCATAGCCGAGGCCGGAGAACAGCGACGCCATCTCGATGCGCGAGAGCATGAACTCGCCCTTGCGGTTGTTCTTCTTGATGAAGGCCTGGCTTGTATAGGTGCCGCGGTGGTTTTCGTAGTACATCTCGTCGTTCCACACGGGCAGCTTGTCCAGATCCTTTTCCACGGCGGCGAAAAACTCCGATGGGTGGCCCATGTGCGAGGCGGGCAGTCCGGGGAAGCGCTGCATCCGTCGGGCTGTCTCCACCATGCGGTATGTGCATCCGCCGCCGCCGTCGCCGTAGCCGAACATGCCGAACGTCATGCCGTCCGCGGCGTCGTGCTGCTCGTTTTCATATGCCGTTTCGCAAAGCTGCGCAGCGGAAAAAGCGCCCTCGTAATGCGAGCGCTGATTGTATGCCAGTATCTCCGAACCGTCTGCGCCGCGCCAGCGGAAAAGCGTGTGCGGGAAACGGTTGGTGTCCTGATTGCGCAGCTTCGCGGTGATGAAATACTTCATGCCGCTGCGCTTGATGATTTGCGGGAGCGCGTAGGAAAAGCCGAAGCAGTCCGGCAGCCAGTACGTATCGGACGACACGCCGAACTCCTTGCGGAAGAACTCGCGGCCGTACAGAAGCTGGCGGATCATCGCCTCGCCCGAAGCGATGTTGGTATCGCACTCGACCCACGTGTTGCCGACGACGCCCCACTGCCCGTTCGCGACCTTTTCGCGCAGACGCGCGTACAGATCGGGGTACAGCCGCTTGACCATGTCGTACAGGATCGCCTGGCTCTGCGTAAAGGTGAACTCCGGATACAGATCCATCAGCAGCAGGTTGTTCGCGAACGTGCGCGCGGATTTGCGTTCGCTCTCCTGGATGCGCCACAGCCACGCAACGTCGATGTGGCTGTGCCCGTCCATCACCACCTCGCACGGCGGCAGATGCGGGATCTTCGCGAGCGCGTCGTCCAGGAACGCCGACGCCTTCGCGATCGAGGCGCGCACCTCATCGTCGTCGAAGTCATAGTCGACCAGATGCAGCGAATCGTCCAGCGCCGCATAGACGCGGTCGCGGATAAAGGCGTCCTTGATCTGCGGGAGCGTGTCCCAGATCGTGTCGATATCGAGGACGTATTTCTCGCAGACCGGATCGATCGCCAGAAACTCCGCCGCGGAGAGCTTGTATTCCATGCTGCGCGCGCCCTTCATCGCCGCGTTGCAGAATTCGCCGGAATTGACGCACGCCTCCAGCTCGATCCGCACCCTGCCGTCCGCGCCGATATAGCCGTCCACGGGGATCGGGACCATATCGCGCGCGATCCAGCGGCTCGAATCACGTTCGCTGACGGCGCCGACGATCTTCCCGTCGAGCTTTATGAGGATCTCGCCGCCGAAGTTCAGATGAAAATAGAGCTTCTTGCCGCGGAACGCTTCGGGCAGAACAGTCTCGGCGCAGAAAATACGCGCGCAGTCATACCGCGCGTCCCAGCGGTCGCCGAGACGCAGCGTGCCGCGCGTGTCCTCGAAAAATGTATACTGTCCGTCGCCGAGATACTGTCCGTCCACCGTGTCCCACACGTCGACGCTGTGCGACGCGAGGACGGCATATTTTTGCAGCTGGCCGATCATATCCTCCAGCACAAGAGGTTTAACGGTTCTCAATGCTATTCCTCCGATACGTTAAAGGTTCAGAAAATCCCTGCGGTATTCAAGACCGAACGCCTTGGCGATCTCGACCAGCTCGTCGTCGCGGATCGTGTTGATGCGCGGGCGGTTATAGGAGAGCATGTAGACCTGCGCCGCTTTTTCGACCGTTTCGATCAGGCCGAACGCCTCGTCGATGTCCTTGCCCACGCCGTACAGGCCGTGCATGCCCCAGACGACCAGACGGAATTCCTTCATCTTTTCGGCGGTGGCGATCCCGATCTCGTTGGTGCCGCAGACCATCCACGGCAGCACGCCCACGCCGTCCGGGAAAACGACCATGCATTCGGTGCACATCTCCCACAGCGTATGCGTCAGCGCCTTCTCCTCGAGCGGATGGACAAAGTTCATCGCCAGAAGATAGGTCGGGTGGCAGTGCATCACGACGCGGTTCGCCGGATCGACGGACAGACGCGTCATATGGCTCATCAGATGCGCGGGCAGCTCGCTGGTGAACTTGCCGCCGTCGGAGAAGCCCCACAGCAGTTCGGCCGTCACGCCGTCTTCGGCGATGCGGATGATGCCCAAATCGCGCTCGGGGTATTTCGGGATGTTGCGGAAATACTTGCCCGTTCCCGTTACAATAAAGATCTTGCCGATCAGCGGCTTGGCCTCAAAGCCGGTCGGGATGGTGCGCACGACGCGCGAAAGGTCGAGGTACTCCCCCACCTGCGCTTCGTCGAGCATCCAGCTGATGTTGCCGCCGTTGCGCTCGTCCCAGCCCAGGCGGTACATATTCGCCGTGATTTCTTTCATTTCCTCCACAAAGGGAGCGCACAAAATGTCTTTCATACTCTCTTCACCAGCACTTCTCTCTCATAGTCTTCGATCTCCCCATACCAGTCCTCCGAAAGGCCCTGGCGGGCGAGGTATTCTTCCCAAACGTCGCACAGCGGCATCATCTTCTGTTTCTCCTTTTCAAACATCAGACGGCCGAATTCGGCGTTGTCCTGCATGGCGCGCAGCGTATCGTGCGGCGTCAGCAGCGCCGACAGCAGCGCCTTTTCCATCGAGCGCTGACCGGTCACCCACGCGCCGATTCGGTTGACGGACGCGTCGAAATAATCGAGGCCGATGCGCACCTTGCCGAGCGCTTCGTTACGCACGATCTCCAGCGCGATCTCGCGCAGCTCGTCCTCGAACAGCACCACATGGTCGGAGTCCCAGCGCACGCCGCGCGTCACATGCAGCGCGAGCGTATCGTGGAACGCCAGAAGCGCGGGGATCTTATCCGAGACGACCTCGGTCGGGTGATAATGCCCGTTGTCCAGCAGGCAGCATACGCCGCGCGTGGCGGCATAGTTCTGGTAAAACTCGTTGCTGCCGACGGTGTAGCTCTCCACGCCGATGCCGAAGACCTTGCTCTCGACGGCGTCGATCACGCCGGGCAGCTTCTCACTGAATATTTCGTCCAGACTGCGGCGCAGCCGGATGCGCGGCGACAGGCGGTCGGCGGGTATATCCTTCAGCCCGTCGGGGATCCAGACGTTCACCAGCGACGGCGTGCCCATCTCGTCCGCGAAATACTGCGCGATGCGCCGGCAGGCGATCCCGTGGCGCACCCAAAACGCGCGCACGTCCTCGTCGGGCGAAGAAAGCGTCAGACCGTTTTTGACGAGCGGATGACCGAAATACGTCGGATTGAAATCGATGCCGTCCAGACCCAGCCGCTTCGCAAAATCGACCCACGGCGCAAAATGACGCGGCTCGTACGCGTCGCGGTCGATCTTTCCTTTATCTTCGCCGAGGAAGGCGTAGCTCGCGTGCAGATTCAGCCGTTTCTTGCCCGGCATGAGCGAGACGGCCTTTTCGATGTCGTCCATCAGCTCCTGCGCGGTGCGGGCGCGGCCGGGATAATTGCCCGTCGTCTGGATGCCGCCGGACAGGGAATCCGCGCCGTCGAAGCCGAGCACGTCGTCCCCCTGCCAGCAGTGCAGAGAGATCGGCACCCCGGCGAGCGTCACGATCGCGGCTTCCGTGTCGACGCCGATCGAAGCGAATTTTTCGCGTGCGCTTTCATAACGCGTCATGTGGGTTCACATCCTTTATAAAAATCTGTATGTATTGTAGCATCTCCCTCCTCCGGAATCAAGGGCGCGGATACATTTTTTTGAAAAAGTTCTGTTGCGAAACGGCATGTTCTGTGGTAAAATGTATACATATCTATTTTTTGGAGGTTATCGCCATGCCCTGTATCCAGACTACCACGTCCGTCCCGATCTCCGACGCCGACCGCAAAACGCTGCAAACGCGCTTCGGCAAAGCGATCGAAGTCTTTCCCGGCAAAACCGAACGGTGGCTGATGCTGACCTTTGCGGACAACACGCCCGTCTGCATGGCCGGCGACGGCGACGCGGCCGCCGCGTTTGTGGAGGTCAGCCTTCTGGGCAGATCCGACCGCGCGCACTTTGAGCGCATGACGGCCGAGGTCTGCGATATTCTTCGCGACGTGCTGTCGATCCCGCCGCACCGCGTCTACGTCAAATACACAGAAGTCGACCACTGGGGCTGGAACGGCGGGAACTTCTGATGGGCAGCTTCGATCAGGAACGGGAGAAATACAACTTCTGCGAGACGCTTGCGCTGGAGCTTCCGGACAGATTTGACTTGATTGTCGACGGCAACGTATTCGACTGGGAGATCAAGCGCATGGAAATGTTCCGTCACGAGCGCTTCCCGGTCTTCTTTGACTGCATGGATTACAGCCGTTTCAACCATCTTCTGGCTGTCAACGGTGAACCGACGGAACTGTCCTGGTATGCGATCGCAGCCTCTGCGAATGGCGCGCTCGATATCAGCGTGAAAGAAGAATTCTTTACCGAATGTTGGATCCGCTGCACCGAGATGAACGACGCGTTTGCGGAGGATATCCTTGCCGCCGCGCAGTCGTTTTACCAAAGGCCGCTGCTTTGGTCGCTGAAAACAGAGGATGATAAGGGCTCCAAGGTGCACACGCTGACGCTGCGCTTTGCGGACGAAGTCAATATCTGAATCCTCGCACCCTTCACGTTTTTGCGCATACTATGTCATATAAGTATAAGACAAAAGCGGAAGGGCGTGGATATTGTGTACCGAAGACGCCGCCTACGTCGGCGCAGCGTGCTGCGGGCTTGGCTCTGCCTGTCGGCGCTGCTTGCGGCGATTGTATTGACCGTCGCCGCCGCGGACGCGCGTCTGCGCCCGCAGCTGCACGCGCTCGCCGCGATGCAGGCGCTCGCCGCCGAGGAGCATATTCTGAATACCGCCGTCCTGTCCGCACTGGAGGACGGCCGATACGACGCGCTCGTGTCCGTGCGGCAGAACGACGCCGGACGCGTCACCGCGGTGCAGACCAACGCTTTGCAGATCAACCTTCTCAAGGGCCGCATCTCCGAAGCGGCCGCCGCCGCGCTCACCGAACGCACGCAGATCGCCGCCATTCCCGCCGGTTCCCTGACAGGGCTGGATATTCTGTCGGGACGCGGCTTTGCGATCCGCATCCCGGTACGCACGGTCGGCTTCGCGAACGCGGAGATCGAGAGCGTCTTCACAGGCGCCGGAGTCAACCAGACCGTACACCGCCTGCTGCTGCGCGTGACGGCGCAGGTCTGTCTGTCCATGGCCAAAACACAGCGGACGGAATCCCTGTGCTATGAAGTCTGTATCGCCGAAACCGTCATCGTGGGCGAAGTGCCCGCACTGTACGCAAATACCGGAAACGGAGAATAAACATGGATCATCAAACTGCCGAAAAACGCGCGGCCGAGCTGCGCGATCTGCTGAACTATTACAGCCGCAAATACTATGTCGACGACGATCCGGTCGTCGAGGACAGGGAGTACGACATGCTCCAGCGCGAGCTGCTGACCATCGAGGAGACGTACCCCGACCTGCGCACGCCGGATTCGCCCACGTCGCGTGTCGGCGGCTCTGCCGACGGGATGTTCGAGAGCGTGCCGCATCCCGTGCGCATGGAGAGCCTGCAGGACGCGTTCAGCGAAGCGGAGCTGCTGGATTTCGACCGCCGCGTACACGAAGCGGT
This sequence comes from Clostridia bacterium, assembly GCA_017449935.1. Taxonomy (GTDB): domain Bacteria; phylum Bacillota; class Clostridia; order Oscillospirales; family Acutalibacteraceae; genus UBA1425. Next base: position 41,042 of record JAFSYP010000056.1, read on the forward strand.
CGATTTCGCGCAGTACGTCGTGGAGCCGAAGATCGACGGGCTTTCCGTCTCGCTCGAATATGAAAACGGCGTGTTCGTGCGCGGCTCGACGCGCGGCGACGGCGACGTCGGCGAGGACGTGACCGCAAATCTGCGCACCGTCCGCGCGATCCCGCTGCGGCTGACCGAAGCGCTGCCGTATATCGAGGTGCGCGGCGAAGTGTATATGCCCAAGCAGGCGTTCGCTTCGCTCGTCGCCGCGCAGGAAGAAGCCGGGGACAAGCCCTTCAAAAACCCGCGCAACGCGGCGGCAGGCTCGCTGCGGCAGAAGAACCCGCAGGTCACGGCTTCGCGCAAGCTCGATATTTTCGTATTCAACATCCAGCGTGTCGAGGGCGCCGAGCTGCGCGGCCACAAGCAGTCGCTCGACTATTTGCGAACGCTGGGCTTTCGCACGATCCCCGATTATCGCCGCGCGGACACGATCGCCGACGCGCTCGAACGCGTGCGCGAGATCGGCAGACTGCGCGGTACGCTGCCCTATGACATCGACGGCGCCGTACTGAAGGTCGACGACTTTGCCGCGCGCGCCGAGCTCGGCAGCACGGCGAAATTCCCGAAATGGGCGGTCGCGTTCAAGTATCCGCCCGAAGAAAAACAAACCGTCCTTCTGGACGTGGAGGTTGCCGTGGGGCGCACGGGCGTGCTGACGCCGACGGCGATCCTGGAGCCTGTCCTGCTGGCCGGCACTACGGTCGGCCGTGCGACGCTCCACAACCAGGACTTCATTGCCGAGCGCGATATCCGCATCGGCGATACCGTGACCGTGCGCAAGGCCGGCGACATCATCCCCGAGGTCGTCAAGGTCGACGCCCACGCGCCGGACAGCGTGCCCTACCTGCTGCCGCGGACGTGCCCGTCGTGCGGCGCCGCCGTGGTGCGCGAAGCGGACGAAGCCGCCGTGCGCTGCGTCAATCCCGAATGTCCCGCACAGCTGCTGCGCAATCTGATCCACTTCTGCTCGCGCGGCGGCATGGACATGGAGGGCTTCGGCGAATCGGTGCTCGAGAAGCTCATCGAAAGCGGCTTCCTGCACACGGCCGCCGATCTGTTCCGGCTGGACGCGCAAAGCATCCAGACAATCGAGGGCTTCCGGGAAAAGAGCGCCGCCAACCTTCTTGAAGCGGCGGAACGCGCAAAGCAAAACGGCCTGGAACGTCTGCTCGCCGCGCTCGGCATCCGCCACGTCGGCGAGAAGGGCGCCAAGCTCTTGGCGTCGCACTTCGGCTCGATGGATGCGATCCGCGCTTCGTCGGTCGAGGAGATCGCCGCGATCGACGGCTTCGGCGGCGTGATGGCGCAGAGTGTCTTTGATTTCTTCGCGCTGCCGGAAACCGCCGATCTGATCGGCCGTCTGCGCGACAGCGGCGTGCGGATGACCGCCGTCGAAACCGTGGAGGACCACCGTTTTGCCGGAATGACGTTCGTGCTCACGGGCACGCTGCCCACGATGACGCGCGCCGAAGCGTCCAAGATCATCGAGCGGCTGGGCGGCAAGACCGCCTCCTCCGTGTCGAAAAAGACGAGCTGGGTGCTCGCCGGAGAGGACGCCGGCAGCAAGCTGCAAAAAGCGCAGACGCTGGGCGTTCCGATCCTCACGGAAGAAGAGTTTTTGAAAATGTGCGATTAAAAATCCTCGGCATACAGCGAGAAACAGGACTGCGGATAGCCGCAGACGGGACAAGTCTGCGGCGCTGTCCGACTGCGGTGCAGCGCGCCGCAGACGCGGCAGATCCAGTAGCAGTCCTGCTCTTTTTGAAACGCCGCGCCCGTGCGCAGGTTTTCCGCGAGGATGCGGAAGCGGCGCGCATGGTTTTTCTCCACGCCGAGCAGCTGACGGAACAGATACGCCGTTTCCGGAAGCCCCTCCGCCTCGGCTTCGGCGGCATAGGTCTCATAGCCGCTGTGCGTTTCCGCCTCCAGCGCCGCCGCGAGGTTTTCCGCGGTGGACGCCGTGCGGCACTGCGCCGACAGCTCCCAAAGCAGCGAAGCGTGCTCCAGCTCGTTTTGCGCCGTTTCGGAAAACAGATCGGCGATCTGCAAATATCCCTCGTCCCGCGCGCTGCGCGCGTACAGACGGTACGCCGACGCGTTCCGCAGCTCCTGTGAGAGCGCGGACTGCACGTTTCGCGCCGTGCGCGACGCTTCCTTTTCCATATGCCTCACCTCGCTCCAGTCTATGCCCGCGCCGAATAAAACATACCGAAAGAGTCATGCTATGGTACGTGAAAAAGCATTTTACAAAAACCTTGCGCTGCTCTCGCTGCCGATCGCCGCGCAGAACATCCTGACGTTTCTGGTCGGGCTCGCCGACAATATCATGGTGTCGCGCCTGGGCGAAACGGCCGTATCCGGCGTATACGTCGCCAACCAGCTCATGACGCTCCTGCAAATGCTCGTCACCGGCCTGTCCGCCGCGCTTCTCGTGCTGGCCGCGCAGTACTGGGGCAAGCAGGACGTTACCGCCGTACGTTCGATCGTCGGCATCGCGTTCCGGTTTGCGCTGGGCGCCGGCATACTGCTGTTCGCGGCGGTCAGCCTGTTCCCGCAGCGTGTGATCGGTCTGTTTACCGACGATCCCGCCGCACTGGACGCAGGCGTGCAGTACGTGCGCATCCTCGCGTTTTCGTTCATCCCCTTCTGTCTGACGAACCTGCTGCTCGCCGCCATGCGCAGCGTCGAGACTGTCCGCATCGGGACGGCCGTCGCGCTGCTGGCGCTGGTCACGAACGTCTCGCTCAACTGGCTGCTGATCTTCGGCAAGCTGGGTATGCCGCGGCTTGGATTGCGCGGCGCGGCGTGGGCGACGCTCCTGTCGCGGCTGTGCGAGCTGGCGGTAACAGTCGTCTTTACCGCGCGCGAAAAGAAGCTGCGTCTGCGCTTTTCCGACCTGTTCACGCCGCGTTCGCCGTATACGCGCGACTTCCTGCGCTACGGGCTGCCCGTGATCGCGGGCGACCTGCTGTGGGGGCTGAATATGGCGACGCAGGGCGGCATCGTCGGCCGGCTCGGTACGGTCTCGATCTCCGCCGTCAGCATCGCGAACACCGTTTTTTCCGTCGTCACCGTGGCGCTCTACGGCACGCGCGACGCGTCCTCCATCGTGATCGGCAAAACGGTCGGCGCAGGCGACGTTCCGCGCGTCAAGCTCTATGCCCGGACGCTGCAGGTCGTTTACATCGGTCTGGGCCTTTGCACGGGCGCGCTCGTGTTTGCGTCGCGCTTCGTCGTCCCGTTCGTCTATTCGGGCATGGGAACGGAAACGATCGCCCTGGCGCGGCAGCTGCTGTCCGTCCTGTCCGTGACCGTGGTCGGCACCGCGTACCAGATGTCCGTCCTGACCGGCGTCGTCCGCGCGGGCGGCGCGACGCGGTTCGTGCTGTGCAACGACATGATCTTCGTCTGGCTCGTCGTGATCCCCTCGGCCATGCTCGCGGCATTCGTCTTTCACGCGCCGACGTGGATCGTTTTTGCGTGTCTGAAATGCGACCAGATCCTCAAATGCGCCGTCGCCGCCGTCAAGGTCAACCGTTTCCGCTGGATACGAAGCCTGACGAAAGAATAAAAATGCCAGAACTTTATGCACCGCTTTTGCGTCGGATCGCGTCGGTCCTTCGGAGCGGTGCATTGTTTGTGGGCAATATATACAAATTTATATGTGCAAATTTGTTTATTATGTATACCATCCAAAAAAGCGTGCAGTTAAATTATTCGTCATATTGCACAATTATGATGCTTCAGCTTTGTGCAATATGACTTGACTTTTCCGGAAAACGTGCTATACTGAAGGCACAAAGAAACGAAAGGATGGTGCTTCATGACAGACAAAGAACTGTTTGCTCTGGAAATGGATCTTCTCCACGCGATCAACTCGAAAAAGATCTCCGTATGGCACAAGCTGCTGGCCGTGTTCGAGCTGAACGCCATCGCCGAACATCACTGATCGGCCCCCATTTCAAAAACGGCAGGCTGCCGCAGACGACTTTTTGTCAAACTGCGGCAGCCCTTTTTTTGTTTTCATTCCGTCATCTATGGTCTTTGCCGGATAGAAGCGTGCGCTTATTCCTCTTCCGCCCGGTGTGCGGCAAGCTCGGCGTGCACCGTTTCCAGCTTCTTTTTGGACAGATCGTACCCCGCAAAGAGGATGACCGCCATAAGCGCGAGCATGATCGCCGGCACAAGCGTGGAGATGTCATAGAGCTTCGAGAGGACGCTCTCGCTAAGGCCGATCCCCTGTTTGGACAGCTCGCCGTCGTACGCGATCACGGCCAGCAGCGCGTTCAGCCCGACGCCGGCGAGCGTCTGGCCGAGCTTGCGCGTAAAGGAGAACACAGCGTACGCCATCCCCTCTTCCCGCTTGCCGGTGCGCACCTCATAGTAGTCGATCGTGTCCATCACGAGCGCCCACACCTCCAGCACGAGGAAGGTCTGGCCGAGGCCGGAGAAGAAGGTGAACGCCAGGAACACGGTCGAATTGTGCGCGAGCGCGGTGCCTCTGAGCGCAAACAGGATCAGATTGACCGCGGCGGCAAACGCCATACCGACGGCGCACAGCTCCTTTTTGCCGAACTTCCTGATGAGCCTGTTCATCACGGGGATGAAGATCGCCATGGGCCCATAGGTGCAGATCGTGACGAACGCGTACAGACCGGGTTTGCCGTAATAGTCCGTAAAGAGATAGGTATACGTGGACTGATAGTAGAACTGGAAGGCGATCAGCAGCATGGAGGCAAGGCAGAGCGTGACGAACGCGCGGTTCCCGAACAGCTCGCGGACCGTTGTGACCGCGCTGTAATCCTTGCCCTTGATATGCTTCTGCGGGGCGATCCTTTCCTTCGTCAGTTTGTAATGCAGAAAGTATACGCCGACCGACACGACGGCAAGGACCAGAACGCACCAAAACAGCTTCGTTTCGTCGAGCGCCTTGATGTCCGTCCCGTTGGCGTATTTCCCCGTCACGGTGTAAACGATCATCGGCAGCACGATGGTGCCGGGCAGTCCGCCGACGCCGGCGCCGATCGAGCGCCACATGGACAGGGAAGACCGCTCGAACTCATCGTCCGTCACCACGGACGCGAGCGAACCGTACGGGATATTGACCGCCGTATACATCATCCCGTACAGGATATACGTCACATAGGCGTAGATCAGGTATTTCGTTTCCGAAAGGCCGGGGATCTTCAGGAACATGAGCGCCGCGGCGATTGCCAGCGGCACGGAAAAGCCTAATATCCACGGGCGGAACTGCCCCTTCGGATTCGGCTTTCTCGACTGGATGAACGCGCCCCACAGCGGATCGTTTATCGCGTCCCAGATGCGGGCGATCAGGATCAGAACGACGATCTTGCCCGGGCTGATGCCGAGCGCATCCGTATAGAATTTGTTTTGAAAAGCGCCGATCAGCGAAAAGGTCAGCAGGCCTCCCGCGTCGCCCAAGGCATAGCCGATCTTGTCCTTGAGCCGGATGCCGTGCGTTTGCGGAGCAGTTGCCATGATTATTTCTCCTATCATTTTCATTTCAGAAACAGCGAAACACCGCTGATGAGCATGAGGATATACGTCAGATACAGGAACGCTTTGCGGCTGAGCTTTTTGGCGACGAAGCTGCCGACGACGAGTGCTGCCGCAAGCGCCGCCGCGCTGAAGGCCGTGAGCCGGACGACGTCCGGCGTGAACGATCCGGCGGCAAGATCCGCGCCGAACAGAATACCGTTGAGCAATATCCACACGGCGCTGAGCGTCCCGCGGAACGCGTCCTTGCTTTGCAGCCTGCCGCTCGCATACGTCACCAGCAGCGGCCCGCCGCAGACGAACAGTCCGTGCACTACGCCGGCAGATACCAGCAGCAGCGCCGACACGGGCGCGGGCAGCCGCACGTCCTCCTTATGCATAAGGAGCTTGGCGGCATTCATCACGGCGAACGCGATCACGATCGCGCCGAGCAGACCGTACAGCAGCGTCGGATCGCCCGCCACATACGGCTTGAGCGCCATGCCCGCGACCAGTCCCAAAAGCATGACGCCGGTCATCTTCAAAAGCTCCCTGCGGTCGATCTGCCGCAAGCAGAAGCACACAACGTACACGGACGCCAGAAGCCCCAGCACGTTCAGCACGGGCTTTGCCGTGTCGTACCCGACGAGCAGGACGGAAAACGGCATCGCCAGCACCGTACCGGCAAAGCCGGTGACGCACTGGATGACGTTCGTGAGAAAGACGACGAGCAGGAACAGAAGCTGTCTGCCCATCAGTACGCCTCGACCGGCACGCCGAGCATATGGCCGAGCGCCGTCACGGCGTCGGCAATATCGCCGAACGCCACGGCAAAATGCGGTTCCCAGCCGTCCCGCACGGCCGTTTCCACGAGCGCACGCGCGTCGCTGTCCGTGCGCACCACGACCGAAACGCCGCTGAACTGTTTCGGCTTATCGAGCGCTTCCCCGCGTGCCAAAAAGAAACGGAAGCCGCCGTCCGGCCTTCTGCCGATGCGAAAGACCGTGACCTTCTCCGCACGTTCGCAGCCGAATTCGAGCACAGGACCGATCCCGCGGTTGCAGTGCAGGCCGGCGCAAGCGCCCGTATCCGTGCGCGCGAGCGAACACGGCGCCATGCCGCAGTGCCAGAACGTCACGGTGTTTTCATTTTCATCCAGCGAAACGGGATCGCCGAAAAACGCGCTCTTTCCCGTAAGGAACGACGCGACGTACATCGAAAGCGCGCCGTATGCGTCCGCTTCGCACGCGCTCGCGACGCCCAGATCGTTGAGCAGACTCAGCGCCGCACAGACGGGCGTGCCGAACGCCGTAAAGAAATCCGGCCAGCAGCGGCTCGCGAGCGCGCCGATCCGATGCGCGCGCACATAGTCGGCGTACGCCGCGTACAACCGCGCGAAATCGCGCACGTTCTGTTCCGGAAGGCCGTCCAGACCGCGTATCCTGCCGCGCGCGTCGTCGAGCGCCGCTTCGATCCGTTCGTCGGAACACGCTTTGGCATCTTCGATCAGCTCGCGCGCCTCAACGGATTCGAGCCGCACGCCGAACGTGCGCAGCATCTCGCCGTCGAGCGCTCGGCCGAAGCCGAAGCCCTGCGGCGTATGGCCGACCTGTAAAAGGCGCAGCTCGCGCATCGCCTTTTTCATACGCGCCGCCGCAAAAACGGCGGAAACGGCGGACTGTACCCGCGCTTCGTCGGGCGAACCGAAGACGTATTCAAACGGCCGACCGAACGACTTGAGCGTATTCGCGGCGGAAAACGCGCCGGTCAGGGAATTCAGGCGCAGCCGCGTGCCGTCGACGACCGGTTCGCGCAGCGTCCACAGCAGGATCGGGCAGTCCAGCCGCCGCAGGATCTCGCTGATATACGCGGCGTTCGCAAAGGTCACGTTCTGCACGATGGCAAAATCGGCGCATCTGCCTTCCAAAAACGCGTCGAGCTTGTCGACGCTCAGCAGCATTTCCTGCGGGCATACGACGTCCGGCTCGAACGTCTTCAGCAGCGCGGCGCTTTTTTGAAACAGCGCTTCGGCGCTCGGCAGATGAAAGGTGCCCACGCCGATGGGCAGATAGATCGCTTGAAACTCCACGGCGTTCAACCTCCGATCCCGTTGACGATCTTGTAGGTGGCGCGGAAATCCTCCTTGCCGAGTCCCATTTCCATGCCTTTATCATAGACGGCCTTGCAGTGCTGCAGTCCGGGCATCGGGCATCCGGCTTCGGCGGCGAGACGCTGCGCGATGCCGAGATCCTTATGCTCGTTCTCCAGTGAGAACGCCGTCGTCCAGTTTTCGTTTTTCAGATTCTCTTTCTGGGATTCCAGATAGAAATTGCCTGCGCCGCCGTAGGAAACGGCCGTGGCAAAATCGTCGATCGAAACGCCGAGCTTCCGCGCCAGACCGAGCGTTTCGTTCACGCCGTTCTGGATCTCGGCGACCAGCGTGTTGTGGCAGATCTTCATCGTGATGCCCGCGCCGCATTCGCCCATGCGGATCACGTTGCAGCCCATATACCTGAGGATCGGCTCGATCACGGGATACAGATCCGCGTCGCAGCCGACGAGCACGCCCAGCGTCCCGGCAATGGCCGCGGGCTTGGATTTGACGACCGGCGCGTCCGCCCACTGCGCTCCCTTCGTCTTGACCATACGCGCGCACTCGAGCGAGACTGCCGGATCGATCGTGCTCATGTCGATGCAGATCTTGCCTTCGCCGATATACGGCAGGATCTCGGTATAGACCGCTTTGACATGCTCCGATCTCGGCACCATGGTGAGGATGACGTCGGCGTTTTGCGCGACTTCGGAATTGTCCGCGCACCCGACCGCGCCGAGCGAAGCGAGCTTTTCGACCTGCGCGCGGTTCAGGTCCGAAACGTAAACGCGGCCGTCATGCTTGCGGACGATGTTCTCCGCCATGGACTCGCCCATGACGCCCAGTCCGATAAATCCGATCTTCATGCTTTATGCCTCCGTGATCGTATTGTCCCACGCCGCCTGGAATTTTTGCAGGCCGTAATCCGTGAACGGATGGTAGAAGCTGTCCTTGAACACCTGCAGGCCGGCGGTCACGATGTCCGCGCCCGCGACGGCGCAGTCCACGATCTGCTTGCCGTTGCGCACGGCGGCGCAGATGATCTGCGTCTTGCCGAGATAATCATAGTTTTCATAAATCTCCACAATGTCGCGGATATAGTCGACGCAGTCCTCGCCGCTGTTCTCCTTCCAGCCGATGAAGGGCGAGACGAACAGCGAGCCGTTCTTTGCGGCGATCAGCGCCTGCGACGCGGAAAAGACCAACGTCAGGTTGGTGCGAACGCCCTTCTGCTCGAGCCGGCGCGCCGCGGCGATCCCGGCCTCGGTGCAGGGGATCTTGATGACGAAGCTCTTGCTCATGGCGGAGATCTTTTCCGCCATGGCGATCATGGCGTCCGCGTCGTCCAGATGGGGGTCGATCTCCACCGACACGGGGAAAGTCTCCCAGCCTTCGATCCCCTTTTCGCGGACAAACGCGGCCAGCTCGGCGATCACCGTGTAAAACGGCTTGCCGCTGTTCATGATATGGTTCGGGTTGGTCGTCACGCCGTCGATCCCGAAGGCGTCGTACGCTTCGCGGATCTCGTCGATCTTTGCGGAATCAAGAAAGTATTTCATTACGGATCTCCTCCATTATTTCTATCCATTCCGGATGGATGCTTTTACGATAAAAAACCGGTATCCTGCCGATCGGCGATGCGACCGTATGCAGTCCGCCGCCGTATTCCCTGTCGGTCGACAGCTCGATCCATTCATCCCGCGGCAGATAGACCTGCCTGCGGACGGCGCTCTTTCGCAGCACCGGCGCGACCAGAACGTCGCGTCCGAGCAGATACTCCGTGCTTTCTGTATAAGCGCGCGCCTCGTCGTAGTAAAAGAACAGCGGACGCACGACGCCGACGCCGCGTTCGGCATTCTCCGCGACTGCCGCGCGCAGATACGGCTTCAAAAGGCGGTGGACGCGGCTCATCTTCGCCTGATGCCGAAGCACGGCTTCGCTCGCGTCAAACTGCGCGTTGAGGTCGGGATTGTTGCCCTCGTGGCTGCGCAGCATGGGCGAAAAGGCGTTCATCTCGCACCAGCGCATATACAGCTCCTCGCTGCGGCGCATCCTGCCGAACGTGGTGTAGCCGCCCGTGTCGGAATGGCTCAGCCCGAAGCCGCTGCACGTCAGCGACAGCATGGCGGGGATCACGGACGGCATCCCGTTGTCGACGGAAAAATCGACGTGGTTGTCGCCGTTCCACATCATGGTGGAGTACCGCGGCGTGCCGGAGAAGCCGGCCCTTGTGAAAAAGAAAATGTCGCCGAGCCTTCCGGCTTCTTCCAGAGCCTCGCGGTTGAGCTTCGCCCAACGCGCGGGCCAGGTGTTGTGGACCAGCTCCGCCTGCTCGCCGCTGTGCAGCACGCAGTCGGTCGGCAGATACTCGCCGAAGTCCGCCATCCAGCCCGAAAGGCCGAAGTCGATCATATTGCGCCGGATGACCGCCTTGAGCCAGTTCCACGCGTCGGGATTGGTCAGATCCACCATCGCCGCGGGGAACGTGGTGATGGTGACGAGATAGTCCTTGCCGTCCCTGTCCTTGACGCAGTAGCCCTTTGCGCTCGCTTCCTTGTACAGCGGCTTCTCGATGGCGAGGAAGGGATTGCAGTAGCCCAGCACGCGGATGTTCTGCGCGGCAAGATCGGCGATCGCCTGATCGAGGTCCGGGTACAGCTCCCTGTCCCAGTCCCAGTTCCACATCAGCTGCTTGCCGAACGCGGTCACGCGGCGGCCTTCCCAGTCCTGTATCCACACGCCGGCGACCGGCATGCCGCACGAAAGGCAGCGTTCGACCTTGCGCAGCATGGTCTGCGTGCCTCCTTGTATGCCGAGGATCGCGCCGTCATACGTCCAGTCGGGCAGCTCCGGCGGCCGGCCGAGCAGATCGGTCAGCCCCTCCAGAACGTCCTCGAAGCTGTCGCCGAAAACGAAGCTGAACGGCCCGACGCTGTCCATCCGCAGGACGTGCCGGTCGGGTTTCGTGAAATCGAAAACGCAGCGCGCCGTCGTCTGCGCGTGGAACGCGTACTTCCGGCTCGACAGGAAGGTCGGCTGCGCGTAATACGTTTCATAGTTGGAAAACTTCTGCTTGCGGTCGGCGACGGACAGGCCGAATTTGATCTTGAGAAACTTCTTCGATAGCATCTTCGCGTTCTGATGCTCCGCGACCCAGACGTTGACCTTCTGTCCGCGCAGATCGAATTCGCTGAACGTTTCGCCCGTGCCGTAGACGTGCTCTGCGGCCGCGGCGGGCAGCGTCAGAACGAGGCGGTTGTACCGGTCGAGCCCCTCGAAGCGAACCGTCAGCCGGTCGCCGCACACGGAAAGGATCGCGCGTCCCTCGTCGAAGCGCAGCACAGCCTCGGCGCCGTCGAGCGCGGCGTCGCGGACGATCAACGGATGATCTGTATAGTTCTTTTCCCGGATGGTGAAGCTGCCGCGCGTCATGGAAAAGCAGTTCTCGCCGTTCCCGGCGCGCAGCGGCGCCGAGCCTTTGGGAATCGTGCGGACGCATCTGCCGCCGCGCAGCAAAAGCAGATCGCCGCCCTGTATGGAAAACCGAAGCATAGAATACCCTCAAGCGTTTTTTCAAGGCAATACCGCACAATTCCGGTGTGCGGTTTGCGAAGCAAGATTTTTCGTCAGGTTGTACAAAAAGCTCGAAGGCTTGCTGACGCAAGTCAAGAGATTTTTGTGCAGCATGACGGAATAAGATTCGAGCAAGGCGTGCA
>JAFSYP010000057.1 GCA_017449935.1 Clostridia bacterium
AAGAGGCCATCGGATCACAGTAGAACAGCATACATCTCTGCTCGCCGGTGCAGGCGTACTCCAGCTCTTCGACCTTTTTAAACTCCGAGCCGTTGTCTGTCAGGATTACAGGGAACAGTCGGTGCAACACTTCCAGATCCAGCACACTGGTCAGATAGTCAAACACATCGATCACAGACGACGCTTTACAGTCCGGCATCCGAAACAACAGCATAATGTCGTATTTCAGAAGGAGCATTGTCAAAATGACAGCTCCTTTTTCTTTTCTGCCCTTGACAGTATCCATCTGCACAACGGGACAATTGGGGTTGTCAAGCATGAAGCGTTCAAAATCTGCGTAAGTTCTTCCCAAGCGATAGAACGGAACGTCTTTCTCTTGCGTGTCAATAGGTTTCGACCTCTTCTTGTAGCGAACCTTGCGACGCAGATCAATGTTCCGAACGGAGAGTATGCCTTCGTCCACATAATTGTAAATCGTCCGCACCGACACGGAAAGCTCGTGTTTGTGGTTTTCATAGATGTGCGTCAGTGGTTGTCCTTTTTTGATGCCGGCGGTAACGATTGCATCGAGGAGTTCCAACTCCTTTGGCTCAATGCGTGTGCCCTTTCGGCAGTCCGAACGACGGGCGTCGGACATAGCCTGCGCCAGCTTCGCGGAATACTGGTATCTGTTCTTAAAGCAGTCATGCCGATATGGACAGTGATTGCAGACATAAGGCGGATAATCGAGCTTACCGCATTTGTATGGCACATAGCTGCTGCATCCGGTGCGGCAGTCGTAGCTGCGGCAGCGCACGCAAAGTGTATTACAGTATGTGTTGGTGCAGATGTGCTTTTTCTTGCAACGGCTGGCATACCGGCAATCGTTATTCAGAAAAAATGAACCGTGGATGTATTCGCGGTTCCGCATGACTTCTCTGGACACCGTTGACGGACTGCAGCGGATTCTGCGGGCAATCTCTTTGAAACTCTTCCCGGCACATAGTCCGGCCTCAATCGCGATGCGGTCTGATAAATCCAGTTGGCTGCTGTTACACATATTGCGCTCCTTTCCGCAGACAGTAACCAACTATTATCATCGCTTATTGCAATACTAATTGCAACCAAAACCGCCATTTTTGCGCCTTTTATTTGCATTTACTTTTTCATTCAACGTCGTCGTGCGGATCGGGATGTTTTCGATCTCGTCCGCGAAATAGTACAGCGTCTCGTCCACGTTCGAGATCAGGCTGCCGTTCGCGTTCCCGTAACGGAACATCCCGCACGGGAAATCAAACGTAAACGTCCAGATGTACTGATAGTCGGGAGCCCCGTCGGCCGCGATCACCTTCAGATTGTGCAGCGCGACGCCCTCCTGACCGTTCGCGTCGAACAGCCGGACGGTCAGCACGCCGTCCGCAAAACGGACAGGCTTCGCGGTGAACGTGCATTTTACCTCGTCATATCGCGCGGTCAGCGTGATCGCTTTTTCCGTATCGACCGAGTCCGGCAAAAAGTCGGCGCCGAAGTCCAGCGTCAGCTCCTTGACCAGTCCGCCGTCGGCCTTCGACACCGTAACGGTCGGGTAGGGCAGATGCATGATCTCCAGATCGTTCTTCATCCGGTCAAAGATATCCCTGACCGAGAAGGTATAGGACGCGACGTCGTCAAACAGTTTGCCGCCTTCGGCATACAGCGTGTAGGAATAATCGAGAGCGCCGAGATAGATCGCGTCCGGCGCGAACGCGGCGTCGACCGTCGGATAACCGAAGCAGACAAATCCTTCGTCGTCAAATTCCGCCAGACAGCACCAGCCCGATTCGCCGACGCCGCTGAACGTCACCGTCATCGTTTTTTCGGTGATCGTCGCCCGGTCCCGGATCATACCGGAAAAATCAACGGCCAGAAGCCGGTCTTCTTTCGTGATAAACCGAACGGCGGGACGCGCTTCTTTCGCCGCGAACGCGGGGAACGGAATGACGCTCAGCATCAGGATCGCGGCAAGCAGGACGTTCAGGATTCTTTTCATTTGGGATCTCCTTCTTTCTTCTCCGGTTCGGGGGCCCTATGTCCCCCGTCGACGTCCATACAATACCACAACCCGCCACACATTTGGGCGGGTTGTCATTTTTGATGTTAAATTTGTAATTTTTACAAATCGGCGTCTGCAATCTTCCGTTTAATCGCTTTTTCCGTACGAGAACACGACGGTCCCGGCGTCGCGCATACTCTTGAGCAGTTTGTTGTATTCAAACTCGGAGATCCGGAATTCCTCTGCGGTAAGGTCAAAGAAGTAATGATGCGCAGCGTCGACCGAATAGTACTTTGTGACGTAGTCCTCGGTTTGCGCATACAGCGTCAACCTGTCGACCCGGTCTGTGCCGTCATATACGGATTCCGCGGTCGTCTGCGTCGTGTCGCTGCCGGACGTCAGTATCATCACAACACGGCCGTCCTTGTCCTGCCGGACCTCCAGCACGGCTGAATAATACTCGGTCTCAGACAGATCTCCCCATTCCTGGACCAGCCAGACTGTTTTTTCCTTATAGTCAAACAGCTGTACGTTCCAGCTCTCTCCGTTATGAACGGCCAGGAAGCATTCTTCCTCGCCGTCCCCATCGACGTCCAGATAATGCGTGCGGTATGTCATACTCCGCTGCACGGCTCCCCCTGCGGATTCCTCCGGATAATACCACGGAACATGCGCGCCGACATAATTGGTTTGATACTTCTGAATGAAATCTTTCAAGCTGTTATATGCCGGCGTTTTCCCGTCCGGATATGTCTGCGGAAAGACCGTCAGGGGCGCAAAGGCCGCTGCGCTGCAATCCAGTGCGACGCCGGTCGTGTCGCTGTGCTGGTTCCAGAATTCGTCATTCTTGTTGTATGTGGACAGTTTTCCGTTGATCAGGAAAAAGGTGTATTGATAGTCCTGAGTTTCGGATCCGGCCCTCTCAAGCGTAATATGGATACTGTTGTTTGCGCGGAACAGCACCGTACGGATACTCGACTTGTCTATGTACTCAAGCGCTTTATCGGCGCCCGGAACGGCATACAATTGTTCTACCGTAAGCGGAACGGCGCCGTACTCCACAAACGAGCATCTGTCCGTATCATAATACGCATAGTATTCTTTGTAGCTGCGTCCTGCGCCGCGGTCTGTCCATGACCGGATGTTTCCCGCGAGCCAGCCGTACTCCGAAAAAGAAATCGAGCCGCCCGACGATAAGCCGGAATGTTTGGGATTTCCCTCCCGATCCACACAGTAGACCTCCTCGAACGACCAGTTTCCGGGCGCGCAAAATACGGCATACCCATAATACTTTTCGTCCGCCGTCAACTGGACCGTTCGTCCGTTGATGCTGCCGAAAATATCGGGATATTCCAATCCGTCGAAGCAGTTGACCTTGGTGACCTGATCCCCGCTGACAAAATACAATCCGACGTCCGCAAAAACCAGCTCCGTGCCCTCGACCTCTTCCGTGGATTCGACCGCCAAAGCAAACGCTTCCAGCCGACCGTCCGCATTGTAATCCTTGCAGTAGAAGCCCTCGTATTCCTCTCCGACTGTTTCTTTCAGCTTCTCTTCCAGTTGGTCGGCCGTCAGGGACACAGCCCCCTCTTCCGATGCGGTCTTCTCTGCAAGCGCGGAGGCGGTTTCTCCCGCGCCCGTCGGTTCGGACACAGGCTTTCCCGAAACAGCTTTATGAATCATATACGCCGAGAACGAGATCGCCAGAACGGCCAACGCCGCCGCTAAAACAATCCGCAGCGTTGCCTTTGCCTTTTTGACCTTCTGCTCATGCAGGAATTTCCGCGGGTCGATGCCGGCAAAGCTTTCCGGCGCGTCTTCCTGCAGGCGTACGAGCAGATCCTGCGCGCTTTGGATGCGGTCATCGGCATTCACGGCCATACCGTGCAGAACGGTTTTCTGTGCATTCGACGGCGCGTCGCTTTTCGAGAGCAGAGCGCATAGGTCGTCGTCGCCCGTCGCGCGGCCAAGACTGTCCGGCGGCGTTTCGCCCGTCAGCATTTTACAGATCGTCGCGCTCGCGGCGTAAACGTCCGTATAGGCGCCCTGCTTCGACTTGCCGCTGTACTGCTCGACCGGGGCATAACCGTGCTTGAGTGTCACGGACAGCGTCTTTTCGTCCGTGCCGCTCACTACCCTTGCCGCGCCGAAATCAAGCAGCTTGATCCTGCCGTCTTCGCACACGAAGATATTGT
The DNA here is from genome assembly GCA_017449935.1 of Clostridia bacterium. Lineage (GTDB taxonomy): Bacteria > Bacillota > Clostridia > Oscillospirales > Acutalibacteraceae > UBA1425. The sequence goes on from JAFSYP010000057.1 coordinate 4,207, forward strand.
CCGGCGCCACGTCGCGGTGGATCATGCCGACCTTATGCATCGCGTCGAGCGTTTGCAGAACCGGCGTCATGATGCGCATCGTTTCCGCAAACGAGAGCGTGCCGTGCTCTTCCAGGATCTCTTTGACCGTCTTGCCGCGCAGCAGCTCCATGATAATGTATGCCGTGCCGTTTTCCTCGATGCAATCATAGACCTTCACGACGCTTTCGAGCGCGTCGAACCGCGAAAGCGCGTTTGCTTCCCTGCGCGTCTTTTCGAGGCCGAGACGGAATTGTCGGTACACCTCTTCGTTGTAGCAGGAGACCTCTTTTTCTCCCGTCATGCGCGACGCGAAGACGTTCGGCAAATATTCCTTGATCGCCACAGCACGCCCGATCGTATTATCCCAGGCGATATACGTGATCCCGAAGCCGCCCTGTCCGAGCGCCCTGCCGAGCGTAAAGTGTCCGTCCTGCAGAGTCGTCCCCGGCGCCAGATGATTTTTCGACGCGGCAGGTGTGCCGACGATATATCCGCAGTGCGGACACACGTCGTATTCCTTGCCGAACAGCCGCATACAGCCCAAGCATCTTTGCATGTCGTTCTCCCCTTTATCTCTCTTCTCTTACAGTATACCAATTCTCCGGAGTTTGTCAACAAAAGAAAGAAAAAGACGCCGAAGCGTCTTTCCTTTGCCGACAGGCTTATCTGCAAGCGATCGCGGCGACGGCGACTGCCGCGGCGGCCAGGATGGAAGTGACGATCACGAGTGTCATGGCGCGTTCTCCTTTCTTTGACTTTTTTATGCTTCCTCAGCGGGTGGCGATCAGGGCGACGACAACGGACGCGGCTGCAACGATGATGGCGGTGACGATGAACTCCATGGTTGTTCTCCTTTCTCTTTTCTTTGCGGGGTTTCTCTGTCCCCCGTCGACGCCTTTACAATACCACAACCCGCCTCACATTTGGGCGGGTTGTCATTTTTAACGCATTATTTGTCATTTTTGATTTCTGTCCGTTCCGACGGCTCTCGCGTCACGCGCGCCTCTTTTTTTCTTCGTTCGGATACGTCGTGTTCCAAGCCTTGACATTCGACAAAAAACAACATATAATGATAAATGTGATAGATTGTCCAGACGACTGTATCTCATATTTTAGAACGAAAGAGGGAACGCCAAATGAAAAAAGCGCTGTCTGTTCTGCTCGCCGCGCTTATGCTGGCGGGCGTTATGCCTCTCGCCGCTTTCGCCGCGGGCGCCGCGAAACCCGCCGTCCGCTTTATCCTGAAAGACGGTGCGCTCGAAGCGCTCGATTTTTCCGATCTGATCCAAGACGCCGACACGATCAACATCGGTCTTCTGGAACTGATCAACGTAAACGATTCGACCGACGAAGATTCCACCGGATTTGTCCGCTGGGCGCAATTCGATAAAGCCGAGCCGGGCCGGGCAGTGATCGGCGCCATCGCGCCGTCGGGGGATTTCGTTTCGGTGCCTCTCACGCTCGGCGCATACAACTATACCTATTCGCTTCGCCCCAAGACCGGCAAGCTGTACGACGACGTCGCGTCGTATTCCTTCACGGTCAAGAACGTCTATGACAGCACGAAAGCCAAGCTCTCGATCATGTCCCTGCAGGAGCAGCCGACAGCCGCCGTGACAAAGATCACCGGCAAGCTGGTAAAGGAAATAACGTTCGACTTCAACAAAGAGAACGCGGATTTCCTGCCGGATACGGTCGATCTGGACCGGGTGATCACGCTGGGCGTCTTTTTCTCCGGCGTGGAGCGCACATATACCGTCCAGCCGATCCGGTTTGAAGACAGCGTTCTGACCGTCATGCTGCTGGACGACGACGAAAAGATCGGCGTCCCGCTGCACAATTACCGTTTCGGCGCGGTCGGCGGCGTCCCTGCCGAGTATCTGTGGTCCTTTGTGTTTGATTTCCCGGAGGACATGTTCAGCTACAACAAGCATATCCTGAGCCAGTCGGCGTCCATCTGGTATAACAACGACGAGATCGTGGACCTTCCCATCCGCGCGGGCGTGGATATCAAGATCCCCTCGTGGATAAAAAGGCTGGGCAAGTTTGCGGCGCAGCGGATGGATCTGAGCGACAGATCTCTGTCGGTCTTCGGCGCGCTGATCCTGCCGGTCCTTTCTCCCTTCTCGATCTTCCGCATCCTGCGCGGCGTCAAAAAATCCTTCAGCACGTATGATCTGGATTTCCGCCGGGATCTGCGCGTGATCATCCGCGACCTCCTGCTGCGGTATATCCTGAGAGGGATCATGGAATAATAAGACCGTTCGGTTTTGCGTGCCGCGGTCCCATATGACAGATCAGGCCTTTCCCCGGACGCAGAAGATCGGGGAAAGGCTTTTTTCGACTGTGTGTCCGTTCGTCCGCCGGCAGATCGGATTTCAAGCCTTGACAACAGACGGAAAGTAACATATAATGGTATTTACGATACACAACATAGATAATTGTTTCTTACTGCTCGCCCAATAATCGTGAATGCTTTATGCGTCGTCTGAACAAGCAGAAATATTCAAGTTTTTATTGGGCGAGGAGTAAATATGCTGAAAGAAGGGATTATTATGAAAAAAGCACTGTCTGTTCTGCTCGCGGCGTTTATGCTGCTGGGCGTCGTTCCGTTTGCCGCATTCGCAACGGACGATACCGCGCCTGCCGCACGCTTCATCCTGAAAGAAGGTATGCTGGAAGCCGTCGACCTTTCCGCGTTTATCGAAAGCGACGCCACAATCAACAAAGGCTTGCTGAAGCTGGTCAACAATACGCTGGCGGAAGCGGCCGAGGCCGAAAACGACCAAAACCGGAGCTACGCCAAATTCGATCCGCAAGAGCCCGGCGTCTTTTACGTCGGCTTCCTGGCGGACGACGACGTGTTTGAAGCGGATCCGCTGTCTCTGGAAGCCTACAACTACACGTTCACCGTGCAGGCCTTAACAGGCAATCTGTATGATGACGTCAAGACGTTCTCCTTCACGGTCAAGGACGTCTTCGACGGGATCAGCGGCGAACAGCAGATCATGCAGCTTCCCTCCCCGAAAGCGTCCGTATCGAAGCTCGACGGCAATCAGGTAAAAGAGATCGCGTTCGATTTCCGCAGCGACGTCGCGGATTTCCTGCCGAACACGGTCGACCTGAGCAAAGTGATCACGCTGGCAGTCAGGAGCTTCGGCGTCGAATTCTACGTCACGGCGATGCCGGTCCGTTATGCCAACGGCATTTTGACCACGCTGCTTTTGGATGAAGACGGCAAAGAAGGCGTCCCGCTGCACAATCTGGAGATCGCGTCGATCGACGGCAACTCCGCCGGTTACGCCTGGACCTTCACCTTCTCGTTCCCGTCCGGGATCCTCTGCTACAACGATCAGCTCTCAAGCCAGCAGGTATCGTTCCGTTTCTTCGGCGAGTCGATCGAGGGTATCCCGATCCAAACGGCGCTCAACATCAAGCTGCCCCGCTGGCTGAAGAAGCTGGACAACAAACCGTCGATCAGCGACAGGACCGCGACATTCCTTGTCACGATCATGATCCCCTTCATCGCTCCGTTCCCGATCTCCCGCATGATGACCGCGATCCGCAAGTCTCTGTCGACCTACGGACTGGACAGTGACCAGGATCTGCGCGCGGCTCTGCGCGGCAGTCTCCGCGAGTTCCTCGGCAGGAACTGATCGGTCACAGCGAATTTCAGGCAATATTCAGGCAATAAAAATCAGATCCTCTTCCGACGGAAGGGGATCTTTTTTGCGCTGTTTTTTGTGACCGTCATTCAATCGACCGCATACAAAATGTGCCGGTTGCGAACATCCGCATCCTCGATCCGATCGTTGACCGAATAGGCGTGTTTTTCCAGATCGGTACAGACCGCGTCGGTCAGCGACTGCCGCTGCAGCTCGTCGACCACGGCAGACGCGGCGTCCTCGATCAGCTCCTGTTTGACAGCGTCCATCGGTTCGTCGTTATCGGTCGTCAGCAGACACTCCATCGTATCGGCGAGCGCGGACAGCCGCGGCAGCGCACGCATGGCGCGAAAGCTCCATTTGTAAAAGGGCATATACCGCGCGTTCAGCAAAAATACAGCCGCCATACAGCTGCGGACAAACGCGCACGCCGCCAGCTGCGCCGCGCCCTTTTCGCCGTGCGCAAGACAGCGCGCATAGTTATACTGCCCGGCCTGCGCCATAAGCAGCAGATGCCCCGCAAGTTTTTTCAGCCGCACGTCCTGCGGCATGCACGAGAGCTTTCGGCGGATCGCGGTCACTTCGCCGTAAGGATCGGCAAAGATCTCGCCGTTGACCGCCTCGGCCAGCGCATATTCCGGCACACGGAACCACTGTTCGAGCGTCAGTTCTCCGTCCGGCGCGCCTGCCTTTTCCGCAAAAAACTCTGCGGTACGCAGCACGCCGTGCCGACTGCCGCCCACGGGCTGCACCAGATTGCGCCGAAGTCCCGCAAATTCACGCGGGAGCTTCGCGTACGCGCGCTCCAACTGAAACGCCGCGCGCCGGTCGATGACGTTTTCGCCGGGCAGAAAAATGCAGAATCCCGGCTCGAAATCATGATCGCGCGACACCTCGTCGTCAAATCCGAAGCACTCCGAGCCGCTCCCGCACAGGCCGACGGCGAGCAGATCGGTCAGCTGCGGGAACTGCTCGCACAGCATCGGTTCGCCGTACTGCAAATAAAACGCGCGTGCCAGTTCAATTCCGTTCATAGATCTCCCGCGCCCTTTCCTGCAATTCTTTTCCGTAAGCGTCCCAGCCGAATCCGAGGAAGGTCGGCGCGCACTTTTCGCACACGAACGCATAGTAGCCGTCGCGCGCGAGCCGCTCATCCTCCAAAAGGCCCAGCGCCGTTTCCAGATATTCGTCCGCCTGCTTGTCCTCGCCCGACCGCAAAAACGCGGCGTCCGCCATGTTCAGATAGGTAATCGCCTGCTCCAGCGCGCCGTGCGGCGCATGCGCCATCACCTCCAGCGCCCGTCGGTAAAGCGCGTCCGCCTCGTCGTATCTGCCGAGTGCAACGAGCGACAGCCCCATATTGTTGCACAGCCCGCCCATGCGCGGATCGTCCGGCGCGAGCTGTTTGTCATAGATCTCCTTGGCCTGCGTGAACAAGGACAACGCTTTTTCGTTCTGCCCGAACGCGCTGCACACCGTCGCGGCATTCAGCAGCGCGGTCGCGCCGTCGATACGCGCATCCAGCCGCAGCGAACGCACGAGCGTCAGCGCCGCGTCCATGCTTTGAAACGCCTCTTTTTCCTGCGCTGTTTTCCGGTACAGGCCCATGAGTTCGTTATGAATCTGGAATTCTCCCAAAAGATCGCCGCCGAGCCTGGCCTCGTCCAGCCAGTAGAGCATATGTCTGCGCGCGCCGGCGTAGTCATTGGCGGACGTATACGCGTCGAACTTTTCCCGCACACGCTGCCACGGGATGTGTTTCGGTTTCGGTTTTGCGCCGTGCGGTTCGTCACACAGCAGGCAGCGCGGCTCGGCGTAATCCTCGGCGCGCACCCAATCGTCTGTTTGCATCGCGTTCCCTCCGCAGCCTATGTTTTTTCGGTTCATCACGGTTTTCCGTGAACCATTATGCATATTGTACCTTGAAGGGCAGGATCTGTCAAGAAAACGATCTGCACGGTTTGTCTTTCAAGAGACAGGAAAAGCCCGCATGACCGAAGCCATGCGGGCGCTTCTGTTAAACTACGGAGCTGAATGCCGCCGTCCGTGCGTTATTCTTCGACTCTGGTGATCTCGCGCGTCACCTGATCGATCGTCGCGATTCTGGCCGCGAGCATACGCATATTCGTCTCGTCGGTGGAGTTGATGTTGTTATCATTGAGAAGATCCGCCGCCACCGTCTTCGCACTGTTGAAGGAGGTATCCTGCAATCTTGCGCGCATCATACGGATCTCCGTCGTATCAGTGGAGTTGATGATGCCGTCGCCGTTGAGGTCGCCGAAGATGACGATCTGATAGCTGTCAAGCAGCTCGTTCGTGTAGCTGTTTCTCAGCTCGACGACCGTGCCGGTGCCGATCGCGCCGTCGCTGACGATGACCAGCTTACCGTTGCCCTCCACGGTGAGGTAATTGTTCTCAAGCTCTTCCTTGGTGATCTGCGTTTTCAGACCGTAGATGAACTTTCTTTCGGTATCGAGCACTGTCGTGGAACCGGTCTTGCCTTCCATCTTGATCTCCACACTGTTCCACACGGCATAGAACGTGATGGTCGGCGTGTCGGCCGTCCAGTCCACGTCACACTTGTCGAGCGTGGTCGAGTTCAGCTCGAACGAACCTCTGTTCTCGTACTCGACGATACCGTTGTCAGCGTCCGCCTTATTGAACGCCCAGCCTGCGAACGCGCAGGTCTGACCGTTGACGATCGCGTCGCCGCCGTTGTACGCACGCAACGTCTTCGTGCCTTCCATGGCGATGGCGGTCGGGAAGAGATTCGGCATACCCGCGCCGTTGACCTGACCGGTGGCGCCGTTGAGGTTATAGATGATCGAGAAGTTGCGCGTGGACCAGACCGCATACAGCGTGATGATCGCATTCTCCGTCTGGCTGAGGTTGCGCACGGAATCGCCGTTCGCATACTCCAGCGCGCCGTTCGCAGATCTCGCCCAACCGACGAAATCGTAGCCGAGACGCGAGAACGCGTTGGGCGTCAGATTCTGCGACTCATCAAACTTCATGAGCTGATCGTTCATCGTGCCGGTACCGCCGTTGGAGTCGAAGTGTACGTAGTAGGTCTGCTGTCTCCACGTCGCGGTCAGCGTTACGTTGCCCATCGCGCCCGCGGGAGCCTTGTTATCCGTAATCAGAATATTGTTCCACGCCGCGGAGGCCTGCCAGCCCATGAAGGCATAGCCCGAACGCACGATCGTCGGGAACACGATGTTCGTATCGACCGAGTACGTCGAGGTGTAGTTGCCGGAAATCGTGCCGCCGACCGAATCATACTGAATGGTATAGGTGTTCTTGGTCCACTGTGCGACCAGCGTGACGTCGCCGTAGCAGCCTGCCGCGACCGTGCCGGAATAGACAGGATCGTACGTATGCCAGCTGCCGCTGTTCGCTGCGGGAAGCCAGCCCGTGAACGTGTAGCCCGTGCGGGACGCCGCGCCGACGTTGATCGAATCGGTGATCGTATAGGTCCTCGCACCCTGTGTGGTGATTTCGCCGTCGGCCGGATCATAAGTGATCGTGTAGCTGTTCTTCTGCCAGACTGCGAACAGCGTCACGACGCCATTGGGCGTTACAGACAGGTTCTGCACTTCTTCGCCGTCCTGATACTGCGCGGTGGTGGCCGAAGAATTGGTCGACCAGCCGAGGTACGTATAACCGTTGCGCGAATACTCATTCGAGGTCAGCGCTTTCTTCTCGCCATACACAAAGCTCTGGTTGTACATGACGCCGCCGGTGGAGCTGTTGCCGTTGAAGGAAACAGAATACTGGATACCTGTCCACTGCGCGGTAAGCGCCACGTCGCCGTATCTGCCCGCGCTGACGCTGCCGGCAGCATAGACGCCGTCGCCCCAGTTGCCGATGCCGTTGGCTTTCCAGTTGCCGAAGCTGTAACCGGTCTTACGCGCGGAGGGCAGCGTGATGGCGTCCGTGACATTATAAGCCGTCGTGTAACGGTTGCCGATGATCTCGCCGCCGTCGGTCAGATACTGGATGGTGTAGCCCTGCACCGCCCACTGCGCCTGCAGCGTGACGTTGCCCATCATGCCGGCGTTGACCGTGCCGGTGTACGTAGTATTGACGTTCCAGTTGCCTGCGGTGTTGGTCGGCTTCCAGCCGGCGAACGTATAACCGGTCTTCTCGACGGTCACGGGCAGATGAAGAACATCGTTGATCGTGTAATTATTCTTGGTGTATTCTGTGTCGCGGATCGAGCCGCCGTCCGTCGAATAGACGATCGTGTACGAATTCGTGCCCCAAACCGCGTACAGCGTAACGACTGTACCGGAACCGGCCGTCAGATTCTGCACGGTTTCCTTATCTCTGTATACCGGGTCCGTCGCATCCGACGACAAAGCCCAGCCGCGGAAGGTATAGCCGTCGCGCGAGTATGCACACGCGGTCAGCGCCTGCGAAACGCCGTAGGTGAAGGTCTGGTTCGACATGCCGGTGCCGGAGCCGCCGTTGGAGTTGAACGCCACGGTGTAACTGTTGGCATTCCAGACAGCCGTAAACTTGACGTTGCCGTACTTGCCGGAGATGGGGGAATTTGCGTTATACGTCATCGGGCCCCAGTTGCCGCTGTCGTCCGCACGCCAGCTGACGAGCGTATGACCTTCCTTGCTCGCGGTGGGCAGCGAAACGTTGGTGTTGATGTCGTAGGTGGTCTGGGGGATCCCGTCGATGGAACCGCCCACCGTATCATACATGATCGTATAACTCTCCGCAGTCCAGCAGGCATACAGCGTGACGACGCCGTTGGCCGTGGTCGTCAGGTTCTTGACAGACTGGCCGTCTGCGTAAACCGAGCTGCCGCCGGAAGACGTCGCCCAGCCGTTGAAGACGTAGCCGCTGCGGCTGAAGGAATTCTCAAAGAGATTCTGCGATACGTTGTAGGTGAAGGACTGATCCGACATCGAGCCCGATCCGCCGCCGGCGTTGTAGCGCACGGTGTAGTGGTTGGCAACATAATAGTATGCGTAATAGATGTTGCCGTTGCCGTCCGTTCCGGTCGTATCGGTGTGCTGATACTTGACCGTGCTGCCGGAAATGGTCGCGCCGGTATCCGAGGTCGTGAAATCCGAGGGATAGGACGCCGTGATGCCGACGGAAACGGTAGGCACCGAGGTTTTGCGGACAAGACCGACGTACGTGTAGCCGGGGACGGTGTCCGCGGTCAGCGTCACGGTGTTGTAGGTGGTAAAGGTCGTCGTACGCGTCTGCGTGCCGCCGAGCAGCTCGGCGTAAACATACGTGCCGTCGCCCATATCGCGCAGCGCGATGTTGGTCTGCGTCACTTTACGGTTGCTGATCCGGCCGTTGCCGTTGAGAAGTCTGTCCACTGCCGTAGACAACGCGCTTGCGAGCGTCGACGGCGAGGTATAGTTCGTGGAAACGTTGTCCACGACTGCCGTAACGGAGACGGAGCCGTCCAGCTTGGTCAGCGCCATGGACGCCGCATGGAACAGGTTCGTGTAGTTGACCCAGTAGGAAGACGTTCTGTCATAGAACGCGCTGTTGATTGTCGCGCTGGCGTGGATCGCCTTCAGCACGGCAGTACGCAGGGTGGACTTATCGTAACGCGTGACCTTCATACGAAGCTCGGACACGTTCCAGATCGTGTCGCCGCCGTAGTTCGAGCCGCTGCCCTGGTGGTTGAAGTAACCGGTGCCGACGTAATAGGTGCTGGTGCCCGCGGAGGTCGAAAGCGCCTTCGGCCAGCGGCCGTTGTACTTCACGCCTTCCGCTTCGCTGGCACTGCGATCATCGTAGGAGCCGACCGCTTTGATGTCCTTGGCTGCCGCGTAGCGGTCCCAGATCTCCTTCGCGTGGCTGGTGTTGTTCTTGAAGTAATCCTTGTCATCCGACGTGGTGGGCGTCCCGTTGTAGTTCGCCACGAACCATGCGCCGCCGGAATCACTGGCTTCGTCGTCCGTGACAAACAGACCGAGAGACAGGTTCGGGATCTGGTTGAGGTTGGTGTAACGGCTGATGTCGACCGTCATTACCGCCGTCGGGGAATACGCAAGCGTATTGAACGCGTCGTCGCCGCTGCTGTGGCCGGTCTTGTCGTTCAGAACGTACCGGAAGGACTTATCCGGCACGTACAGAGGACTGCCGTTCTGGTTCAGCCAGCCGGCCGAAGAGGTGTTGCTTGCCGTGTACTTGAAACGGCTCGTGGAGTCGGAGCCGGTCGCAAACTGCGCATACAGTCCGCCGTAATCGCCGACGGCCACGCAGCCCGACTGGTTGGACGAGGAAAGAACCAGTAAACCGCTGCCGCTCGAGGTAAGGCTGGTGTTGGGATAATAGTCGCCGAGCGCGGACGAATCCGTATCGTGCACGCCGGAGATCCAGGACAGGTTCTGTCCCCAATGGTTGCTGCCGCGGTCATTGATGGTTTTAATGGCCGTACCGACAGGCTGTACGTAGGGCTTATACACATAGGTATAGGCCGTGGCGGTCTTGACGCGGTTGTCCGTCGAGTCCGTGAACGTCGCCGTCCAGCGCAGATACGCGCCGGTCTGCGAAGCGGACATGCTGGGCGACGTACCGGCAGAGATCGTGATATACGAATTGCCGCCGGTCATGGTATACGCCGTGCCCGCATAGCGATCGTTGGTGTCGCCGTAGCGCACGGCGCCGCCGCTCGTCGCTTTTCCCGTGCCGTCCAGCCACTCAAAGGTGATGTCAGCTTTCGTCGCGCCGGCATACTTGAAATAGATCCGGCCGGTCGACGCTTCGCCGGTGTCAAGCGTGACGCCGCCGCTGCTGTTCATCGTGTTGTTGACATACCACTGGAACGACATCTGCTGCGCCGCGTAGTAGGAATTCCACGTGGGCTTCAGATAGATCGCTTCAGGCACGACGAAATTGACGTCTGCCGCATTGCTTGCGCTCGTCGTGTTCACTGCCGCAGAGGCGGTGATGGGCTGCGCAAAGCAAAACGTGGTGAAGACCATAATGAGCGCAACTGTCACGCTCAAGGTTTTACGAAATACGTTTTTGAGCATATAACACTCCTCCTTCTATTACAATATAACACTCTTGTGCGTCATCTGTCAACCACTTTTGTGTATTTTGTGCAATATTTTTATTGACACGCCGTTTTTTTGTGCATATAATTTAGGATGAATCCATGCAAAAGGGGAGTCTTTATGGTTTTTGCTGCCGTTTTCGCTGCCGGTTCGGGCAGCCGCATGGGGCAAACCGCTTTGCCGAAGCAATTCCTGCCGCTGGGCGGCAAACCTGTTTTGATCCACACGCTGGAAGCGTTTTTGCCGGTCGGGGAGATCGACGGTCTGTTCGTCCTCTGCCCGCCGGAATGGATCGACTACACGCGCGAACAGATCGCGGCGTATCTGCCGGATGCGCAGATCGGCGTCGCCGCCGGCGGCGCAACGCGCAACGACACGCTGCTGTGCGCCATCCGCTACGTCCGCGAGCGGTATCCCGTGGACGAAGATACAATCCTGCTCACGCATGACGCGGTGCGTCCGTTCGTGACCGAAAAAATTATCATTGAGAATATTTCTGCCGTGCGCGAGGACGGCGCGTGCGACACGGTCATCCCCGCTACGGACACGATCGTGCACAGCACGGACGGCGCGTTTATCTCCGACGTCCCGCTTCGCAGCGAGCTGTATCAGGGCCAGACGCCGCAGAGCTTTCGCTTGCCGGAGCTGCAGCGCGCGGTCGAAAGTCTGACCGCCGAGGAGGCCGAAACGCTGACCGACGCGTGCAAAATTTACGCCATACGCGGCAAAAAGGTGCGGCTGGTCGCCGGTTCCGTGAGCAATATGAAGATCACCTATGCCGACGATCTCCCGCTGGCCGAAGCGATCCTGCGCGGCCGGCAGAGCTAAGCGGCGTGATCGCGCCGTCATGAAAAAGAGGCTGTCGCGCTAAGGCAGCCCCAAAAGCAGAAAAAACAAGCCGGGCAGCCCGAAAAGGGTTGTCCGGTTGCTGCTTTCATAGTATTATTAAAGTGCTAACAAAAACCACACAGAAAGCAGGTTTATTGTACTATGATGAGAGACAGAAATCAAGTAGTTTTACCGTTTAATATTGAAAAATATTGAAAAAAGTATTCCGGAAAACGATCCTGTATTTAAGGCGACACCGCACAATTCGCGATGCACGCCTTGCTCGAATCTTATTCCGTCATGCTGCGCAAAAATCTCTTGACTTGCGTCAGCAAGCCTTCGAGCTTTTTGTACAACCTGACGAAAAATCTTGCTTCGCAAACCGC
>JAFSYP010000058.1 GCA_017449935.1 Clostridia bacterium
ACAGCGACGGCGGCGACTATCAGGCGACGTACAAGATCGGACAGCTCACCGTGAGCGGCGCGCTCGAGGTCGGCTACATCGACCTTGACGATGCGGAATGCGACGTCACCTACTGCCTGACCGACCTCTATCACAACGAATTCTGGACGGAGGCCATCACCTTCCAATAAGGCAAATCACAATCGAAAACGCTCCGGAGCAATCCGGAGCGTTTTTTTGTGCAGAGATCCTTCGCCGCAACGCGGCATCGGTTGACGGGACGGGCGGCATATGCCGCTTGCCGTTCCGATGCGCGCGGCTTGTCATTTCGAACGAAGTGAGGAATCCCGGAACGCAGGCTGTTTTTGCAATCCGGAGCGTTTTTTGCAAGATTTTAAAACTCTGTAACAACTCTGAGACAACTTAGACGCATTTTGGACGAATCTCGATGCTACGATGGACGCAGAAAAGCATGGAGGATCGGATCGATGAAACGGTTATTGAGTCTTATTCTGGTGCTGCTGATGCTTGCCTGCGTGCCGACGCCGGAGGTCGATGCGGTGAAGCAAAAGAATCAGGACGCCATGATCGAGATGGCGCACGGCGATGAGGAGACGCTCGCCGCGGCGGCGGAAGGCGCTGCAAAAACGCCGCCGACGCTTGATTACTTTGAACTGTACGACATTCCGGAGCATCTTTCTCTGGAGATTCCGGGGCTTTCGGACAAGGTCCGGATCACCGTCGACGCGGATATAAACGTGCCGAAAAGCCCGCTGCCGATCGTGCGGGCGGCGCCGACGGACTTTTCACAGGAACAGGTCTATGACCTTTGGAACCGGCTGATCGGCGATCGCGTGATGTACCTTTGGCAAGACGGCGAGAGCAAGGAGACGATCCAAAAGTCGATCGAATTCTGGATGCAGATCCAGAGCGGCGAGCTCGTAAAGGATATGTACGATCCGGAGGAGGCGGCGGAGCAGATCGAAACGCTGAAAAAGAAGTATGCGGACGCGCCGGACACGCTGCCGACACAGTATGCCGACGGCACGCTTGTCATCGGCGACATGCAGGACGGGCACGGCAAGGTCGTCGCGCACCGCACGGAGCTGCAGGCGTATGAATCGCAGTACGGCGTTCGGTTCAACGTGCAGAACAACTACGACAATACGGAGACGATCCGCGAAACCGACGGCGCGATCTGTGTGATCAAAAACGCGAGCTTTTCGTATTCCACGGCAAGTCACGCGCCGATGGCGTTTGACGCAGCCGGAACGCTCCCCAAATTTGTGTTGAAAGCCGGCGATCCGATTCCGGAGGCGGCAAGGGATTATATCCATACGACGCCCGCCGAAATACAGGCGCGCGCGCAGGCGATGCTCGAACAGATGGGGATTGCCGATCGATTCGCGATTTCGGAGATCAAGCTGCTTCCGGACGCCGACGCGCGGTACGATTACAGACTCTCCGGATATGCGTATCGGGTCGACTGTGTGCGGCTTGTAAACGGCGTGCCGGTCTGCAATGCGAACGGACTGAACATGAATCTGTATGCGCTGGAGGATATGGTTGCGCCGGAATGGTGTTATGAAACGCTGTATATGTGGTTTGACGACAGCGAAGACGTCTTTCTCAATTGGTCGTCCCCGACCGAAACGCAGGAAGTCGTGGAATCGAACTGCCGCCTGCAGCCGTTTTCGGAGATTCGGCGCGTGCTGGAATCGCGGCTGCCGATGCTTTTGAACCGGAGGGCGTCGAGCGAGCATGTGATCAGCTGCACGGCAAACGTGCGCCGGATCGACCTCGGGCTTTGGCGCATCCGCGAGAAGAACACGGTCGAAACAGGGCTGCTGGTCCCGGCATATTGCTTTTATCTGGACATTCGGTACGAGCAGGATTTCGGCGACGACAACTTCACCGACATCCTGATCATCAACGCGGTCGACGGCACCGTCATCGACCCGTGGAACGGATACTGAGCAAGGACAATTCATTCACCGCAAGGTGAAATTCATTTGAATGAATTGTGCTTACGCACATGAATTGGCTGCGCCGTGAATTGACTGCGTCATGAATTGCCCTCCGCGCATGAAAGGAGAAAACATGAAACGCATATTGGTATTCTTTCTCACAGCCGTTTTTCTTTGCGCCTGCGTGCCGACGCCGGAGACGGAAGCCGTGGTGCAGAAGGATCAGAACGCCATGCTTGAAAAAGCAGGCGGTACGCTGTCGGAGGACAACCGCCCGCTTGCCGAACAGCTTGCGGTGCCGGAGGGGAACTAT
>JAFSYP010000059.1 GCA_017449935.1 Clostridia bacterium
CAAGCTGGAAGGCTTCAATAACAAAATCAAGGTTGCTAAACGTATCGGATACGGTTACCGTGACGAAGATTACTTCTTTACACTTATTCGTTACCTATCCTTGCCGCACTCCCTTTTGCACGGAAATCCGTGAAGAACCTTTTTCTGTTCGATGTTCACGGATAGTCTGGGAATATTGCAAGCAAGAAGAATCGTTCGTCACGGATTTCCGCGCACACCGGTCCAACCACGTGTCATCGCGAGCGAAGCGCGGCGATCCGTTCCCCATGTTTCTGATTATACGCTTCAACGAGGGTACGGATTCCTACGTGCTTACGCGCTCGGAGCGACGTTTTTTTACGTTTCGCGGTTGCCCCTGCACAACTGCCGCAAATGGCATTTTACAATACACCGTTTTATTCCGCTTTGTCGGTATTTGTACGGAAATCCGTGAAGTACCGTTTTTTGGAATCCCGCAAAAAAGCGTTGATCTCGATTTTCCGTGTAGAATCCGGGCTTTTTGCGGCGCTGAACACTATAATGCACAATATGGTAATACTGTACAATTTGGACGTGCGGTATTGCCATAAGTTCTATCTTTCGCGCCGTCGAAATCTGTTGACAATCCGCAAATATGGATGTAAAATGAATTAAAGCATGTCGCTTACCGACATGCGCTTTCTTACTTTATTACGAATGAATGGTTGTAATCAGATGGATAGAGTCAAGCTTCAGCATGCTTTTTTGGTCGTGGTTTTGGTCGCTATTACGATTGTCATTCTTTTTGCTGTTTCGATCGCTCGGCGCGGTTTCGGCGATGTGCGGCAGACGGAAAATGACGCGGGAAATCACATACGCTCCGGCGAGAATATCGCGTCCGGAACGGCGGATATTCCGACGCTTACGATAAGATATGACGAATATATCCCCAGCGAGATCGACGAACAGGCGTTCGACGATACGGTCATTATCGGCAATTCGCAGGCGGAGGAATTATCGAATTACGGTCTGGTGACGAATGCGGATTTCGTTGCCCGCGTCGGTCTTTCGATCCATCAGGTCCTTTCTGACGGGACCGGTTCTCCGCCGATCTCGGAGATCTACGGCAATCATTATACCAAGGCTGTTCTCGTCTTCGGAGAAAATGAGCTCGGCTGGCCGTATCCGGAGAATTTTATCTCACACTATAAAGAGCTGATCGATAAGGTGCGTGAACTGAACCCGGGGGTGAAGGTCTACTGCCAGGCGATCTTCCCCGTGACGACCGAATATTCCAACACCAGCACTAACGGCATCAACAACGAGAACGTCGTCAAGTTCAACGAGATGATCCGCGAGATGTGCGAGGAAGTCGACGCCGTTTATCTGCCCGTTTCCGATGCGTTCTACAATGCGGACGGGGCGCTGCCCGACGAGATCACGACCGACGGCGTGCATTTCAGTTATCAATACTGCAAGCTTTGGGCGGGCGATCTTTCCGCGTATCTTGCGCAGAATGAGGCGGAATAAGCAGCCGCCGGTTCGATCGGTGACTGCATAAGGAGTTTTGATACGATGAAAAAGATTACGATCCTCTTGGCTGTGCTGATCCTTTTGAGCTTTGCTTCCTGCGGCAAAAGCGTCGAAAAAGTCTCTGCTCCGCAAACGGCGCAGGCGTGGCTCGATCTTCTGTCGGGCAGTCTGCCGTTTGACGATATGATGACGCAGATCCCCGACCGCGCACCTTCGCTCTACGGGATCGCGGACGAGGACGGATATACGGGCGATTCGGCGCTGTACATCAGCACGAATGCGACGCCGGAGGAGATCGCCGTGTTTCAGATCGACGCCGCATTCTCCGCCGAAGCGCTGACCGAGCTTGCCGAAGCGCGGCTTGCGCGGCAAAAGGAGTCCTTTGCCGGCTATGCGCCGCAGGAGACGCCTAAGCTGGATTCTGCCGTGGTTCGCGTGTGCGGCGATTTTGTGATCGTTTGCGTTTGCGCGGACAATGCCAAAGCCGAGACGCTGCTTTCTGTTTATGCTTAAAGAAAAACTGACTGCAAAAAACGCGTCTGTATGCTTCTTCTGCGCGCTGT
Source organism: Clostridia bacterium (assembly GCA_017449935.1). Lineage (GTDB taxonomy): Bacteria > Bacillota > Clostridia > Oscillospirales > Acutalibacteraceae > UBA1425. The sequence continues at coordinate 2,055 of JAFSYP010000059.1, forward strand.
TGTTTGTGCTGTTTGCGCAGTTCTTACTGCCGGACAAGTCTTTTTCCGAAACAGAGAAGCGCGTGCTCTCGCAGCGGCCGCCGTTCCGGATCGAAACGCTTTTCAGCGGCAAGCTGGAATCGGAGCTGGAGACGTATATACAGGATCAGATGCCGTTCCGGAATTTTTGGGTCGGCCTTTGTTCCTATTTCAACGCGCTCACCGGACAGAACGGGACGGACGGGATTTATGCCGCGAAGGACGGGTATCTGATCCAGACGCCGAACGCGGACAATCCGCGCAATCTCAGGACGAATCTGAAAAGGTTGAACGCTTTTGCGCAGCAGACCGAGACGCCGGCCTATCTGCTGATCGTTCCGCAGACGGGATACATTCTGCCCGATAAGCTGCCGCGCGGTCATGCGGCGTATAACGACGACGCGCTGTTTTCACAGATCAAAGCGCAGACGGCCGACAGTTATACGTTCGTCGATCTGCGGCAGACGTTCGCCGATGCGCGCGAAAAAACGCAGATCTACTATAAAACCGATCACCACTGGACGTCCGAGGGCGCGTTCCTTGCGGCAAACGCTTTTTTGCGCGAAGCCGGTAAAACGCCGTTGACGAAGGATATGTTCGAGATCGAACCTGTTTCCGGCTTTTACGGCACGACGTATTCGCGCGCGGCGCTCTGGGGCAGAAAGCCGGACACGATGGAGCTTTGGAAGATCCGCGGCGCCTCTCTCTCGACGGTCGTGACCGATCTCGGCAGCGACGAAAAGACGGAGTGCGACGACGTGTTTTTCCGCGAGCACCTGAAAGAATACGACCGCTATCCCGTGTACCTGGACGGCAACCACAGTCTGACGCACATCGTCAACGACGCCGTGCCCGACGGCACGCTGCTGCTGTTGAAGGATTCGTTCGGCAACACGTTGGCGACACAGCTTGCGGCGGCGTATCATGAGATATGGATGATCGATCTGCGGTATTACCGCACGCAGGCGGTCTCGCAGCTGTTGACGCAGTACGGCGCGGATGCGGTGCTGGTGAATTACAGCGTCGAAGATATCGTGAACGACACCAATTTTGTTTGGCTCAAATAAACGTGAAAAAACCCTATGACTTCTTCGGAAAGCCATAGGGTTTTGCGCTGTCTTCAGGTCATTTTTTGACCGTGTAGTGAATGATCCGCTCGGTGCTGTGTCCGTCGCACCCGCCCATATACTTGCGGGCGAAGTGGCGGATCTGCTCTTCGTCAAAATCCGTCTGCATATCCAGCACAGCGTCGGACAGCTGCGCCGAATCGTATACGATCGGTCCGGGCACGAAGCTTGCGTAGTCGTAAAAGAGGGGGCGGCGGCGCGTATATTGCTCGAAATCGAACGCGTAAAACACCATCGGCCGTCCCAGCAGGGAGTATTCAAACAGGATCGTGGAGTAGTCCGTAATCAGCATGTCCGATCCGCAAAGCGTGGCGTCGATCGAAACGCTCTGCGGCACCTCGAACGCAAAATCGTGTACCAGATCGCGCATATCGCCCACGATGAGCGAGCCGTCCTGGATCAGCGGGTGCATCCGGATGAGCAGCACGAATTTGTCGCCGAGCAAACGCTTGAGCAGCAGCAGATCCAGCATTCTGTGCGTGTAGGCGTGATCGTTTTCGCCGCGGTACGTCGGCGCATACAGAAGGATCTTCCGATCGCCGATCTGACTGGTCAGGTTCGGCACGAGGCGCACGAGATCATGGCGCGACTTGCGGATGAATTCCTTGTCGAAATAGACGTCCGTATGCGCGCAGCCCCATCCGTGGATGATGTCCTCCGAGCAGTTGAAGACGGAGGCGAGCGTGTTTTTGACGTAGCCGGAAGAAGCGACGACGTCCGTGTAGTTCTTGTGCACCAGCCGGCGGTCGACGATCTCTCCCGCCACGCCGCGCTTGCCGATGGCATAGCCGGCCTTGCGCAGCAGCGCGGGCGTATGCCAGAGCTGCACCACATGCTGTCCCGCACGCGGCTCGACACAGTAGACCGGCGCGAAGATGTCGTCGATATACAGGCACTTGCACACGCCGTAGGACGCAAAGAATTCCTTGTAGTAGGCGAACTCCGCCTTGCGGTTCTTGAAAGAAGACGGCACGCCGAAATACCGGCAGGTATAGCCCTGCTCGGTCAGCTTCGTAAACAGCGAGCGCATGGTATACGGGAGCTTTTCGGATTTGGTGCCCGCGAAGACCACCAGCTTCGGATTGATCGGCTTTCTGGAGCACTGGGCGTACAGACTCGGAAACACGCTGTCCGCCAACCAGTCGTCGTGCTGATTCTTCAGGCGCAGCTCATGCTGTTTCTGATCCAGTTCTTTTGCGAGCGCACGGCGCTCTTTCATCGTATCATATCCCATAATCACGCCTCCGTACCCAGTATAGCATATATATTTTCCGAATGCAATACCGTGCGCGTTCGGAGTACGTCTTGTATGTATTTGGTTCCGTCAGCTTGCACAAGAATACATGCAAAATTTTGTGTAATATTATACAAAAAAATTTGCGTCTTTGCGTGAATTTTGCCGGGGAGTATGGTATAATAAACAAAATATTCTGTATTTTTTGGGAAGTCTGCCTAAAAGCGAGGTGTTTGCGATGGCGGAACAGATCATCAGCTTTGACCGCATGGAACAGGCCGTCGGATTATTCGGCAGTTTTGACGAGAATATCCGGCAGGTGCAGGAGAAGTTTTCCGTCGACGTGGTCAGCCGCGGTTCGGAGCTGAAGGTGGTCGGCGAGCCGGAAAACGTGGACAAGGCGGTCCGGGCGATCCGCGGCCTTCTGATGCTCATCAACAAGGGAGAAGAGCTCAGCTCGCAGAACGTGCGGTATGTGCTGTCGATGGTCGAGGACGGCAAGGACGATCAGCTCGAGAGCATGACGAGCGGCTGCATCTGCATCACGTCCAAAGGCAAGCCCGTCAAGCCCAAGACGCTCGGCCAGAAGAAATACGTCGAGGCGATCCGGCAGAACACTGTGACGATCGGCGTCGGCCCCGCCGGCACGGGCAAAACGTATCTTGCCGTGGCCATGGCGGTGACCGCGTTTCGCGCAAAGGAGGTCAACCGCATCATCCTGACGCGTCCCGCGGTGGAGGCGGGCGAAAAGCTCGGTTTCCTGCCCGGCGATCTGCAGCAGAAGGTCGATCCGTATCTGCGTCCGCTGTATGACGCGCTGTTCGATATGCTCGGCGCGGAGAATTTTCAGAAGCAGCAGGAGCGCGGGAGCATCGAAGTCGCGCCGCTGGCCTATATGCGCGGACGCACGCTGGACGACAGTTTCATTATTCTGGACGAGGCGCAGAACACGACGGCCGAACAGATGAAGATGTTCCTGACGCGTCTGGGCTTCAATTCCAAAATGGTCGTCACGGGCGACGTGACGCAGATCGACCTGCCCGACGGTAAAAAATCCGGTCTGGTCGAGGCCGTCCGGATTCTCAAGCACATCGACGACATCGAAACCGTCCGATTCAACGAAAAAGACGTCGTGCGCCATAAGCTCGTGCAGGACATCATCAAGGCATATGAACGCAGCGAGGAGGAACGAAAGAGAAAATGACGAACAAAGTGAAAGTGATCATTTCCAACGATCAGAAGGAAGTTAAGATACCGACCGGCGTGCGGATGCTGGTCCGCCGCTGCTGCCATGCCGTGCTGGCGGACGAGGATTTCTCCGGCTCCGCGGAGATCAGCGTCACGTTCGTGGATGACGAGACGATCCGCGAGCTGAACCGTCAGTACCGCAACATCGACAGGAGCACGGACGTGCTGTCGTTCCCGCTGGGCATCAACGGCGTCTACGACGTCAACAACGATACCGGCGCGCAGATGCTCGGAGACATCGTGATCTCCATGCAGCACGCGGTCGAGCAGGCGAAGCTGTACGGCCACTCTCTGCAGCGCGAGGTCGGGTTCCTGACCGTACATTCGATGCTGCACCTGCTGGGGTACGACCATGAGGCGGGCGGACTGGAGATGGTCCGTATGCGCGAAAAAGAGGAAGCCGCGCTCACGCAGCTCGGCCTCGGCCGCGGCAGCAGCTATTACATGGACGACGAGGGATGAGATGAAAGCGTTACTGAAGAGCTTCGGCTATGCGTTCGCGGGGATATTCCGCACGCTGCGCAGCGAACGGAACATGCGCATCCATCTGGTGGTGTGCGCGTATATGTACGGGTATCTGCTGGTTTACGATTTCTTTAAAGTGTCCCGGACGGGCTTTGCGATCCTGTTTTTGGCCAACGCATTAGTGATGATGGGCGAGATGATCAATACCGCGCTGGAAAACGTGGTCGATCTGGTCGAGCAGAGAAAGAACGAATTCTGCAAGGTCGCCAAGGACGCCGCCGCGGGCGCCGTGCTGATCGGCGCGATCTTTTCCGTGCTGGTCGGGATCGCGCTGCTCTACCAGCCGCAGGCGTTCCGCGAGTTGTTCGCCTACTACCGGGACCGTCCCGTGTGGCTGGTCGTTTTGGCCGCTTCCCTGGCGGCGTCCATGCTGTTTATTTTCCGGTTCGGGAAGAAAGGAAAAGGGACCGAGTCATGACGAAAACCGCTTTTATTGCGATCGTGGGCTGCCCGAACGTGGGCAAGTCCTCCATCCTGAACCGTCTGCTGGGGCAGAAGATCGCCATCGTTTCCGATAAACCGCAGACGACGCGCACACGCATCACGGGCATTCTGACCGAGGGCGAGACGCAGCTTGTGTTCACCGATACGCCCGGGTTCCATCGCCCGCGCACAAAGCTGGGCGAGAACATGGTGCGCGCCGTGACGGAGAGCATCGGCGACGTGGACGCGTGTCTTTTTGTGATCGAACCGACGGGCGAGCTGCGCGAGAAGGAGCTGGAGCTGATCGAGCGCTTCAAACGCGAAAAAATGCCGGTGATCCTGTGCATCAACAAGGTGGACACGGTGCCGGAAAAAGAGAAGCTCATGGCGCGCATCCTCGACGTGTCGCAGCGCTGTGACTTCGCGGCGGTGGTGCCGACGAGCGCAAAGACGGGCGACAATTTCGATGCGCTGCGCGAGGAGCTTTTTAAGCTCGCCGAGCCGTCCGTCCATTTCTTCCCGGAGGACACGCTGACCGATCAGCCGGAACGCGTGATCGTCGCGGAGATCCTGCGCGAAAAGATGCTGCGCCTTTTAGACAAGGAGATCCCGCACGGTACGGCGGTGAGCATCGAAAAGATGCGTGAGCGCGAGGACAGCGACCTGATGGACATCGACGCCGTGATCTACTGCGAAAAGGAGAGCCACAAGGGCATCATCATCGGCAGACAGGGCGCGATGCTCAAGCGCATCTCGACGCGCGCGAGAGAGGATATGGAGCGCTTTTTGTGCTGCCGCGTCAACCTCCAGTGCTGGGTAAAGGTCAAAGAGGACTGGCGCAACCGCGAAGGGCTTATCCGTAATTTCGGATTGGAGACAAAGGCATGAGATTCAGAACGGTGTTTTTGGCCGCGCTGGCGCTTTGCGTGCTCCTGGCCGGCTGCTCCGTACAGCCGCTGTCCGATCTTCTTTCGGAACCGACGACGGAGGAGACGACGACGCAGAGGACGATCCCGCGCCCGAGCGTCGCCGATGTGGAAAACGCGTTTGAAAAGGCGATGGAGGTCTACGGCTGGTTCGACCTGTGCGCGCTGGAGTGCGACTCCGCCGACAAGACAGAGCGCGGCGGACACACATACTATCGCGTCGTCAGCGACGCGGTCCCGTCCTACGAAGCGCTGCGCACGCTGGTGTTCAATCTGTTCGACACGCAGACGGGCGAGCGCCTTTTGAACGAGGACAGCGACGCGCCGCCGTATATCGACGTGGACGGCGCGCTGTTCGGACAGGATTTTGCGCGCGGCAGCGACATCACAAAGGGCGACTATTCGCTCACCGTCGAGTGGGAGAGCCTGACCTGCGCGCTTTGCCGCGTGCAGGTGGAAACGCTTGAATACGGCGACGAGCTGAACGACGACTACCGCCGTGTGACGGGACACGAGGATTACACGTTCCGGTACGAGCTGATCGGCCAGCGCTGGGTGTTTACGGATTTTCAATTATTTTACTGACCGCTTTCATTCATAACCGTGTCCGATCCGGAAACAGTAATAGAAACTGCTTTGCGGAGGGATACGATGGACAGCGACGCGCTTTGGGAGACCTTTCTTCTCAGCGGAAGGATCTCCGACTATCTGCGCTATCGGGAAACGCTTCGGGCGGAGCTGGCGCAGGAAATACAGCCTACGGAGGAACAAGATGCTGCTGAAGACCGACGGCTTGGTGATCCGCGAGAAGGGGACGGGGGAAAGTGACCGGTTCGTCACGCTCCTGACCCGCGACTACGGCGTGCTGTACGCGTTCGCCCGCGGCGCGCGGTCGCTCAAGAGCGAGAAGCAGAGCGGCACGCAGTTGTTTGCGTATGCGGATTTCACCGTCAGCCGCGGCAAGGATGCGTATATCGTGACGGAGGCGCGTGTGCGCGAGGTGTTTTTCAAGCTGCGCGAGGACGTCGAGCATCTGGCGCTCTCGCAATACTTCTGCGAGCTGACGGGACTTCTGGCACCGCAGGAAACGCCGGCGGAGGAGTATCTCAGCGTGCTGCTGAACGCGCTGTATTTGCTCTCGTCCGGCAAACGGCCGCAGCCGTTTCTCAAGGCGGTGCTGGAGCTGCGGCTGATGAGCATTTCCGGCTACATGCCCGATCTTGTCGGCTGTGCAAAATGCGGTACATACGAGAGCGCGGAAATGTTTTTCGACCGGCGCGAGGGGTGTCTGTACTGCCCGGACTGCGCCGAGCACGGCGAGCCGCTGACGCCGGGCGTGCTGGCGGCGATGCGGCATATCTGCTTTGCCGAGCCGAAAAAGCTGTTTTCGTTCACTCTGTCGGACGCGGGGCTGCAAAAGCTTGCGGTTCTGACCGAAGGATATATGCACACCCATCTGAACCATTATTTCAAGACGTTACAGTTTTACAATCAAATCAAAACACAGTGAGGTGTTTTCATGAACAAACATCTTCTTGCGCTGGAGCTTGACAAGGTGCTTGCGCGCCTGGCGGAGTTTGCCGCCTGTCCCGACGCGAAAGAGGCGGCGCTTGCGCTGCGGCCGGAGACGGAGCTTCTGCTGGCGCGTGCGCTGATGCGTCAGACGCAGGATGCGCATATGCTGCTGGCGCGATTCGGCGGGCCGTCCTTCGGCGGCCTAAAAAACGTGAGCAATGCACTGCGGCGTGCGGACGCGGGCAGCGTGCTGAATATGCGCGAGCTGCTGGACATCGCCGGGACGCTGCGCGCGATCCGTGCGCTGGCGCAGTGGCGCGATTCCAACGCCGGCGTCGAGTCGGTGCTGGACACGCTGTTCGGCGCGCTGACGCCGAACAAATACCTGGAGGACGCCATCACCGGCGCGATCCTTACCGAGGAGGAAATGTCGGACAACGCTTCGCCGGAGCTGGCGGCGATCCGCCGCAAGATCCGTGTGCAGGAGGCGCGTATCCGCGAACAGCTTGAAAAAATGACGCGGTCCTCCGCGTATTCCAAATATTTGCAGGAAAACATCGTCACCATGCGCGGCGGGCGCTACGTCGTGCCGGTCAAGGCGGAGCATCGCGCCGACGTGCCGGGACTGGTGCATGACACGTCCGCCAGCGGCGCGACGGTCTTTATCGAGCCGATGGCCGTGGTGACGGCGAACAACGAGATCAAGGTGCTGCAAAGCGACGAGCGCGACGAGATCGACCGGATCCTCTCCGCGCTGTCCGTTGAGGCCGGCAACTTCTGCAACACCATCGAGCAGAGCTATGAGGCGGCGGTCGAGTTGAATCTCATTTTTGCCAAGGCGCAGCTCGCGTACAGCATGAAGGCCGCGGCGCCGGAGCTCAACGACAGCGGCGTCATCGACCTGCGCGCGGCGCGTCATCCGCTGATCGACCCGAAGACGGTCGTTCCGGTCGACATCCGGCTGGGCGAAGGGTTCAATACGCTCGTCATCACCGGCCCCAATACGGGCGGCAAAACCGTGTCCATCAAGACGCTGGGACTTTTGTCGCTGATGGCGATGTGCGGTTTGATGCTGCCGGTGCGCGACCAGAGCCGCATCTCCGTTTTTCGGGAGGTTTTGGCGGACATCGGCGACGAGCAGTCGATCGAGCAGTCGCTGTCCACCTTCTCGGCGCATATGACGAACATCATCGACATCCTTGAGCGCGCGAACGACAGCAGTCTTGTGCTGATCGACGAGCTGGGCGCCGGTACAGACCCGATCGAGGGCGCAGCGCTGGCGATGGCGGTGCTGGAATATCTCGCCGGAAAGGGCGCGCATATCGCCGCGACGACGCATTATGCGGAGCTGAAGGCGTACGCGCTGCAAACGCCGGGTGTCGAAAACGCGTGCTGTGAATTTGACGTGCAGACGCTGCGGCCGACGTACCGGCTGCTGATCGGCGTGCCGGGACGCTCCAACGCCTTTGCGATCTCCGAGCGGCTCGGAATGCCGTTGGAGGTCGTCGACCGTGCGCGCGCGCTGGTGGACGACTCAAATATCCGGTTCGAGGACGTGGTCGACCAGTTGGAGCTCAGCCGCTTACATATGGAAAAAGAGCGCGAGAACGCCGCCGCCGTCACGCGCGACGCGGACGCCGCGCTGCTTGAGGCGCAGAAGCTGCGTCAGGAAGCGATAGAACTCAAGAACAAGGAGCTGGAAAACGCCAAAGCGCAGGCGCTGCGCATTACCGAGCAGGCGCGGCGCGAAGCAAACGCGCTGCTGATGGAGCTGGAGAAGCTGCGCCGGGAGCGCGACAAGTCGCAGGACGCCGCGGAGCTTGCGCGGCGCGCACGGCGTACCGTGCGGCGCGGGATCGACGCCATCGAAGAAGCGGCCGATCCGGTCGTCAGTTTGTTCGATCCGGAGGAGGACTACGAGCTGCCTCGTCCGCTGCAGGTCGGCGACACGGTGCTGATCGCCTCGATCGGCAAGCAGGCGAAGGTGCAGTCGCTGCCGGATAAAAACGGAAACGTGGAAGTGATGGCGGGTTCCGTCAAAATGCGCGTGCGCCTTGCGGAGCTGCGTCTGGTGACGGAGCAGGCGAAGCCGGCGGAAAACAATAAAACGCGCCGCGTCCCGGCAGGCAAGGAACGCGAACTGAACCTTGCGGCCGAAACGCGGCTGGATCTGCGGGGCATGACGGTGGAGGAATGCCTGATGGAGCTGGACCGCTTCATCGACCAGGCAATCCGATCCGGCGTGACGGATTTCACCGTGGTACACGGCAAGGGCACGGGCGCGCTGCGCACAGCCGTGCGGCAGTATCTGAAAAAATCGTCTTATGTCAAAACGAGCCGTCCCGGCGTGTATGGGGAAGGCGAGGACGGCGTGACGATCGTAACGCTCAAATAAACGGAGGAGAATACATATGAAAAAAGCAATCATCACCGTCGTCGGCAAGGACACCGTCGGCATCATCGCCGCGATCTGTACGTATCTGTCCGAGGAGGGCATCAATATTCTGGACATCTCCCAGACCATCGTGGACGGCTGGTTCAATATGATGATGGTCGCGGACGTGACGGGCAAGGACATTGCTGCGCTGTCCGACGCGCTGCGCGAGGTCGGCGAGCAGAAGGGCGTTATCGTGCACTGTCAGAGCGACGAGATCTTTAAGCAGATGCATCGCATTTGAGGAGGTGCACCATGATCGATCACAGAGAGGTTCTGGAAACCAATGACATGATTCTCAAGGAGAATCTGGACGTACGCACCATCACGCTGGGTGTCAGCCTGCTCGACTGCTGCGACGCGGATCTTGAGAAGCTGAACGAAAAGATTTATACAAAACTCACCACAGTCGCCGGCGATCTGGTGCGCACGGGCGAGGAGATCGAAAAGCTGTACGGTATCCCGATCGTCAACAAGCGCATTTCCGTCACGCCGATCGCGATGGTGGGCGGCTGCGCGTGCAAAACGCCGCAGGATTTCGTGACGATCGCCAAGACGCTGGATCGCGCGGCCGCAACGCTGGGCGTCAACTTTATCGGCGGGTATTCGGCGGTCATTTCCAAGGGCATGACCGAAGCGGACCGTAACCTGATGCGTTCGATCCCCGAAGCGCTCGCCGTGACCGAACGCGTCTGTTCGAGCGTCAACGTCGGCTCGACCAAGACGGGCATCGATATGGACGGCGTGCGCATGATGGGCGAGATCATCCGCGAGACGGCGGCGCGCACGGCCGACCGCGATTCGCTCGGCTGCGCAAAGCTCGTCGTTCTATGCAACGCGCCGGACGACAACCCCTTTATGGCGGGCGCATTCCACGGCGTTTCCGAGGGCGAGGCGGTCGTCAACGTCGGCGTCAGCGGCCCCGGCGTCGTCAAGACAGCGCTCGAAAAGGTGCGCGGCGCGTCGTTCGAGATATTGTGCGAGACGATCAAAAAGACGGCGTTCAAGGTCACGCGCGTCGGCCAGCTCGTCGCCAGAGAAGCGGCGAAGCGTCTGGGTGTCCCGTTCGGGATCGTCGATCTTTCGCTCGCGCCCACGCCGGCTATCGGCGACAGCGTGGCGGAGATATTGATGGAAATGGGACTCGAGAGCGTCGGCGGCCCCGGCACGACGGCCGCGCTGGCGATGCTCAACGATCAGGTCAAGAAAGGCGGCGTGATGGCGTCGTCCTACGTCGGCGGATTGTCCGGCGCGTTCATCCCCGTCAGCGAGGATCAGGGGATGATCGACGCGGTTGAAAACGGAAACCTGACGATCGAAAAGCTCGAAGCCATGACCTGCGTGTGCTCGGTCGGCCTCGATATGATCGCCGTTCCCGGCGACACGGCGGCCGAGACGATTTCCGGCATCATCGCGGACGAAGCGGCCATCGGCATGGTCAACGCTAAAACGACCGCCGTGCGCATCATTCCCGTGGCGGGAAAGGACGTCGGCGAGACGGTGCAGTTCGGCGGACTTTTGGGGTACGCGCCGATCATGCCCGTGCGCAGCGTTTCATGCGCCGATTTCATTCGCCGCGGCGGCCGCATCCCCGCTCCGATCCACAGCTTCAAGAACTGAACGTACCGGCCGACGGTACAAAGAATACAAATCCCCGAAATGAGATCAAGGAGGACACGATCCCATGGTCAGCTTTAAATGCCCCAACTGCGGCGGCGAGATGAGCGTTTCGCGCACGGGAGATCTTTTGTGCAGCTACTGCGGCACAAAGCAGGTCATGTCCGATGCGGAGCTTCAAAGCTACAAGGACTTCCGCTATCGGATGCTCGTTTATCTGAGCGCGATCGCCGCCGAGCCCGCACCCGAAGCGACGGAGCGGATCTGGGCGCACGCGGACAGCGTTTCCTTTACCGCAAAGGACGGCAGCCCGATCGCCGTCAGCTATCTGTTTTCCGGCGTCAGGGACGGCGTGCGCATCTATACGGCCAGACGAAATGTGCTCTTCGTCTTCCCGGCCGGCGCCGGCGCGCAGATCGAACGGTTCCGGAATATGCCGAAGCTGCTGCAATATCCGCCTGCCGACGTCAAGGGTCTGTCGTCGTATTTTCCGACGGTCAACGGCATCTTTGAACTGAAGGACGGCCGCACGCTCGTCAGCGTTTCCAAAAGCGAGGAATGCTTCCCGCTGTCTGCGTTCGGCAGCCTGCCCGCGGAACATGCCGCGTGGATCGTTTCGCGGCTCGAAAACCTCTGCTGTGTGCTGGCGTTCAGCGATCTGGCCCACGGCGGGATCGATATGGAGACGGTTTTCATCAACGCACGCACACACGAGGCTTATCTGCCGGGCGGATGGTGGAATGCGCAGCCCTGCCCGAACGGTTCCGTACAGGATCTGCGCGCCGTCAGAAGCGTGGCGAAACGTGTGATGGGGATGCAGTACGATCAGTCGGCAAAAGCGTTCCGGGACTTTATCAAACGTGCGCCCGCGCAGGACGCCTATGCCGATTTTGCCGAGTGGGACCGCGTTATCACGGAGGCATTCGGCGGCAGACAGTTCCGCAAGCTGGATCTTTCCAACCTGAAAATATAACCGATCATTATACAGAAAAGGAGAAATACGATGGGATACGGAAGCTACACGAGCTATGATTGGACCAAACTGAAAACGAGCAAGAAGCTCGACGCTTCTTCGTCGGTGAATCAGATATTCCAGAAGAGGGAAATGGACCCCAGATTTGATCCGCGCTTCATCGGAAAACGCGAGGCGAGAGATTCGGACGATCATCCGAATTCAACGCCGATCATCCTCGGCCTGGATGTCACGGGCTCCATGGGGTATCTTTCCAAGCAGATCGCGCAGGAGAGTCTGCACGAAACGATGATGAAGCTGTTTTCCACCAAGCCGGTCGAGGATCCGCAGATCATGTTTGCCGCGATCGGCGATACGCAAGACAACGCGCCGCTGCAGGTCACGCAGTTCGAGTCGGATATCCGCATCGCCGAGCAGCTTCTGGATCTTTGGCTCGAAGGACGCGGTGGAGACGGCCCCGAGGATTATCCGCTCGTCTGGTATTTTGCGGCGAAGCATACGTCGATTGACTGCTTTGAAAAGCATGGCCGTAAGGGCTATATTTTCACGATCGGGGACGCCGACTGCCATGAAATGATCTCCAAAGAAGGAATGAACAAGGTATTCGACGACAAGGTCCGCAGGAATGTCATGTCTGCCGAGCTCGCGAGAAAGGCAGGCGCCATGTATGAGATCTTCCACATTAACATCCATCACGGCGCAAAAAGCGAATATCCGAAGAATCTGGAGAGCATCCTTCCGGGCAGGCTTCTGAAGGTCGGCGCGAACGAGATCGCCGCGCTGCCGGAGATCATCGTCACCACGATGCTGCTCAAGGAAGGCCGTCAGCTGCAGGACGTGCTTGAGCTTTGGCCGGAGCTCACGAGGCCGACCGTCAAAAAAGCCGTCGCGGATCTTGTGCTGCCGACGAAAAAGGGCATCCGGTTTTGAACGCTGACGCCTGTGCCGTGATCGGCGCCAATTTCGGCGACGAGGGAAAAGGACTGGCCGTCGACACGCTTGTGCGCGGCGTTCGGGATACGGTCGTGATCCGGCATAACGGCGGCGCGCAGGCCGGACACACAGTCGAGACAGGCGAAAAGCGGTTCGTGTTTCACCAGCTCTCATCCGCCTCCTTCCGCGGGGCGGATACGTTCTGGGCGCAGACGTTTTTCCCCGATCTGTATAAGCTGCGGGACGAAACGGACGCGTTCCGCGAAACGGCGGGCTTTGTCCCGAAGATATTTGCCGACCCTTTGGCTTTCGTCACAACGATCGACGACGTGCTCATCAACATGGCGGCCGAGACGAAGCGCGGCAAAAACCGGCACGGAAGCTGCGGGATGGGGATCAACGAGGCCGTCCTGCGGTCGTCGCGCGGCTTTGGCGTCACGGTGGGCGACGCGGCTTCGCTGAGTGCCGGGCAGATCCTGCGGCAGCTTCGTATCAATCGCGAGCAGTATGTCCCGGAAAGGATGGACGAGCTCGGACTGTCCTTCGACGAAGCGGGGGAATACGGCGAGCTTTTGCGGGACGAAACGGTTCTGCAAAACTTTGCCGAGGTCGTCAAACGCGCCTCGTCGCTGGTGATCCTTGTTTCGGAGCCTGCGCGGTTTTTCGCCGAACGGGCGCAGATCGTTTATGAGGGCGCGCAGGGGCTGCTGCTGGACGCGGAGAACGCCGCGTACGCGCCCCACGTCACCGCATCGAGAACGGGGCTTTTTAACCCGCAAAAGGTTTCCGCGCGTTACGAAACGCCGATCGGCTGCGCGATCTACGTCATGCGCGGCTATGTGACGCGGCACGGAGCGGGCAGGCTCGACTGCGAACGGCCCGCGTCAGAGCTCGGCGTCCTTGAACAGGACAGGACCAACGTCGCGAATGAATGGCAGGGAAGACTGCGATACGGCGTGTATCCGTCGCCCGAAGCGCTTGCCGGAGCGATCCTGTCGGACGCAGACGGCTTTGGAGGAAAGGTCGTTCTTTTCATCACCCATCTCAATGAGACGGACGGCGCGGTGCTGTTTGAAAACGGGCACATCCACGCCGAAAAAGTCGCAGAGCATCCCGCGTTTCGCGGTCGGATCGACGCCGTGTATCTTTCGTCCTCGCGCTTCGCCGAGGATGTGATCCGGCTCGATCTGCATTGAATATGCATACGGATAACGCAGCATAAACGGATGACCGCGCCGACGAAAAAATGAACAGAATACAGGAAGGGCGGACTCTGGGGAGATAAGGAGCTTTTTTGACAGCCATCGCGAGTGAAGCGCGGCGATCCGTTCCCTGTGCAGGGACAGGTTATGTTTGTAGGGCAAGCATACATGCTTGCCGCCGGACATTACGCTTGTTTGCGGCAGAAAGGATGTATTGCCCTACATGCGCACGCGGGGTCTGTCGTTGTGCCGGCTTTATCCGGCGGCGACTGCGCCGTCCTGCGCGCCGATGCCGAGACTGACGGACAGCGCGCGGTCCACGCGCAGCATGTCCGCCGCGTCTAAAGCGCCCATGCGTTCCTTCAGACGCTGCTTGTCCAATGTACGCACCTGTTCGAGCAGAATGATGGAATCCTTGGCCAGACCGCTGTCCGTCGCGCCGACGCGTATATGCGTGGGCAGATTCGCTTTGAACCGTCGGCTGGTGATGGCGGCAGCGATCACAGTGGGACTGAACTTGTTGCCCGTGTCGTTCTGCACGATCAGCACAGGACGGATGCCGCCCTGCTCCGAGCCGACGACGGGGCTCAAGTCCGCGTAGAAAATATCTCCGCGCCTGACGATCATAAAAAAATCACTCTCCGTGTTTGTGTTTTCAACGGTAGCTTTGCCGGTTTTGCGGCAAAATAAACATCGAAGAACACAAAACGGAGAGTTTGTTTTATTGTTTTTTCTATTGCGTGCCGGCGGCGTTCGAGTTGTCGACGGTCGTCTCGACGGTCAGCGACGCTTCGGCGTGCTCCTTCGGGAAACGGATCTGCAGCGTGCCGCCGCCGGGCGGCGCGAGCGCCTCGAACCCGTAGCGGTCCATGCCGTCGTACCGCCAGCCTTCGCCCGTGCGCTGCGGCTCGACCAGCGCGTTGGCCAGCGCGCGGTATGCTCCGTCCAGCCGCACGAACACGGACTGCTGCGGCAGGTCGGCCTGCACGCTGTCGTCGCCGATGCTGCACACAAGCCCGTCGCACCGCACCGTCACGCCGGACAGCGTCTGCGGCGCGCGCAGCACGAATTCGGACGTGCCGTTCCCGTACGTCCAGTCGGCGTCGAACGTCGCTTTATCCGTCTTCAGGGACAGATCGGTCTGCATGGCCGCCGGCCATTCCGGCACACGGTCGCGGCCGGACGACGCGCCGCCGCAGCCGTACAGGGCAAAGCACATGAAAAACAACAGCGCAAGAAAACGTTTCAAAGCGATCCCTCTTTACTCAAATTCGGAAAGCACGTCCGGCAGCTCGCAGATGCAGTCCGTCGGCAGCATCCCGCGCATGGAATACCGTTTTGCCGTGCGCTCGCCGCACAGCCCGTGGATATACACCGCGGTTTCCGCCGCAAACCGTACGCCCTGCGCCGCGAATCCGCCCATCAGCCCCGCCAGGAAATCGCCGCTGCCGCCCTTGGCCAAACCGGAGTTGCCGGTCGTGCCGAGGAAGACTGCGCCGCCCTTGGGCGATGCGACCACGGTGTTCGCGCCCTTGAGCACGAGCGTCACGCCGTATTCCGCCGCGAATGCAGACGCCGTGCCGACGCGGTCGCGCTGTACCTGTTCGACGCTGCAGCCCAGCAGCCGTGCCATTTCGCCGGGATGCGGCGTGAGGATCAGCTTTGCCTTTGCCTTCCGTAGTATATCTATATTGCCGCGGATCAGATTTATGCCATCCGCGTCCAGTATGACCGGGCACGCTGCATGAAGCAGCACGGCCTCTACCAGCTCCCGCGTGCCCGCGCTTTGCCCCAGACCGCAGCCCAGCACGATCGCCTGCACGCCCTGCATGGCGCCCAGAATGCGCGGGATCGCCGACGCAGCGAACCGGCCCTCGCTGTCTTCCGGCATGGGCAGCAGCACCGCCTCGGTCAGCTTCGCGCTGATCGCGGGATACGCGGACTGCGGGAACGCGGCGTATACAAGACCGGCGCCGCTGCGCAGCGCGCTTTCGGCGGCAAGCGCCGCAGCGCCCGCGAACGATACGCTGCCGCAGATGCACAGCACCTTGCCGAAATCGCCCTTGTTGGAGACGGCGGGCCGTTTCGGGAACGCGGCGCGCGCTTCTTTTTTTGAAAACGTATAGGCGTGATACGGCGCGTTTTTGTAGTGCGTGTCCTCGACGCCGATGCGCACGGGAACGACCGTCCCGCAGCGCTTTGCCGCGGGCAGCAGGACGTGGCAGGGCTTTCCGGCGGAGATCGCCAGCGTATAGTCCGCGCGGATCGTTTCGCCGCGCACCTCGGCGCTGTCGCATTCGAGGCCGCTCGGCAGATCGACGGCAAACACCTTTCCCTTGGCGTCGTTGATCTCGCGGAACAGCGCGCTGAGCGTTTCATCCGCTTCGCCGTGGAAGCCGATGCCGAAGATCGCGTCCACCAGGATGTCCGCCTCGCCGATGAGACGGCGCGGCGCGTCGTTCTGTGTCAGATCGAAAACATGAACGGTCGTACCGGAGAGCTTGCCGAACATATACAGCGCGTCCTCGTCCGTCGGCTTGCCGTAAACCAGAAGCACCACGGCGGAAAAGCCGGCCTCCGCGAGCTTGCGCGCGATCACGAAGCCGTCGCCGCCGTTCTTGCCCTTGCCGCAGAGGATCACCGTTTTCCGTCCGGGACGCAGATGCGTGCGGATCTCCGCGGCGCAGGCGCTGCCGGCGTTTTCCATCAGCCGCAGGAAAGCCATCCCGCCGTCCGCCGCAGCCTGTTCGGCCCGGCGCATCTGCTGCTCTGTGAATATTTTCATAGTATCGCCGCCTTTCGCCGACCATTATATCACAGATCGGAGAAAAATGCACGCATTTTGCGGATGAAAAAAACAGAAGAAAAACAGTTGCAGTTTCAGGAAGAACATGCTATAATCATTACTGCTGATAAAAAGAAATCAAAGTGAGGCGATCATGATGCAGCAATACAACAAAGCAAGCAAGCTCGATCACGTTTCCTATGACGTGCGCGGCCCCATCGTGCAGGAAGCGGCGCGTATGAGTGCGCAGGGTATCCGCATCCTGAAACTGAACATCGGCAATCCCGCACCGTTCGGATTCCATGCGCCGCAGGAGATCATCGACGATATGCAGCGTATGCTCCAGAAAGCGGAGGGCTATTCCGAGTCCAAGGGCGTCCCCGCCGCGCGCGAGGCGATCTTGCAGTACTGTCAACTCAAGGGTATTCCGAACGTGACGTTGGACGATATTTTCACCGGCAACGGCGCTTCGGAGCTGATCTCCATGGCGATGCAGGGCCTGCTCGACAAGGGCGACGAAATCCTGATCCCGGCGCCCGATTATCCGCTGTGGACGGCGAGCGCCACACTGGCCGGCGGCGTTGTGCGGCATTACCGCTGCGATGAAGCGAACCACTGGTACCCCGACCTGGAGGACATTGAGCGCCAGATCAACGACCGTACCAAGGGCATCGTTGTGATCAACCCCAACAACCCCACCGGCGTGCTCTACTCCGAGGAGGTGCTGCGCGGGATCGTGGACATCGCGCGTCGGCATCATCTGATCCTCTTTGCGGACGAGATCTATGACCGTCTGGTCTACGACGGCAAGAAACATATCGCGCTCGCGTCCCTGTGTCCCGATCTGTTCTGCGTCAACTTCAACGGCTTGTCCAAGTCGCACCGCATCGCGGGATTCCGCAGCGGCTGGATGTGTCTGAGCGGCGACAAGAGCTATGCCAAAGGATATATCGAAGGCCTGACCATGCTCTCGTCTATGCGGCTTTGCGCCAATGTGCCCGCACAGATGATCATCCCGACAGCGCTCAAAGACGCGCAGCGTGTGGATGATCTGCTTCTGCCGGGCGGCAGACTGTATGAGCAGCGCGAGGTCGTCGTGAACGCGCTCGAAAAGATCCCCGGCATCTCTGCCGTGCGTCCGGAAGGTGCGTTCTACATCTTCCCGAAGATCGACGTCGAGCGTTTCGGCATCAAGAACGACGAGCAGATGATGCTCGATCTGCTGCACCAGAAGCATGTTCTGATGATCCCCGGCAAGGGCTTCAACTGGCCGGAGCCCGACCATTTCCGCATCGTGACGCTGCCTGACAAAGAAACGCTGGCGGACGCGATGGAAAAACTGGCGGACTTCCTGACGACTTACCGCCAGAATTAAGGCATTACCGAAAGATCATTTTTTCTCTTGCAAATCCTTTGCGAGCGTGTTATAATCATACAACAAACGCATGGATCGGGAGAGTAGGCTCTGCAGTGAAAATCCCCAGAGAGTTCGCGCCGCGGCTGGAAGCGCGTCCGTTTTTCGCAGAGCTGAAGTTCACCCGGGAGCGGCGCGCCTGAACCTTCAGTAGGGCGCGACGGCAGCCGCCGTGACCGGCAGCAGAGTGTCCGCGCACGTCGCGGAAATGACGGGTGGTACCGCGGAGTAGATCTTCGTCCCGCATGAGTGGGACGAAGGTCTTTTTTTGAATAATAGGAGGAATCGCTATGAAAGCGCAATTGGAAAACCTGAGAAAATCCGCCGCGGAGCGGATCGCGTCCGCCAAAGGCAAGGCGGATCTTGAGGCGATGCGCGTCGCGTATCTGGGTAAAAAAGGCGAGCTGACCGCCATTCTCAAGCAGATGGGCAAGCTCTCCGCCGAGGAGCGTCCCGTGATGGGACAGCTGGCGAACGAAGCGCGCGCTTATATCGAGGGACTGATCGCCGAGTACGCGCAGGCGTTCAAAGAAAAAGAGAAGCAGGAGCGGCTGCTGGCGGAAACGATCGACGTGACCATGCCCGGCGATATGCCGCGCCGCGGACATAAGCATCCGCTGACGATCGTGCTGGACGAGGTGAAGGAGATCTTCATCGGCATGGGCTTCCAGATCGCGTCCGGCCCCGAGGTGGAGCTGGATTACTACAACTTTGAAGCGCTCAACATACCCGAAGGGCATCCCGCGCGCGACACGCAGGATACGTTCTACATCACCGACAAGGTCCTGCTGCGCACGCAGACGTCGCCTATGCAGATCCGTTACATGGAGCAGCATCAGCCGCCTATCCGCATCCTTGCGCCCGGCCGCGTGTACCGTTCGGACGCCGCCGACGCCACGCATTCGCCGCTGTTCCACCAGATCGAAGGTCTGGTCGTCGACAAGGGCGTCACGATGGGCGATCTGAAGGCGTGTCTCGAAACACTGGCCAAGGGACTGTTCGGCGAGCAGACGCGCATCCGTCTGCGCCCGCACCACTTCCCGTTCACCGAGCCGTCGTGCGAGGTCGACGTGTCGTGCTTCCGCTGCGGCGGCAAGGGCTGCTCGATGTGCAAGGACGAGGGCTGGATCGAGATCCTCGGCGGCGGCATGGTGCATCCGCAGGTGCTGCGCAACGGCGGCATCGACCCGGACGAATACAGCGGCTTTGCGTTCGGCATCGGGCTGGAGCGCATTGCGATGTTCCGCTTCCACATCGACGATCTGCGGTTGTTCTATGAGAACGACATGCGGTTCCTGTCCCAGTTCTGAGGAGGGTTAAGACAATGAAGCTTTCAAAAAAATGGCTGCAGGTCTATGTGCCTGTAAGCGCATCCGATAAAGAATTTGCCGACGTGATGACGCTGACCGGCTCCAAGGTGGAGTGCTTTGAGACGGAGGGCGCCGATCTTCGCAATATCGTCGTCGGTCGGCTCCTTTCGATGGAGCGCCATCCCGATTCCGACCACCTGTGGGTCTGTCAGGTCGACGTGGGCAGCGAAACGCTGCAGATCGTCACCGGCGCGCAGAACCTCAAGGTCGGCGACGTCGTGCCCGTGGCGCTGGACGATTCCGTTGTTGCGGGCGGCAAGGAGATCCGCCGCGGCAAGCTGCGCGGCGTCGAGAGCTGCGGGATGCTCTGCTCGCTGGGTGAGCTGGGCCTGACGGCGCACGACTTCCCCTATGCCGTTGAGGACGGCATCTTCGTGTTGGGCGACGACTGCGACCGTACGCTCGGTCTGGACATCCGCACGGCGATCGGACTGGACGACGTGGTGACCGAATTCGAGATCACGCCCAACCGCCCGGACTGCCTGTCTGTGATCGGCCTTGCGCGCGAAGCGGCGGCGAGCTTCAAGCTGCCGTTCTCCGTGCCCGTGCCGCAGGTCAAGAGCGGCGAGGGCGACGTCCGCGATCTGCTGCGCGTCAATATTCTTGACCGTGAAAACTGCTTCCGTTACGCGGGCGCCGTGGTCAAAAACGTGCGCGTCAAGCCTTCGCCGCGCTGGATGCGCGAACGGCTGCGCGCGAGCGGCGTGCGCCCGATCAACAATATCGTCGACATCACGAATTATGTCATGCTGGAGTTCGGCCAGCCGATGCACGCGTTCGACCTGCGCTTTTTAGAGGGCGGTACGGTCAACGTGCGCCGCGCGAGGGCAGGGGAGAGCATCACGACGCTCGACGGCGCGGAGCGCGCGCTGGACGAGACGATGCTCGTCATTGCCGACGAAAAGAAGCCCGTCGCCGTGGCCGGCGTCATGGGCGGCGAATACAGCGGCATCATGGACGACACGACCGAGATCGTGTTCGAGTCCGCCTGCTTCCGCGGAACGAGCGTGCGCCTGACCGCCAAAAAGCTCGGTATGCGCACCGAGTCTTCCGGCCGCTTTGAGAAGGGACTTGATCCCAAGGGCTGCCGCCGTTCGCTCGACCGCGCGTTGGAGCTGGTGCAGCTTTTGGACGCCGGCGACGTGGTGAACGGCGTTGTGGACTGCGACTGCACGACCGACGACGTGACGACCGTGCCGTTCAAGCCCGACTGGACGAATGAATTCATCGGCATCCATGTTTCGCCCGAGGAGCAGATCCGCATCCTCGAAGCGCTGGAATTCGAGGTCAGAGACGGTCTTGTCTATGTGCCCTCGTTCCGCGCCGACGTGGTGCATCCGGCGGACGTCGCCGAGGAGGTCGCGCGGTTCTTCGGATTTGAAAATATCGAGAGTCGTCCCTTCACCAGCACGACCGCGGGCAAGCTCACGCCCACGCAGAAGCTCGTGAACCTTGCAAGCGAATCGCTGCTCGCGTCGGGACTCAGCGAGATCCAGACCTATTCCTTCATCAGCCCCAAATACTTTGACAAGATTTGTCTGCCCGCGGACAGTCCGCTGCGCCGCGTCGTGACGATCCGCAACCCGCTGGGCGAGGATACGAGCGTCATGCGCACGATCACCGTGCCGTCCATGCTGGAAACGCTTGCGCGCAACTACAACAACCGCTGCCCCGGCGCATACCTGTTTGAGATGGCGACGGTCTATATCCCCGTCGAGGGACGCGAGCTGCCGAACGAACTGCCGAAGATCGCGCTGGGCATGTACGGCGACTGCGATTTCTTCACGCTCAAGGGCGCGGTCGAGGCGCTGCTGCTCAAGGCCGGCGTCCGCGACGTGGACGTCGAGCCGGTCGGCGATCTGCCGTTCCTGCATCCCGGCCGTGCGGCCAAGCTGCTGGTTGGCGGCAAAGAGCTGGGCTTTTTGGGCGAGGTGCATCCCGACGTACAGGAGAATTACGGCATCGGCCAGCGCGCGTATGTGGCGGAGCTGGATTTCGGCACGTTCGAGCAGGTCAGCGACCTGACGCGCGTGTATAAAGCTCTGCCGCGTTTCCCGGCGAGCACGCGCGATCTGGCGTTCGTCTGCACGCGTGAGATCCCTGTGCTGCGTATGGAGCGCGAGATCACGGCAGCAGTCGGCAGGATACTCGAATCCATCGCGCTGTTCGACGTGTATGAGGGCGAGCAGATCCCGCAGGGCATGAAGAGCGTCGCATTCAATCTGACGCTGCGTTCGCCCGAGCGTACGCTCACGGACGACGAGGCCGACACCGCGGTCAAGCGCGCGATCGCCGCGCTGGAGAAGCTCGGCATCCATCTGCGCAGTTGACGCGCCGTTTCCCCGTGCCGCGCGGCTTTTTCGGAAATATTTCTTTTCGCTCTTGTATTTGCGGACGGAATGGTATATAATACATTTGTGAAAGGTTTTTTGAGAGGTGGTTTTTCATGACAGATAAGACGATCAAGTTCTCCCTGCGGGACGAGCCGGAGGTGGAGATGCGCCGCACGCTGGTGACGATCTATGAAGCGCTTCAGGAAAAGGGCTACAATCCGATCAGTCAGCTTGTGGGCTATATCCTGTCTGAAGATCCCACCTATATCACCACGCACAACAATGCCCGCAGTCTTGTCCGCCGGATCGACCGCGACGAGCTGCTGCAGATCCTGGTCAAGGAATATCTCGGCGTGGATAATTGACGGAAAGGATGCATCGAATTGGCTAAGAAGAACGAGTTCCTCACCTACAAAGGCAAGCCCCTTGTGCGTAAGGACAATATGATCTATTACGGCGACCCCAGAGATCCCTTCGTCGTGATCCTGACGATCACGGGAACGAAGGAGTTCCACGATATGCAGATCGCGGATCGCGTCGTGGTGCAGCTCGTTTCCACCGACCCGGACGCCCGTCCGCGCGACCGCATCATCAAAAAGGGCGAAAAGCGCGGGCTGTACAACGCCATGGACATCGGCACCGTTTGGCTGGAACGCGCGCTGAACAAAAACCCATAAACATACGAAAAGGCCGGACGCACGTTCCGGCCTTTTGCTTTGGAGAACATATGAAAGCTGCACTGTATACGCTCGGATGCAAGGTCAATCAATATGAATCGCAGGTGATGGCGGAGACGCTCGCGTCGCACGGCTATACGATCGTGGAACCGACGCAGACGGCGGACGTCTATATCGTCAACTCCTGCACTGTCACGTCGGAGAGCGACCGCAAGACGCGCCAGATCGTCCGCCGTCTCAAACGGCAGAATCCCGACGCGGCGCTGGTGCTGACCGGCTGTATGCCGCAGGCTTACCCGCAGGAATCCGCCGCGCTGCGCGAAGCGGACATTGTTCTGGGCAACCGCAGCAACGACCGGCTGATCGCGGCGCTGGACGAATATTTCCGCGACCGGCAGCGGCTGCTGCTGACCGAGGCGCACCGGAAGGACGACGCGTTCGCGCCCTGTATGATCCACAGCTTTTACGGCCGCACGCGCGCGGAGATCAAGATCGAGGACGGCTGCAACCGCTTTTGCACGTACTGCGCCATCCCGTATGCCCGCGGCCGTGTGCGCTCAAAGCCGCTTGCCGACATCCGCGCCGAAGCTGCCGCGCTGGGCGAGGCGGGGTATGCGGAGATCGTGCTCGTCGGGATCAATCTGTCCGCCTATGCTGACGGCGCATACGATCTCGCGGACGCCGCGGCGGCTGCGGCAGACAGCGAAAAGGTGCGCCGCGTGCGGCTCGGCTCGCTCGAACCGGACCATATGACCGACGCGATGCTGCAAAAGCTCGCCCGGTGCGAAAAGCTCTGCCCGCAGTTTCACATCTCGCTGCAGAGCGGCTGCGACCGGACGCTGCGGCACATGAACCGTCATTATTCCGCCGACGAATACCGTGCGCTGTGCCGGAAGCTGCGCGCGCTGTTTGCGGACTGCACGCTCAGCACGGACATTATGGTGGGCTTCCCCGGCGAAACGCCGGAGGATCACGCCGCGTCGCTTGCCTTTGCGCGGGAGATCGGCTTCGAGAAAGCGCACATCTTTCCCTATTCGCCGCGCGCCGGCACACGCGCCGCCGACATGCCGCAGCAGGTGCCGAAAGCGGTCAAGGAAGAACGCGCCGCCGAGATGGCGCAGGCGATGGACGAAGTGCGCGCGCAGTATCTGCGCAGCCTGATCGGCCGGACTGTCGAGGTGCTCGTCGAGGAGGACAAGACCGGCCACACCGCGAACTATACGAGCGTGCGGATCGAGGGCGACTGTCCCGACGCCGGTTTCGTCCGCGTCCGGATCACCGGCGCCGACGCCGACCGTTGCGTCGGCTGTGTGAGCGTCTGACGAACGAAGCGCTTCGACATTCATTAAGGCAATACCGCACAATTCCGGTGTGCGGATTGCGAAGCAAGATTTTTCGTCAGGTTGTACAAAAAGCTCGAAGGCTTGCTGACGCAAGTCAAGAGATTTTTGTGCAGCATGACGGAATAAGATTCGAGCAAGGCGTG
>JAFSYP010000060.1 GCA_017449935.1 Clostridia bacterium
AAGGCAATACCGCACAATTCCGGTGTGCGGTTTGCGAAGCAAGATTTTTCGTCAGGTTGTACAAAAAGCTCGAAGGCTTGCTGACGCAAGTCAAGAGATTTTTGTGCAGCATGACGGAATAAGATTCGAGCAAGGCGTGCATCGCGAATTGTGCGGTGTTGCCTTAAAATACCCGAAGTGTTTTCCGGCGCCGTGTCCCGGCGGTGCGCCGTAAGGGCGGTTATGCCCGCCCGTCGTCCGTTTGCGACGACATTTCCGGCGTTGTCATCGCGAGCGAATCTCGGCGATCCGTTCCCCGTGCGTTGTTTTTTACGCTATCGGGGGGAACGGATTCCCACGCGCTGACACGCTCGGAATGACGGTTTTTTATGTTTCGTTTTGCGGGCGCCATGTTCAGCGACATTTCTTCTATGCCAGAAAAGCCGAAAAAAACTCGCCATCGTTTCGGATGACGAGTTATTTTTCGGTTTATTCTTCCTCTGCGGAAGCTGCGGGCTTCGGCTCGATCTTGCCGTACAGCGCCGTCGACGCGTTGTCAGAACGCGGAGGACGGCTGGGCTGTGTCGTGCCCTTGTCTGCGCCGCCGCGGCCGCCTCTGCCGCCTCTGTTGCCGCCGCGACCGCCTCTGCCGCCTCTGTTGCCGCCGCCGTGATATCCGCCGCGGCCGCCCCTGCCGCCGTCTCTGCGCGGCTCGTCGCCGTTTTCGGCGGTGAAGCCCTCGGCCAGCGTGATGACGACTCTGCGCTCGCTGTCGGAACCGACGGAGTGCGAATCCACGCCCTCGATCGCCTGGATCGCCGTATGCACGACTCTGCGCTCATAGGGATTCATCGGGTCGAGCACGACGTTTCTGCCGTATTTGCGTACGCGCGCGGCGTTCTTCTTCGCCAGCTCGCGCAGCGTTTCCTCGCGCTTTTCGCGGTAGGTGCCCACGTTGATGGACACGCGCTTATACGCGTCGGAATCCTTATTGATGACCAGCTTCACAAGATACTGGATCGCGTCCAGCGTCTCGCCTCTGCGGCCGATGACCGTGCCCTGATTGTTTCCGCAATCGAGCTGGATCATCACCGTGTCCTCCTCGACGGAGAACGCGATCTCGGCCTCTTCCACGCCCATGCCCTTCAGGATGCCGCGCAGATAGTTTTCCGCATTGGCAAACGGGGACGCTTCATAGAAAGCGCGGACCTTCGCGGGGCTGCCGCCGAACAGACCAAGCGTCTTTTTCTTCGGCAGCTCTAAGATTTCCTGTTGAATGTCGGTATCCTCCGGTGCGGCGAGCGCAGCCTTCGCGTTTTCAAATGCTTCCTCGACTGTCGTACCGATACCGATTGCTTCTTTAATCAAAAGTGACACCACCTATAATATTCAATCTTGTGATTTCTTGCCTGCGGCAATTCGTTTGAGATTCTGCTCGCGGGAGCGGCGCTGGATCGTTTCCTCGACCAGCAGCTTTGTCGTTGCCTTCTTGGGGCTGAAAATGGAATTCAGCGCGACCATCTGCACGAACGCGATCACGCTGGACGTGATCCAGTAGATACCGATACCGACCGGGAACTGGAACGTGAACCACAGCGACATCGCCGGCATACCGAAGGTCATGCAGCCCATAGACGGATTCTTGGACATTTCGGGATTCTGCTCCTTCTGGCGCAGGAACATGATGACGCTGCTGGCCATCTGCGTCAGAAAGGAAAGGATCGGCACCAGCCACAGCACGTCCGGGTGCTTGTAGTTCGGGACCTGTCCGAGAGAAATGCCGAGGAATTTGAAATCGAAGGCGCTGATCTTTTCAAACACGTCCGCCGGCACGACGCCGGAAAGCTCGCGGATATGCTCGATGATCTGCAGCTCGACGATACGGCTGTTTTTCGTGCTGACCTCGGCGAACTCTGCGACCGCCTTCGTCAGCGCCTCGATGTGTTCGGGCGAGATGTCCAGAACATATTTCAGCGGATGGTAGATCGCGCCGATCAAGCCGTAGATGATCGGCAGCTGCAACACCAGCGGCAGACAGCCCATCGACATGGGGTTCGTGCCCTCGCGGGAATAGAGCGCCTGCGTCTCTTCCTGGATCTTTTTCTGGTCGCCGGCATATTGCTGCTGGATCTTGCGCACCTTCGATTGCAGACGCTGCATTTTGGCGGTGCTTTTCTGCTGCCGGATGGACATGGGCAGCATCAGGATACGCGCAAACAGCGTCAGCAGAATGAGCGCGACGCCGTAGTTGCCTACCCACTGGTAGATCGCGCGCAGCAAAAAGCCGAAAATTGAGTACAAAAATGACATACGTAAACCTCCGCGGGGGGTCGGTTATCGTTTCGTTTTCCGCGCCTTTTTCGGCGGGACGGGATCGTAGCCGCCGGGAAACAGCACGTTGCAGCGCAGCAGCCTGCCGATCGCCAGCAGCGTTCCCTTGAACGCGCCGTGGACCTCGATCGCCTCGAGCGCGTACTGTGAACAGGTGGGATAATACCTGCACATGGGTGGGAACAGCGGAGAAATACGCCTGCGGTAGAACCGGATGGCGCCGGTCAAAAATCGTTTCATTCGGCGATCACGCCCAGTTTTTTCAGTTGATCCCGCATAGTCTTTTCCACGTCCGTGCTCTTGCAGCGAAGCGTCTTGAAGCGCGCCACAAACACAATATCCCATCCGCCGCGGCAGTGCGGCTGTAAATGACGGTACGCTTCCCGGATAACCCGGCGGCAGCGGTTCCGTTGCACTGCGCCGCCGAGTTTTTTGCTTGTCGTAATTCCGATACGACAAACGCCTGCGCGGTTTTTTAAGCAGTAGACAACCAGCGCAGGGCTTGTACAGGACTTGCCGCGCCCATAGACGCGGCGAAAGTCGGTATTTTGATGGATCGTAACCACCTTGGACAAGTTGATCACCTATCCTGCATCCGCGTCAGCGAATCAATAGGTCAGCCTTTTTCTGCCCTTCGCTCTGCGGCGCGCAAGGACCTTGCGGCCGTTGCGGTCGGACATTCTCTTGCGGAAGCCGTGCTCCATCTTGCGATGGCGCTTTTTGGGCTGATACGTTCTTTTCATTTTTCGCAATCCTCCTTGTTAATCGTTGACATAGGGCAGGAGAGCGACCTGACGCGCGCGCTTGATCGCAGTGGTCAGCGCACGCTGGTGGGCGGCACACGTGCCGGTCACACGGCGGGGCAAAATCTTCGCTCTGTCCGAAATAAACTTGTGGAGTCTGGCGACGTCTTTATAGTCGATGTATTCCACTTTGTCGACGCAGAAAGAACAGACCTTCTTGCGGCCTTTTCTGTTCTGTCTTCTGTCGTTTTTCTCATAAGCCATGGAAAGTTGAACCTCCTTATTGAAAATTAGAACGGAAGCTCGTCGTCGTCCTGAATGTCGCCGAAATCTCCCGTACTGCCGCTGGCATACGCGGGGGCTGCGCTCTGATTCTGAGGACGCGCGGGCTCTTCGTATCGGGCGTTGCCGCCCGACGTTCCGGATTCCGATTTGCTGCCGCAGAAGCTGACGTTATCCGCCACGATCTCGACTGCGGTGCGCTTGTTTCCGTTGCGGTCTTCGTACTTGCGGGTCTGGATCGCGCCCTGCACGGCGATCATCGAGCCCTTGCGGAAATAGCGGCTGACGAATTCAGCCGTCTGTCTCCATGCAACGACGTCGATAAAGTCGGCCTGACGCTCTTCGCCCTGACGGACGAAGCTGCGTTCCACTGCAACGGTGAACGAAGTGACGGAAATCCCGGATGCGGTCGTGCGCAGCTCGGGGTCTGCAACGAGTCTGCCCATGATGACTGCACAATTCAGCATGATCCTTCCTCCTCCTTATGCCTTTCTGACGACGAGAGAACGCAGAACACCTTCGGTGATCTTTGCGATACGCTCGAGCTCAGCAGGGAATTCGGGACCGGCTGTGTAGTTGAACAATACGTAGTAGCCGTCCGGTTCATCGTTGATGGGATAGGCGAGCTTGCGGCTGCCCCACTCCTCAACACTTTCCAGCGTGCCGTGTTCCTCGACGAGCGCCTTGAACTTTTCGGTCAGGGCGTTCGTGGTTTCCTCACCGTTCGCGACGGTGAAGACCAACATGGTCTCATAGCTGTTGACTGCCATTCTGAAGCACCTCCTTCTGGTCTTTCGGCTGCGGACTGCCCCGCAGCAAGGATCGCAGATCTTCGCAAAATCTGCAGTGCCGCGCGAGAAAAATTACACGGCAATATATAATTATAACAACATATCCGGGATTGTCAAGTGTTTTTTTTCAAACGGTTGAAGATTCTCCGGTTTCTTCCGCCCGATCCGCCGCCGCGCCACAAAATGTTGTGCCTTTCCGGCGCGCGCGCACGGAAATCGCGGCCGACTGCCACCACGCCGCCGCGGTGATCTGCAGGATCGGCAGATACGGGAAGTGGTACCGCCCGCTGCCCACGGTGAGCATCGTCATGGCCGTGCCGATCAGAAACACGCCGTACAGGAACGACAGACTGCGCCAATAGCCGCGGCGCATGGAGCGGATCACGCCGCACAAAAACAGCGCGAACGTGAGCATATAGAACGCCTGCCCCCAGCAGATGACCGCGTCGCCCCATGTGAGCGTGCGTCCCTGCCCGCGCACCGCAGCCAGAAGCTCCGTCACATATTCGCGGCCGGACGTCTTGACGTCGTTGTCAAAATAGACGTCGCCGGAATAGGTGTCCATGATATACATATAGAACAGCTTCTTCGGCATCAGCGCGAGATACCGGCCGGGATTCTCGCGAATCCACTGCTTTGCCGCCGCGGAATAGCGGGCGTTGATCTGCTTGTAGGTCATCTGCGCCTTTTCCTGCGGCGGGATATAGCCGGCTTTTCCCGGCGAAAAGACGATCTCGTCATAGCTGCCGTCGGCGTCCTCGTTGGAGCCGATGAGCAGGTTGCCGCTGCTGACAGTCGGCTGATAGACAAATTCGCCGCTGCTGCGGTATGTGAACAGGCTGATCGCCGCCACGGCCGCCAGAACGCCCGCCAGCAGGCGAACGTACGCGTGCCACTTGGCCTTGCCGTACAGCAGCGACCACAGCGCCGCTGCCAGAAACGCAAGACCGAGCGGCCGCACCCAGTTGGCCGCCGCCAGCAGCACGCCGGTCACAAACGGCAGGCCGTGCCGACGGTACAGCAGCGCGAGCGCGAGAAACGCCAGCGCGGTGAACAATATCTCCGTACGCGCCACGCAGATCTCCGCCCAGTAGGGCACGCTCAGGCAGAAAATAATCGCCGTGCGCGCACAGACGTCTTCCGAGCGCGTCGCCCGGTACGCGAGGAACAGGACGGACGCGAGCAGGAGCTGCACCAGCAGAAGATTCGTCCAATACGCCGCGCGCACGCTGCCGGTCAGCCGGAACAGCAGGATCAGCAGATTGACATACCCCGTCCCCGCCGTGCCGCCGCCGACAAAATCCGACGCCGTCGGATAAAAATGGCCTTCGCGCAGACAGCGCAGCGCATCCCCGACGTAGCGCGACGCGTCGCCGGTCGGCTCGCCGTGAAAGGTCAGAAGCGTCACAAGCTGCATGACGAGCATCAGCGCATAACAGCCGACCGCCGTCCGCCGCAGCGCGCGCGAACGCGTCTCGCCGAATGCGCGCAGCCGCGCGTCCGTTTCATCGCGCAGGAAAAACCGCATGACTTCACCTCAGGTTATTACTCGTTGTTGCCAAGCATAAAGCAGACCGTCGCCTGCGGGACTTGCGCAAAGAACAGATCCTCCACGGTATAGAACGGGCTTTTGCCGCCGTCCGACCAGCTGAGCTTGTCCGGCAGCTTGCTGTCCTGCGGCAGCTCGAGGATCGCCGTCGCCTCGCCAAGCTCGCGGCGGATATAGTACAGCAGGCTGTCTGTCAGCTCCGGCTGCCTGCCGCCGAGCCACTGCACAAGCGCCTGCCGCAGCGTTTTGTCCGTCGGCGCCGTCCGCACCTGCGCTTCGTCCAAAGCGTACTGCCGCGCGAACGCCTGCGGAAAATCGCCCGGCGCAAAACAGTCCGCTTCGATATACGAACGGCCTACCCATTCGGAGCAGGACGACGCCATGTGCAGCAGCCCCGTGAGGTATGCGCCCATCAACCGACAATCCATGTTATTTCTCCATATCGACGCTGAGGAAATCGCCGTAACCCAGCACCAGAGCCGAACCGACCTGCTGACTTGCGCCCATGAGCTCCTCGTTGCTCTGGCGGCCGTCGATGAAGGACTTGGTCAGGAAATTCTTCGCCGTATCCGTGTCGGGCATGATATAGCCCAGCTCGTCGTTGGCAAGTCCCATAGACAGGACTCGCTTGTCGCCGAGCGCCTGCTTCACGGCGTCCGCGATCGTTTTGTATTTCCATTCCTCGCCGCTCCAGGAGCCTTCGCCCTGCCAGGAATCCGTGCCGGTATAGTCCGGCCGCGTGCCGTAGACCAGCGCGGGCGAAACTTCGCCCGGCATCATCAGCATCACGACGTTGCTGCCGAGCGCGACATAGCCGACCTCGCTCATGATGCCGTACCCCGTCTCCGCGGCGGGATCGTATACGGTATTGTAGCCGAATACGCCGGACACGGCGGCGATATACATGATGCTGTAATCCAGCGGCACCAATATCTCGCCCATGCGCACGTCCATCACCGGATCGACCGCCGTCTTTTTGTCGAGCGACGCGAGGATCAGATGCGCGAAATCGTAACCGACCGCCTTCATGGCGAAGTACTCCCCTTCGCCGTCCTCGTCCTTGTTGCCGTTGTAGCGCGCCTTGGCGTACTTTTCGCCGTACCGACTGACCCAGTCTTCATAGCTGAGCGTCTTCTCCTTTGCCCACGCTTCACCCGCGGCGGTGTAGGCGTGGCCGACGCCGATGGCCGCCTGCGCGCCCTGGATGAAGATGCAGTTATAGCCCGCCTCGCGCATCGCCAGGCGCATATAATACGGGAAGTCGGCGCATACGCGGTCGCTGCGTCTGCCGGGGAACGTCGGATGCACGCCGGTGTTGGCAAGGATTGTCTTTTCTCCGCTTTCGCCTTCAAAATACCAGCAGGCGAAGAAGCCCTGATTGGCCGCGCCGTACTTGGTTTTTTCACGGATGTTGTCGCTGATCGTGCCGTCGGCTTCGGGGTTGACCGCGTTCCTGCGGAAATACTCGTTGACGTTTTCCGTCTCAAAATAATACAGCGTGCCCGCTTCCATCTTTTCATAGGCCTGCACGACGCACGACGCGGTCTGCGCGCAAATGGACGCGAGCAGCTCCGGCTCGATCGCGCGGTCTTTTTTCATGAAGAAATGGTTCTTCATCCCCGTCAGGATCGTGGAATCCAGCCCCATACCCAGCGCTTCGATGACCGTGTGCGCATGGGTGCAGCCGAACTCAAACGCCGCGATGTCGTCCTTGTCGACGCCCTTCTTCGCCAGCGCCTGCTCCGCCGCGAGACGAACGTCGCGCACGTTGCCGTTGGCCATGCCGATGTTGTCGAGCACGGCATAGATCAGAATGTCCTCGACGCCGTTGCCGTTGCGGTCGGCGCCGACGCTCAGCACGACCAGATGGACTTCCTCGCCGTCATAGACCGCGTGCGCCTTCTGGCCGAAATAGCCGCCGAAGTAGCGCGCCTTGTTCAGCATCATGCCCGTATCGCTCTGCGCGCCGGACGCGTCGCGCCGCCAGACGGTCGGGATCACGCTGCCGCCGGCATAGCCGAGCTTCCAGCCCTCGCCCGTCGACGCGCCGTTCGTGCCGGGATAAAACCCGGGATGCTCCGTCTGCGCGTATTCCTCTGCGGTCGGGAAACGGCGGCTTTTGGCGATCAGGCCGAAGCTGTCCGCCGTCAGAAGCATCCTTGCCAGACCGCCGACGATCCCGTCCGCGACCTTGTCCCAGACCTTGTCGAACAAATGCTGTCCCTTCGTGCCCGAAAGCGGCGCGTCCGAAGCCGCGCTGACGCCGAACGTCGCCGAGCAGAGCATGACCGCCGCTAAAACCAGCGCGATGCATTTGCGGGTGAACTGTTTCATGATCGTACCTTCTTTCATAAAAGTGTTGTATCGCGATTCAGAAAGCAAAATATTTTTCGCGGTGACGCTGCATCCGGCCGTGCATGGCTTCGAGCATCCGCACCGCTTCCTCGCGTTCTTCGGCCGTGCCGACGGCGGCCTGCTTCATCAGACGCCCTTCCTCATAACACAGCTCGTCGTGCAGCGGGAAGTATTCCTTGAGCAGGAAACAGGCGTACCGCACGAAACGGCTCTCGCCCACCAGACGGAACTCCTTGCTGATCGTGTCCACGGCGACGGAATAAAAATCCTTCACCGAGTCGATCAGCGCCGTGCGCTCGTTTTCGGGTGAAAAGACGATCGTCGAACAGATGAACGCGTTGCGGTTGGACGGGAGAGACGAATGGCTGTCCGTGCTGCCCACGACCGCGATGCGGCGTCCCTTCGCGCGCTCCTCATAATACCGCTGCGTCTGGAAGCCGTTCTGCTCGTAATAATTCTCGCCGCCGAGCACCTCGAACGCGTCGAAGGGCATGGTCTGCATGACGTAGTCCGTGAACTGCTCCGGCACGTGGAACGTGTCCTGTATCCAGTTCGGATGCGCATAGATGCCCAGACCGTTCGCGTCACGGATGCGGTCAAAGATCCACTTGCACATCACATAGGGGATCCGGGACACGCCCTGCGGCAGCTCGGCCTCGTCCGCGAGCTTCTGCATCAGCTCCGAAAACTGCGGCACGGTCATCACGTCCGGCACGTTCTCCTTCCGGATGGCGCGCACCGAAAGATCGGTCCCCGCTTCCTCGGTCGCCTCGCCCTCCACGAGCGCGTTGATGCTGAACTCGCCGCCGAAATTGACGATATGCACGGGATTCCTCTGGCCGTACACCGACGGCAGATGCACCTCCTCGCCGGGGACGACCGTCAGCTCCGTCGGCACGTCCGTATAGAAACGGATCGCTCGCAGCGACGGGTAATACCGGCGATGGTCGCTGACGACCATAAAGTCGTATCCGTGGCGGCGGTAGTTGGCGCAGACGACCTCCGGGATCTGGCTGCCGTCGGAGCAGGTGGTGTGGATATGCAGATCGCCGATGAGCGGATAGCGTCCGCACAGATCTTCCTCGACGCAGTACAGCGGGAACTGCACGATCCGCTTGTCGTCGCCGTCGACGAAACGCAGGAAATACCCCTGCTCTTTGTCAAACGTGTGCGTGAAGGTAAAGCCGCCGTCCGCGTCCGCGCGCAGCGTGCGCTCACGGAAATCCGCGACGTCCGGCCACAGTCTCGGACAGCTCGAGTCCATCGCGCACAGGATCGCCTTGTACTCCGTATCGGGCTGAAACAGCGGCTTCCCGCCGAGGCTGCGGACGCGGATCTGCGTTTCTCTGCCGACGACGAATACCTTCGGGTACACGTCGAAATTCTCCAAAAGATCATTTTTTTCAAAAGCCATAACCCTGCTCCTTTCCGTACTGATCCGATTATACCACGCCGAGGCGAAACTTGCAACGGCATTACAGTTTTTTTCAAGCTCATTTTCGTTCGATTCGCGCCGTGCGCTTGCTTTTTCGCGCGGCGGGGATTATAATACCGGTGAATGCGGACAAAGGAGATGCCATTATGCGCAAAACGAAGATCGTTTGTACCATCGGCCCGTCGACCGACAGCGAAGAAACCATGCGCGCGCTGATGCTTTCGGGCATGAACGTGGCGCGGTTCAATTTTTCTCACGGCGACTATGAAACGCATCTGCGGCGTTTGCAGCAGGTCGTGCATATGCGCGAGGAGCTGGGGCTTCCCGTGGCGACGATGCTCGATACCAAGGGTCCGGAGATCCGGCTGGGCAAATTTGCCGGCGGTCGCCGCGTCGAGATCGCGGACGGCGGGATCTACACGCTGACGACGCGCGACGTGCCCTGCACCGCCGAGGTCGGTTCCGTCAGCTTTAAGAATCTGCCGCAGGACGTCAGCGTCGGCACGCGCATTCTTGTCAACGACGGCGTGATCGAGCTGGTCGTGCGGCGGATCTCGGAGACAGACGTCGAGTGCGACGTCATCCACGGCGGCACGCTCTCCGACAACAAAGGGATCAACATCCCCGGCGTACAGCTGTCCATGCCGTACCTGAGCGAGCGGGATATGAACGATCTGGAATTCGGCGCGAAGCACGGCTTCGATTTCATCGCGGCGAGCTTCGTGCGCTCGGCGGCGGACGTGAACTACCTGCGCAAATTCACGCGCAGTCTCGGCTGGACGGACGTGCGCATCATCTCCAAGATCGAGAACGCCGACGGCGTGGAAAACATCGACGAGATCATCGACGCGTCCGACGGCATCATGATCGCGCGCGGCGACATGGGCGTGGAGATCCCGTTCGAGCAGATCCCCGCCATCCAGAAGCGGATCATCCGCAAGGGCTATCTTGCGGGCAAGCAGGTCATCACCGCAACGCAGATGCTGGAAAGCATGATCTCCAATCCCCGCCCCACGCGCGCGGAGATCACCGACGTGGCCAACGCCATTTACGACGGCACGAGCGCCATCATGCTCTCCGGCGAAACGGCGGCGGGCAGCTTCCCGATCGAGGCGGTGCAGACCATGGCGCTGATTGCGGAAACGACCGAAGGCAACATCGACTACAAGCACGATCTGACCGTCCCGCCCGCCGCGCGGCAGGAAAGTGTGGCGGACGCCATCGCCCACGCGACGGTCACGACGGCGCACGATCTGAACGCCCGCGCAATTCTGACCGTTTCGCTGCGCGGACAGACCGCACGCCTGATCTCCAAATACCGTCCCGCCTGTCCGATCATCTGCTGCACGCTGTCCGACCGCGTTTGCCGCCAGATGAATCTGAGCTGGGGCGTAACGCCGCTCATCATCGGCGAAAAAGATCACACCGACGCGCTGTTCGCCGCCGCCGTGCACGCGGCAAAGACAGCCGGACTGATCGCCGCGGGCGACGTCGTCGCCATCACCGCCGGCGTCCCGCTGGGCGTGTCCGGTACGACGAACCTGATGAAGGTCGAAAAAGTCGAGTGATCCCGGAAATGCTCCGCCGCATTTTACGCCCCGCCCGAACCGTGGTATAGTAAACCCGCATGCAACAGCCTTCGGATCGTATGAGCTAACGAAAAAGAGGAATAAGCCATGACCAGAGAAAACAATTCCACTTTCAGCGGAAGAAAAGTAACGGTGGAATACATGTGCGAATACCTAACGTGAACGCAAACCATCCAGCCCCCGGGATCTGCCCGAAGCGCCAATTCCCGAACGGCATAAAGCTGCCGCGTAAGCGGATCGTCAACCGGGAATACTGACCGTCGAATCACCGATCTCTTCCGAAAAGCAAAAACCACTGCTGGCAGCAAGCAAGGAGATCACTATGGAAACAACATACAAATACGACGCTTTTATTTCATACCGCCATCTTTCGCCGGACAAACCTGTTGCGGAGCGGCTGCAGAAGCTGTTGGAGACTTACACGCCGCCGAAGGACGTTCGTGCGCCGGGGAAAGCAAAAAAAATGCATCTGTTCCGCGATGAGACCGAACTGCCCACAAGCAATGATCTGGGCGGCGATATTCGCGGCGCGCTGGAACGCTCCAGGTATCTTGTGGTGATCTGCTCGCCGGAATACGAAAAATCCAAATGGTGTATGGAAGAAGTCGCCTATTTCAAAAAACTGCACGGCGGCTCCAACAAGAACATCATTACCCTACTGGCGGACGATCCGGATCGTCGCCCATCCTTCCCGGACGCCCTGCGTTTTGAAACCGAGACCCAAACGCTGGAAACGGGGGAAACCGTTACAACTCAGAGAGAGATCGAGCCGCTTGCCGCCAACGTGAGCGCCAAAACGCAGGCACAAATGCTCAAAAAGCTGAAAACCGAATTCCTGCGCATCGCCGCGCCGCTGATCGGCTGCGGATTTGACGACCTTTACAAGCGGGAACAGCGCCGCCGGACCCGCCGCATCCTGACAGTTTCTCTCAGCACGGCGGCAGTGTTTGCCGTAGCCGCGCTGATGAGCATTTCCGCGCTGCTGACGATCTCTTCCCAAAAGAAGCAGATCGAGGAAAACGCTGCGGCACTGCTGAGCAGCAACCAAGAGCTGCTGATCCGGGAATCCGAACTGCTGGAAAAAGACGGTGATCTTTACGGCGCGCTGGAATCCGCCGCGCAGGCCATCCCCGACGACGGAACAGCGCCCAACGGCGCGATCGGACAGAGCGTTTCCCTGCTGGGCGTTTTCGAGCCGGACAGCTTTGCCCCATTCAGAAAGATCCGCTACTCCGAAACATCGAAGTCTATCCGATCGGAGGATATCCTTCTGCTGAACGGCGGCAAAACGCTGGCCGTAAAACACATCAACGACGGGCTGTCGCTTTGGAATACGGAAACGGGAGAACGGATCGAAAAGTATGAGGCCGACGGGGCCTTTTCCGCGGCGTTTTACAGAAACCCGCGGATTGGGGAAGCGACCCTTTCCAATGTTACAAAGGGATCCACCTTGGCAAAACCCGCAGACAACTTTGAATTGTACAGCATGTACCACAAAGACGTGCAGGAGGAAACGGCAGTCGGCGACGAAAACGCGGTTTTTATTCTCAATGGGAATGACCGTTTCGTCAGTCGGCTCTCGCCAACGACTGGCAAACCGCTCTGGACAGCAAAGCTCGATGATCCCGGCGACTCGTTTGTAATTCAATATCCCGGCTTCCCGTTTGATTATTTATCCTGCGCCGATTTGCTCCCCGTGCAAACGAGCGACGCGCTTTTGCTGCTCGACGGCGAAACCGGCGACGAGAAGATTCGATATGATCTGGACTCTCTGACTGCGCTCTTTCACCCTTCTTTTAATGTCTATCCAGTAGATGGTTATTTGATTTTTATCTATTCTGACGAATGCATGGTTTGCCGTGCGACGCCGTCACAACCGGAAGTTCTTTTCCGAACGGAACTTTTCGCCTCTGACGCTGCCCATGGTTTGTCCGTTTGGTCTTTCGGTATATCCGGTCGGGTATTGTGCGTTTCCGGTATCGTCAGTATCGACTCTATGAATTATACCGCTGTTTTTAGGGGGTATGATCTCAAAAGCGGTGCGCTCCTATGGTCGACTGAGTTTCAGACCACTGTGCTGTGGGAACCCGTAGTGGGGTTCATTGATCCGGACAAAGGCGCAAAAAACGATTATCCTGTAGCTTTTGCCGTGGTGGGCGATCGTCTGTTTGCCGCTAATACACAGACCGGAACCATTGTGCTCGATCAGGCGCTTCCCGGCGAAACGGCGCAAGTCTACTACTCTGAAAACGGTTACGTTTTCATAACAAACGAAAACGGGCTGGAGTATTTCGCAGTGCTGCGGCATATGACGTCGGAAGAGAAACCACAGTATCTCTATCTGAACCGTGAGTTTCAATCCAAATTCAATACGATGGCATACTGCAACAACATCTACGCCATTATCCGATCCGGCGAACCCGACGTCATCCTTTACCGCGTTCTGCCGAACGACGCGCGTCGGACGCTTTACCGTCGGGACGATGAAACGCAGTCCGGCCTTTCGGCGGTCGCGCTGAGTCCGGACAAATCGCTTGCCGCGATAAAGCAGAGCAGTCCCGAAGAACTGGTGGTGTTGAATACGGAAACGGGCAATGTTCTGCAAGCCTTCTCCTTTGAGGAATCAGTTAATGATATTTGGTTCTTTGGCAAAGAACACTTAGCGGTGAGATGTAACAACAATCTGCTGATTCTCAGCCTGTCGTTCGGCAAAACGGAACGGGAATTCCGAAGGGAAGATTACAACATAGATGCTATGCTTTTTTCGACGGAACGCCTGATTATTCAAACGAAAACCGGCGCGATCCGGACGGTTGAACCGGGTCATGATCCCGTTGAACTGACGCTGCCCGACTCGCTCACGGTATCAAAAATGTATTCGATGTCCCCTTCAGGCAAGTATCTGCTGCAGGCTTATGAGAAGAACAATCCCAATGAGCCTCACCTGTGGATCATGGATGTCGAGAGCGGCGCGCCGGTTACCTGCGGGGCGTTTGCCGCGCAAGAACAAAATGTTTCAAAGTCTTCCTGTTTGTGGGTCGCAGATGAAAGCGCGGTCTATTTGCTTTGGAATGACGTGGTCGTCGGTTTCTCATGCGCAGACGGCAGCATTCTCTTCGAGGCGCCGGCGTTGCCCAGCGCAGAACAGCTGCTTTGGGTGGATGATTCGCTGTGCATTATAGACAATACAGGATATCTGACCCAGGTGCAGATAAACGGAGCGGAGCTCTCCGCGCTGCAGAAAGCAAAACTATTCGATGGATCACCGGGTCGGAACTGGGTCTGCACGCGAGGCCGGGGCAGCATGGCCTATCTTTTGCAACTCGGTTCGGATTCCTGTTTTTTCGATTGCGCCGTCATTGATACGGAATCGCTTGAAGTTGTGTACCGAATCGACAAGTGCTGCGGCATTGACGTGGATCGGGGCGTGGTGTATCGCAAATATTATGATTGCTTCGATGCGTACCCGATACCGGACACAGCGCAGTTAAAGACTTTGGCGAATGCACGACTTGGCAGTTGACCGCGTAAAAGAGCGTCCAAAGCAGAGCTGAACCCTGTGATATAACATGTCGACGTCGACCATAGCCAAAAAAAGACCACGTAAGAGCAGAAATACTCCTATGTGGTCTTTTCGCGTTTTTATTAAGTTTGCAAAATGTGTTTGCTTATGTATCGGCTTTACAAAAGTGTTAGATTAAAATGAAAAACATCCGTCATTCCGAGCGCGTCAGTGCGTGGGAATCCGTGCTCCCGGCAGAGCGTGCAAGAAACCACACACAGGGGAACGGATCGCCGCGTCGCTGCGCGCCTCGCGATGACAGCGGGAAACGGGCGACGGTGCCCGCCCCTACACGCCCGCCGGGAACATGTGCAGAAACCTGCCCGCCGTCGGAATTGCATTTTAATGCAACTCGTGGGAACGGATGTATCGGCCCGCCGGGAACGCGCACTGCGCGTCCATACAAGAAATCCTTTATATATCAACGATCTTCGTCGTTTGCACCCGTAGGGGCGACAACCCTGCCGCCCGCAAAAACAATGCCGCCGCAAAATGGAAAAATGTCCAGCACGACATGCTCCGGCGGGGGAACGGATCGCCGCGTCGCTGCGCGCCTCGCGATGACAGCGGGAAACGGGCGACGGGCGTGCAGGACCGCCCGGTCAGCAGCATGGTCTCGCTGCTTCGCCCGGCGACTTACCGCATGCGGCGTTTTGCCGTCCGCGACGTCATGTCGCGCATGTTGTCGCGCGACGCCTTGTCAGACACGGCCGCCGAAACGGCCAGCGCGACGCCCAGCAGTGAAAACGAGATGATCGAAACGATGGTCAGCATGATGGTTTCTCCTTCCTGATCCGATGGTGAGAGTATAGGTCGATCCCTTGTTCTTTATACCTGCGCAGCTCCGAAAAAACCGTGCCGGACAGCAGCCACACGCACAGAAGATTCGGCAGCGCCGTAAGACAATTGAGGACGTCCGAGATGCGAAAGACGGTGTCGAGCGGCAGGAAGCTGCCGAAAAACGCGGCCGCCGCATACAGCGCGCGATATACGATCAGACGCCGTTCGCCGCAGAGATACGCGGCGCCGCGCTCGCCGCAGTACGACCAGCCCGTCAGCGACGCAAAGCCCAGAAGCGCCAGCGTCACGGCGGTCAGCACGCCGCCCGCTTTGCCGAAGGTGACGCACAGCGCGTCGGCGAACAGCTCCGCGCCGTCCCTGTGCGGACGGGCAGCGCCGGCCGTCAGGATCACAAGGCCGGTGAACGTACACATCAGCACCGTGTCGAGAAACACCTCCACGACGCCCCAAAGTCCCTGCCCGACCGGCGAATCGGTATCGGCGGCAGCGTGGATGACCGCCGTGCTGCCGAGGCCCGCCTCGTTGGAAAACACGCCGCGCGTCACGCCCACGCGCACCGCGCTGCCGGCAAATCCGCCCGCCGCCGCGCGAAGATCCCACGCGTCCGTCCAGATCTGCCGCAAAGCGTCCGGAACGGCGGCGCGGTGTACGAACAGCGCAGCCAGAGCGCAAAACAGAAAAACGGCGGACAGCAGCGGAACGGCCTTCTCCGTCACCGCGCAGATGCGCCGAAACCCGCCGCAGACGGTCAGCGCGATCAGCGCGCAGAAAACCGCGCCGACGAAAACCGGCGAAACGCCGAACGCGCCGTGCAGCGCGGAAGCCGCGGCGTTGACCTGTGACATATTGCCGACGCCGAACGAGGACGCCGTCAGCAGCGCCGCGTACAGCATCGCCGTCTTTTTCATGCCGAGACCTTTCTCCAGCGCGTACATCGCGCCGCCGACCCATTGACCGCGGCCGTCCTTCTGCCGATAGCGCACGGCGATCACCGTTTCCGAAAAAGAGGTCATCATGCCGAAAAACGCGCTCACGCACATCCAGAACAGCGCGCCCGCACCGCCGCTCATGATCGCCGTGCCCACGCCCGCGATATTGCCCGTACCCATGCACGCCCCCAGCGCCGCCGAGAGCGTGCGCAGCGGAGAAACTGCGCCGTCGCCGCTTCCGGCACGGCGGACGCTGCCGAACGTCCCGCGCAGGACCGTGCCCCAGCGCAGCTGAAAAAAGCGGCTGCGCACCGTAAAATACAGTCCTGTCCCCAGAAACAGCGCCAGCACGGGCGGTCCCCACAGAATACGCGTCAGCACGGTCAGGATCGTTTCCACACCGGAGCCTCCTTTTCATCTATTTTTAAGTTGCATTTTGCGGAAGAATAGGGTATAATATAAAATCCAAATACTTTAGATTGGGGGAGTTTGCATGGACGAGATCGTTTCCGCCGTGGCCGAAGTCGCGCGGTATCTGCTGCCGGCGCTGGGCTCGATCGTTCTGCTGTACTGTGCGGTCTCCCTGCTGCGCCACCGTTTTCCCTCGCCGGAATTCGCGGCGCTGGTGGACACGAAAACGGGCGAAGTGCATGAGCTGACCTTCTGGGAGATCTCGCTCGGCCGCAGTCCGACCTGCGACGTCGTGATCGACGGCGATATGACCGTTTCGCGTTTCCACGCCGTGATCGCCCGCCGCGCCAAGGGCTGGACGATCATTGATACCTTCTCCAAAACCGGCACGTTCGTCAACGGGCGGCGCATTGAGAAAAAAACCATTCTGGAAAACGGCGACACGCTGACGTTCGGCAGCGCGACCTTCCGTTTCCGTCTGTGAGGCGCTATGGAACAGATCACGTTATCCAACGGCTTCCGCATCTGCCTGGAGAGGCGGGAATACCTCAAGAGCTGCGCCGTGGGCCTGTATATCGGTTCCGGCGCCCGCTTTGAAACGCCGCAGACGCTCGGCGTATCGCATTTCATCGAGCATATGCTCTTCAAGGGGACCGAAACGCTCTCCACCCGTCGCATCGCCGAGATCAACGACGACACGGGCGGCTCGCTCAACGCGTATACCGCCAAGGAATTCACCTGCCTGTATGCGCGGGTGCTGACGTGCCACGTGCGGCAGATCTTTTCCGTGATCGCGGACATGACGCTGCATCCGGCGCTGCGCGAAGCGGAGCTGGAAACGGAAAAGGGCGTGATCCTCGAAGAGCGCAGCAGCTACGAAGACAGCCCGGAAGATCTGTGCATGGACAGCTTTTACGAATCCTTCTGGCCGAACGATCTGCTGGGGCAGAACATCGTCGGCACGCGCGAGTCCATCGCCGGCATGACCTCGGACGTCATCCGCGCGCACATGAAACAGTACTACGTCCCGGAACGCATGGTCGCCGTCTTTTCCGGCGCGTTCGAACGCAGCGAGGCGCTCGCGCTGTGCGAAGAATACTTCGGCGCCCTGCAGAACACAAACAATCCCCTGCGTTATTCCGTGCCCGAAACGGCCGTTTTCGTCCGCGGCCTGCGCAGAGATCTGCAGCAGAACGTGCTCACGCTCGGCCTGCCGGGACTGCCGCTGGAGGATCCGCGCATCCACGCGCTCACCTATGCGTGCGCCATCCTCGGCGGCGCCGGTTCCTCCCGACTGTTTCAGCGCATCCGCGAGGAGATGGGACTCGTCTATTCCATCGACGCGTTCCATACGGCGTTCCTCGGCACGGGCTGCGTGTGCATTTCGATGGCGCTGTCCGCCGAGCACGAACGCGACGCGCTCTTGAAGACGCTGGCGCTCTGCCGCGGCTTTGCCGATACCGTGACCGAGGATGAGCTGGAACGCGCAAAGATGCAGACGCTGTCCGCCGTCACGATGGCGCTGGAATCGCCTGCGTCGTCCGCCTCGCGCATCGGACGCAACGTACTGCTGCGCGGTAAAGTCCTCCCGGAGGACGCGCTGCTTGAAACGCTGCGGAGCGTAACGCTCGACGAAGTGCGCGATACGGCGCACGAATTTCTG
This sequence comes from Clostridia bacterium, assembly GCA_017449935.1. Taxonomy (GTDB): domain Bacteria; phylum Bacillota; class Clostridia; order Oscillospirales; family Acutalibacteraceae; genus UBA1425. The sequence continues at coordinate 18,421 of JAFSYP010000060.1, forward strand.
CGGCCGGACAGCTTCTCGCTGTGCGCGGTCGGCAAGATCAAATCAGACAAACAATACCGTTCGATCCTTCGATCGGATTCAGAGGTGTAAATCATGCTCAAGGACGTCAAACGCATCGTCGTCAAGGTCGGCACGTCTTCGCTGACCTACGGCACGGGAAAACTCAATATCCGCCGCATCCGCAAGCTCGGCGAAGTCCTGTCCGATCTGCTCAATTCCGGCGTGCAGGTCGCGCTGGTCTCCTCCGGCGCCATCGGCGTCGGCGCGTCAAAGCTGGGACTGATCGCGCGGCCGACCGATACGCCCGGCCGACAGGCCGCCGCCACGGTGGGACAGTGCGAGCTGATGTTCATGTACGACAAAGTGTTCGGCGAATACGGGCACACGGTCGGACAACTGCTCATCACAAGAAGCGACATCGAGAACCCGGAACGCAGGGACAATCTCGTCAACTGCTTTGAAAAGCTGTTTGAATACGGCGCGATCCCCGTCATCAACGAAAACGACAGCGTCGCCGTGGAGGAGATCGTCTACGGCGACAACGATAACCTTTCCGCGCAGGTCGCGCGGCTGATCGGCGCGGATACGCTCATCATCCTCTCGGATATCGACGGCTTCTTTTCCGCCAATCCCGCCGAGGACGAGAATGCCGTGCTGATCCCTCTGGTGGACAAGATCGACGACACGCTGCTGCACATGGCCGGCCCGAGCGTTTCGCATCTGGGCACGGGCGGCATGGCGACGAAGCTCGGCGCGGCGAAAAGCGCTACGGAAGCCGGGATCGACACGGTCATCATGAACGGCTCCAACCCCGAAGATATTTACCGTCTTCTGGACGGCCGGCAGGTCGGCACACACTTCAAAAGACAAGGAGAATAAAACATGCTGGAACAACTGGGAAAACAGGCTAAGGCGGCGGCAGGCGTTCTGTCGTGCGCGCCGCGCGCGCTGAAGGACGCGGCGCTGCTGGCGGCGGCGGATGCGCTCCTTTCGCAGACCGCCGACATCCTCGAAGCGAACGCGCTCGATCTGGAAAACGGCAGGCAGTCCGGCATGAGCGAGGCGCTGCTCGACCGGCTGCGCCTGGATGAAAAACGGATCGCTGGCATGGCGCAGGGTATGCGCGACGTCGCCGCTTCCGCGGACCCCGTAGGCCGGGTGCTGTGGGGCGAAACGCGGCCGAACGGCCTGCAGATCCGCAAGATCAGCGTCCCGCTGGGCGTGATCGCCGTCATCTATGAGGCGCGTCCCAATGTGACCGCGGACGCGGCTGCGCTGTGTCTGAAGGCGGGCAATGCCGTGATCCTGCGCGGCGGCAAGGAAGCCATCCGCTCGAACGCGGCGGTCGCCGACTGTATGCGCGAAGCGATCGCAGCGGCCGGACTGCCGCGCGACTGCATCCAGCTCGTGCAGGACACGAGCCGCGAAAGCGCGAGAGCGCTCATGACGCTGAACGGCTACGTCGACGTGCTGATCCCGCGCGGCGGCGCGGGACTGATCCGCGCGGCCGTGGAGAACGCCACGGTCCCCGTGATCGAAACGGGCACGGGCAACTGTCACGTATACGTCGACAAGGACGCCGATCTCGACATGGCGGCGAACATCGTCTACAACGCGAAGGTCTCGCGTCCCTCGGTGTGCAACGCGTGCGAAAGCCTGCTGATCCACCGCGCCGTCGCCGATCAGGCTGTGCCGCTGCTGTGCGGGCGTCTGCGCGAGGCGAACGTGGAGATCCGCGGCGACGAAACGGTCTGCCGGCTCGTGCCGGACGCCGTTCCCGCCACAGTGGAGGACTACGCAAAGGAATTTCTCGACTACATCATTTCCGTCAAGGTCGTCGATTCGCTCGACGAAGCCGTGCGCCATATCGCGCAGAACGGCACCGGCCACAGCGAATGCATCGTGACGGAAAATTATGCCGCGGCGCAGACGTTCCTGGCACGCGTGGATGCGGCGGCGGTCTACGTCAACGCCTCCACCCGCTTCACCGACGGCGGCGAATTCGGCTTCGGCGCGGAGATCGGCATCTCCACCCAGAAGCTGCACGCCCGCGGCCCGCTGGGACTCGCGAACCTGACGGCGGAAAAATACATCATTCTCGGCAGCGGACAGATCCGCTAAGGAGGACGCTATGGCAAAGAAAAACAGATCACACAAAAAACGGCGCGTCGGCTCATTTTTCCTGGGCTTTGTCCTGCTGCTGTTCGCCGGCTTCGGCATTTACGAGGCGGGACGTCTGGCCGCGGACAAGATAACGGCGCTGCGCGAGGGCAGTACGAAGTCCTCGGAGTATGAGGAATTTCTCAAGCCCTTCGTCGTCGTCGACCCGGCGCCGTTCGACGACATCAGCGGCGCGCAGCCGACCGATCTTCTGGACGCGGCGATCAGCGCGCTGATCTATGAAAGCGACAAAATGAATACATACGAGGTCTTTGAGGGCGAGGTCACAGGTCTGGTGGTACCGCAGGCCGACGTCGAGGCATACTTCAAGCGGCTGTTCGGCACCGAGGTGGCAATGCAGCACCAGAACGTCTCCGATTCGTTCTACAACGTCCTGTATAATTCCGAACGCCAGTCGTACATCATCCCCATCACGAGCGTCGACCCGCTGTACACGCCGAAGGTCTTCAACACGAAAAAAACCGGCTCCTCCATTACGCTTACCGTGGGCTACATCATCGGCTCCGAATGGGCGCAGATCAAGCGCGGCAACTACACCGCGCCGGAACCGGCCAAGTATATGAAGATCACGCTGCGTGAAGACGCCGACGGCTATCACATCGGCTCACTGCAAAGCTCCGAAGCCGTCGATACGGCCGGCGGCGTGCGCGCGCCGACCGCGCCGCAGACGACCGCGCCGCGGGAAACGGCCCCCTTGATCTCCGAAACGACGGAAACGCAGACGCAGACCGTTTCGGAATCGGCGACCGGGGAGACGACCGACGAAGCCGCGTAACCGGCGGTCCGACCCGTTGCGCCGCAGCAGCTTCTCCGCCTCCAGAACGGCAAACGGCAAAACGGAAAACAACAGCGTCCAGAATAATCCCCGTCCCCCGAGCGGGACGGTCTGAAACAATCCCGAAAGTGTGGGCAGCGTCAGCACAGATGCTTGCAGCAGCGTGCAGACGATCACCGCCCACACCATTTTTTTGTTCCGCAGCAGTCCGGCGCGCCACACGCTTTTCGGAGAGCGCATGGACACGGCGTACCCGATCTCGCCGAAGCTGAGCACCGTAAACGCCATCGTCCGTCCAAGCGCTGTACCGCCCAGGTGATTGCCCTGCACGAACGCCAGCAGCGTCATCGCGCCGACCAGCATCCCCTCCAGCGCGATATCGAAGCCGAGCCCGCCGGCAAAGAAGCTCTCGTCCGCGGGGATCGGCGGACGGCGCATGACGTCCGCGTCCTTCGGCTCCGTGCCGAGCGCGAGCGCCGGCAGAGAATCCGTGACGAGATTCACCCACAGCAGCTGGATCGGCAGCAGCGGCGCCGGCAAGCGCAGCACGGACGCCGTGAACACGACGAGGATCTCGCCCACGTTGCTCGACAGCAGGAAATGCACGGCCTTGCGCACGTTGTCATAGATCCCGCGTCCCTCCGCGACGGCGCGGACGATGGTGGCGAAATTGTCGTCCGTCAGGATCATGTCCGCCGCGCCCTTGGCCACGTCCGTCCCGCTCTGCCCCATGGCGCAGCCGATGTCGGCGTATTTGAGCGCAGGCGCGTCGTTCACGCCGTCGCCGGTCATGGCGACGACCTCGCCCTGCACGCGAAAAGCGCGGACGATCCGCACCTTGTCCTCCGGTGTGACGCGCGCAAACACGCGGCAGAGCCGAGTTTTTTGCAGAAGCTCCGCGTCCGACATCGCGCCGAGCTGCGCGCCGGTCAGCACCGGATCGTCCGGCGCACAGATCCCGACCTGCGCAGCGATCGCCTTCGCCGTCAGCGCATGGTCGCCCGTGATCATTACGGGCGTGATCCCCGCCTGTCTGCATTGTTCCACCGCGCCGGCCGTTTCCGGACGCGGCGGATCGGTCATGCCGACAAATCCGAGAAAGGTCATGCCGTCTTCCCGTATCTCCGCCGATTCCGCGCGCCGGTACGCCACCGCCAGGACGCGCAGCGCCTTCTGCGCCATCGTCCGGTTCTGCGCCGTGAGCTGTGCGCGCTGCTGCGCCGTCATTTCGACGTCGCTGTTTTCGACGCGCATCCGGTTGCATTTCTCCAAAAGCAGATCGGGCGCGCCCTTTGTGATCTGTAAAAAGCCTTCCGGCGTTTTATGCAGCGTGGACATACGCTTGCGGGCAGAGTCGAACGGTTCCTCCGCCAGCCGCGGGTACGCTCTGCGCAGCGCGGCGACGTCCTCCTGCTGTGCCGCGGCGCGCACGAGCGCGTTCTCCGTCGGCTCGCCCGATACGGTGCGTTCATCCGAAACGGCCGCGTTGCTGCACAGCGCCGCATACCGCAGCGTCTGCGCGCTCTGATGCGGCGGGTAAACTTCCGTCACGGTCATGCGGTTCTGCGTGAGCGTCCCCGTTTTGTCCGAGCAGATCACCGTCGCCGCGCCGAGCGTCTCAACCGCCGGCAGATGCGTCAGGATTGCGCCGCGCTTCGCCATGCGCTGCACGCCGAGCGACAGCACCACCGTGACGATTGCGGGCAGCCCCTCCGGAATCGCCGCGACCGCCAGAGAAATCGACAGCAGGAAGCTGTCGAGCGGCGGGACGTTGTGCCAAAGCCCCAGCAGAAAAATCAGCGCGCAGATCGCCAGCGCGCCGATCCCCAGCACGCGGCCGACTTTTGCGAGCTTTATCTGCAGCGGCGTTTTCGGCGCATCCTGCGTGCCGAGCATGTCGGCGATCCGGCCGATTTGGGTGCGCATACCCGTTTCACAGACGACTGCCGATCCGTGACCGGTCAGCACGACCGTGGAGGAGAACAGCATGTTTTTCTGATCGGCAAGTGCACAGTCCGTGCCGCTCACCGCGTCCGCGTCCTTCTCGCAGGGCATGGATTCGCCGGTCAGCGCGCTTTCCTGCGTCGTCAGTCCGACCGCCGTCAGAAGCCGCGCGTCGGCAGGTACGCGGTCGCCTGCCGCGAGCAGCAGAATATCGCCCGGCACGACGTCCGACGCGTCGACCCGCGTTTCCCGACCGTTCCGCAGCACGGTCGCATGCGGCGCGGACAGTTTTTTCAGCGCATCGAGCGCTTTCTGCGCGCGCGTCTCCTGGACCGTGCCGATCACGGCGTTGAGCACGACGATCCCGAGGATGACGGCGCAGTCTGTGAAGCTGTTTTCGCCGCTCAACCGAGCCGTGACGAACGACACCGCCGCCGCGGCAAGCAGAATGAGGATCATGAAATCGGCAAACTGCGACAAAAAGCGCTGCAGGATCGTCTTCGGCTTTTTGCCCTGCA
>JAFSYP010000061.1 GCA_017449935.1 Clostridia bacterium
GCCGGAGCGCAACGTGCGCCGTGAGCGCCCCGAGCCCGGCGACGTGGTGATCCTGCTGGGCGGCCGGACCGGACGCGACGGCTGCGGCGGCGCGACCGGCTCATCCAAATCGCATACATTGTCTTCCCTGACGACCTGCGGCGCCGAGGTACAGAAGGGCAACGCGCCCGAGGAGCGCAAGCTCCAGCGCCTGTTCCGCAACGGCGAGGCGTCGCGCCTTATCAAGCGCTGCAACGATTTCGGCGCGGGCGGCGTTTCCGTCGCCATCGGCGAGCTGGCGGACGGTCTTCTGATCGACCTGAACGCTGTGCCGAAGAAATACGACGGTCTGGACGGCACGGAGCTTGCGATCAGCGAATCGCAGGAGCGCATGGCCGTCGTCGTCGCGCCGGAGGACGCGGCGCGCTTTCAGCAGATCGCCGAGTCGGAGAACCTCGAATCGACGGTCGTCGCGACCGTGCAGGCCGAGCCGCGTCTTGTGATGACGTGGAACGGCGTCAAGGTCGTGGATATTTCGCGCGAGTTTTTGAATTCCAACGGCGCGGAAAAGCATATCGACATCACCCCGTCCGATCCGCTGCCCTTTGACAAGGCGGTCGGCACGGACTTCGCTTCCGAGCTGCGGTCGCTCGCTTCGGATCTCAACGTCTGCTCCAAGCGCGGACTGTCCGAGCGGTTCGATTCCACGATCGGCAGAGGCACCGTCCTCATGCCGTTCGGCGGCAAATACCAGCAGACGCCCATCCAGGCGATGGTGCATAAGGTATCCGCGGAGCAGGGCAAAACGAATACCGTCTCCTATATGGCGTGGGGCTTCAATCCTTATATTTCCGAAAAAAGCCCGTACCACGGCGCGTATCTCGCCGTGATCGAATCGGTCAGCAAGCTGATCGCCGCGGGCGCGAAGTTCGAGGACGTGTACCTGACGTTCCAGGAATACTTTGAAAAGCCGATGCGCGACGGCAAACGCTGGGGCAAACCGCTTTCGGCGCTGCTGGGCGCGTTCGAGGCGCAGATGCATCTCGGGATCGCGGCGATCGGCGGCAAGGACTCCATGAGCGGTACGTTCGAGCAGATCGACGTCCCGCCCACGCTGGTGTCGTTCGCGGTGACGACGGGCGACGTGCGCGACGTGGTCACGCCGGAATTCAAGGCCGCGGGACACCGCGTCTGTCTGCTCGCACCCGAGACGGACGAAAACGGTCTGCCGAAGACGGAGTCTCTGCTCTCGCTGTACGAGCGCGTGACGGCGCTCATGCGCGCGGGCAAGGTGTACGCCGCCTATACGCCGACGTTCGGCGGTATCGCGGAGGCCGTGCTCAAGTCCGCCATCGGCAACGGCGTCGGCTTCGCGTTTGACGCGGGGCTTTCGATGCGGGACATTTTCGGCTACCGCTACGGCGCGTTCCTTCTGGAAACGGACGAAGAGATCGGTACGCCGATCGGCCGCACGACAGACGACGGCTGCATTTCCTACGGCGGCGAAGCGCTCGCGCTCGACGCGCTGCAGCGCGCGTACGAGCAGAAGCTCGAACCGGTCTTTCCGTGCGAAACGGACGTCAAATGTAAAAGCGTCCGCGACATTACCTACACGGCGGACAGCCGCGTTTCGCCCGCGCTGCATATTGCGCAGCCGCGCGTGCTGATCCCCGTTTTCCCCGGCACCAACTGCGAGTTCGACACGGCGAAGGCGCTTGCCGCGGCAGGCGCGAAGCCGGAGATCTTCGTCATCAACAACCTGACCTCGGCGGGTATCACGCAGTCGGTCGAGCGCTTTGCCGAAATGCTCGATGGGGCGCAGATCGTCTTCATCCCCGGCGGGTTCTCCGGCGGCGACGAGCCGGACGGCTCCGGCAAGTTCATCACGGCGTTCTTCCGCAACGCGCGCATCAAGGAGGGCGTGACGCGGCTGCTCGAAGCGCGCGACGGTCTGATGTGCGGCATCTGCAACGGCTTCCAGGCGCTGGTCAAGCTCGGTCTGGTGCCGTTCGGAAAGATCATCGACACGGACGAGAGCTGCCCGACGCTGACCTACAACGACATCGGCCGCCACCAGTCGCGCGTGGTGCAGACGCGCATCGCGTCCAACAAGTCGCCGTGGCTGATGGAAACGCAGCCGGGCGAGGTGTACAACGTGCCGATCTCCCACGGCGAGGGCAAATTCATCGTGTCCGACGCGATGCTCGAACAGCTGTCCGCGAACGGACAGATCGCCACGCAGTACGTCGATCTCAACGGCAGCGCGACGATGGACGTGCGCTTCAACCCGAACGGTTCCGTCTGCGCGATCGAAGGCATCACGTCGCCGGACGGCCGCGTTCTCGGCAAGATGGGGCACACCGAACGGTACGAGGACGGCCTGTACCAGAACGTGCCGGGCAATTACGATCCCGGACTGTTCCGCAGCGCCGTCAGATATTTTGCATAAACCCGATATAAACAAAAGCGCGGGCCCGCCGATGCGGACCCGCGTAATGTTTTTTAGGATCACCCATGCGATAAATGATCCATCCCCGCGCGGATGATCTCGCGGACATGGTCGTCGTCGAGCGAATAAAAGACGGTCTTGCCCTCCCGGCGCGGACGCACCAGACCGGCGCCGCGCAGGATGCGCAGCTGGTGGGAGATGGCGCTCTGTCCCATGGACAGCCGCTCCGCCAGATGGAAAACGCACAGCTCCTCGCACCGCAGCAGCTCATACAGGATGCGGATGCGCGTACTGTCGCCGAAGACCTTGTACAGCTCGGAGAGGTTGTAGAGCATCTCAATATCCTGTTCGTTTTGTACGGTTTGTTCCAGGTGTTCCATGCGATCCCGCCTTTCTGTTATTTTCCGACGCAGAAGCGTGAGAAGACCTCGCGCACGACCGCGTCGGACGCCCTTTCTCCGGTCAGCTCCAGCAGCGCTTCGATGCAGCTGTCCGCACACACGTTGACGGCGTCGAGCGTCATGCCGCTGTCGATGGCGTCGACGGCCTCGGTCAGAAACCGTTCCGCGCGCACGCAGCAGTCCTTTTGCCGTTCGTTTGCGAGCATCGCGGCCGACGGATCGAAAGCGTCCGTGCCGAGCAGCTTCGTGACGACGGCGCACAGCTCGTCGCAGCCGTCCGCGTTTTTCGCGCTCATGCGCACGACGTTCGGGATAAACTGCCGGATCTCGTCCGCCGACACGGCGTCGCCCCGGTCGGCCTTGTTGAGCACGGCAACGCACAGCCTGTCGGCGCACTGACGCAGCAGGCGCATATCCTCCGCGGTCAGCGGCTCGGAGCCGTCGAACACGCAGAGCGTGAGCACGGCGCGCTCCATCTTCTGCCGGGCGCGTTCCACGCCGATCCTTTCGACCGGGTTGTCCGTCTCGCGCAGACCGGCGGTGTCGGACAGATGCAGCACTAAATCATGAAGACGCACCGTCTGCTCCACAACGTCGCGCGTGGTGCCGGGGATATGCGTGACGATGGATTTTTCCGTGCCGGCCAAAAGATTCATCAGCGTGGATTTCCCCACGTTCGGCCGTCCGACGATCACGGTATCGACGCCCTCGGTCACGGCCTGTCCCGTCTCGAAACGCGACAGCAGCGCGCGCAGCGCGTCGCGCGATCGGCAGAACGTTTCGCGCAGTTTCTCCGGATGCACCTGCTCGACGTCCTCGTCCGGATAGTCGACCCATGCGGCGAGGGCGGCGGTCGCGGCGATCACGTCGTCTGCGACGGCATGTATTTTGCGTGCGAGCGCGCCGTCGAGCGCGTTCAGCGCGGCTTTGGCGGCCTGCTCGCCCTGCGCGGACACGATGCCCATGACGGCCTCCGCCGCGGAGAGATCGAGCTTGCCGTTGAGAAACGCGCGCTTGGTAAATTCGCCGGCTTCGGCGGGACGCGCGCCCGCGGCGAGCGCCGATTGCAATACGCGGCGGGTGATGTACAGTCCGCCGTGGCAGGAGATCTCCGCCACGTCCTCGCCCGTGTAGCTGTGCGGGGCGCGGAAAATGAGGCAGACCGCCTCGTCGACGTCCTCGCCCGCGTCCGTCACACGGCCGAAATAGGCGCGGTAGCCCTTCGAGCGCGTCAGGTCCGCGCCGCTGACGGGCACGAAGATGCGCTGCGCGATCGCGGGCGCTTCGGCGCCCGAAATGCGGACGACGCCGATGCCGCCGGCGGCCTGCGCCGTCGCGACGGCGGCGATAGTGTCAGAATGATTCATGTTGGTTGTATCCTATCCTTTACGCAAGCAGGCGCTCGCAATACGTATAAACCAAAAGACTGCCAAAGAGACCTTCGGCAGCGCTTTTTATTTTACATTTTTCCCGCTTTGCGCAGCGCGTCTTCCACCACCAAAAGCAGGGTTTTGACGTTCTCCTCCGGCGAGCCTTCGAGCGTGCAGCCCGCAGCCGCCGGGTGGCCGCCGCCGTTCATGCGCGCGCAGATGTCCGCGGCGTTCATGGGCGGATTGGTGCGCACCGAAACCTTGTACGCGCCGCTCTTGAGCTCGCGGATGGCCGCGCCGACCAGCACGCCCTCGATCTGGCGGGGGATGGCGGCGATCCTGTCGAATTCGTCCTCGCTCGCGCCGCTCTCGCGGAACATCTGCTGCGTCACGGTCACGGTCGCGAGCAGGCCGTCGAAATACGTCTGCGCGCTGTTCAGCGCCATGCGTTCAAGCATGGCGAACGAACGGCTTTTTGTTTCAAAGATTTCCCGGTTGATGCGCGCGCAGTCCGCGCCGAGATCCATCAGATCGGCCGCGGTGCGCAGCGTGCGGGACGTGACGTTGGAATAGCGGAAGCAGCCCGTATCGGTCGACACGCCGACGTACAGACACTCGGCGATGATCGGCGTAATCTCGATGTGCATGATCTGCAAGAGCTGAAAAATGATCTCGCTCGCGGCGGCAGCCGTATCGTCGAGCAGCACGTTTTCGGCAAACAGGCTGTTTGTGTAGTGGTGGTCGATGCAAAGATCGACGCGCGTGCCGAACCGCTCGCCCACGCAGTCGCCCAGCAGCTTGATCGTGGCGACGTCCACCGCGACGACGAATTCCGGTTCAAAGTCCGGCTTCGGCATCCCCTCGGAGAGAAAGGCAAGTGCGCGCGGCAGCTCGTCCTCGCACAGGACGGCCGCCCGCTTTTCCAAAGACAGCAGCGCGCGGCACAGCGCGTAGCCGCAGCCGAGCGTATCGCCGTCGGGATGCGCGTGGCAGAGGATCAGGATATTGTCTTTTTCGCGCAGCAGCGCGGCAGTTTGTTCGGGAGTGATCTTCATCCTAATTCACCTTTATTCCGCGTTTTCTGTATGCAGATCGTTCATCAGCTTGACGATGCTCATGCCGTGGGCGATGGAATCGTCGGCGACGAATTTTAGCTCCGGCGTTTTGCGCAGGTGCAGATTCTGTCCGACCTCGCGCCGGATGTAGCCCCTCGCGCCGGTCAGCGCCTTGACGGCGGTCTTTGCGGCGTCGATGCCCTCCATCGCGCTGACGAAGATCTTGGCGAAGGAGGCGTCGGAGCTGACCTCCACGCGGGAAACGGTCAGCAGACTGTTCTGCACGCGCGGGTCCTTCAGCTCGCGCACGATCGCCATGATCTCGCGTTTGATGTCCTCGGCAACGCGGTCTGTTCTGTGTCCGGCCATAGTTTAACCCTCTGTTCAGTCGCGGTACTCTTCGATGACGTATGCCTCGAAGATGTCGCCTTCCTTGATGTCGTTGTATTTGTTCAGGCCGATGCCGCATTCGTAGCCTTCCTTGACTTCCTTCACGTCGTCCTTGAAGCGGCGCAGGGAAGCGATCTCGTCCTCGGTGATGACGATGCCGTCGCGCACGAGACGGATCTTGCTGTTGCGGGTGATCCTGCCGCTCTGCACGTAGCAGCCGGCGATGTTGCCGACGGAGGAGATATGCACGACCTGGCGGATCTCCGCGCGGCCAAGCTCGACCTCGCGGAACTTCGGCGCGAGCATACCCTTGATGGCGGCCTCGATCTCCTCGATGCAGTCGTAGATGATGCGGTACATGCGCATTTCCACGCCTTCCTTTTCCGCGTTGAGCGCGGCGACGGGATCGGGACGCACGTTGAAGCCGACGATGATGGCGTTGGACGCGTTGGCGAGCATGACGTCGGACTCGTTGACCGCGCCGACGCCGGTATGGATGATGCGCACGCGCACTTCTTCGTTGGAGAGCTTTTCGAGGCTCTGCTTGACCGCCTCGGCGGAGCCCTGCACGTCCGCCTTGACGATGATGTTCAGCTCCTTCAGCTCGCCCGCCTGCAAAGAATCGAACAGCGTGTCGAGCGTGACCTTTTCAAAC
>JAFSYP010000062.1 GCA_017449935.1 Clostridia bacterium
AAAAGTCAACTAATATTATGGAAAGTTTTTTTGCGAAAGGAAAGTAGAAATAATGAAATTTACAAAGAATCTTGAAGACTCTCAAGAAAAACTTTCCATATCTAAAGAGTCATCATTACCCTTTTTATGTGAAGCTTTACATAAAAAAGGACCTCTGTTGCAGGAAGACTGCTCCGCGACGCTGGCGTGCAACAACGATCAGACGCTGTTCGAGCCGGTACAGGAAACGACCGGCGCTCTGCTCGCCAGCGGCTATGAGAAAAACGGCACGCAGGAAGCGCAGAACGATATGTACGTCGTGCAGCCTTACGGCATCGGCGCGTACAACTCCGAGGGCATGAAGTCCGGCAACCCGGACGCCGGGTTCTATGAAGCTGACACCGCGCGGACGCTCGACACGAGCAACCAGTCGCCGGATAAGAGTCAGGGTGGCATCGCGGTCGTCGCATTCACGCAGAATGAACGCAATGAGGTGCGGGATCTCGGAGAAAACTCCGCCGCGCTGACAGCTGCACCCGGTGCAAAACAGCAGACGTTCGTCGCGGAGCCTGAGCCAGCCGTATGTATCCAAGGTTCGATGATCGGCAGACAGGACTGCAACGGTCCGCAGGGCAGCGGCGTGAACGAGGACGTGTCTTTTACGCTGAACACAACCGACCGTCATGCCGTGTTCGCTATGACGACGGGCAGCTTCACACTGGTCGATAAAGACACCAGTCCGACGCTGCTGGCGCGTGACTACAAGGATCCGACCTGTGTGACGGAGCCGACATACGGCATCGGACGCGACGCGTTCAATCAGGGCAAAAACGCCAAGTTCAACCCGTGCGTCGCGGAAGAAACGCAGCCGACGCTGGTCGCCAAAGGTCCGGGCGCAGTGGCGCAGCCGGAACCGGAATACACCGTGCGCCGACTGACGCCGACCGAGTGCGCCCGCCTGCAGGGATTTCCGGACTGGTGGTGCGCCGATCTCGGCACAGAAAACCCGACCGAGGAAGAGATCTCGTTCTGGCGGGATGTGTTTCTGACGCACGACCGCATCACGGGCAAAGCCGCCAAGCCGAAAACAGACAAACAGATCGTCAAGTGGCTGCGCGATCCGCACACCGATTCGGCAGAATATAGGCTTTGGGGCAACGGCGTCGCGCTTCCGGTGGTATATTTTGTCCTCGCCGGTATTGTTTGGGCAAATGAAAAAGACGCCGCCGAAGCAACGTCGTGAGTGGTTAATCTTCTGTTTTGATTTTTCCGTTTTCTTTTTCAAACTTCGCTATACACTGCCGTATCAGGAATAAGATCTGTGCGTTGACTGAACGCCCCTCGTATTCGCACACGGAATGCAGCTTTTTCAAGGTTTCTTCGTCGATCCGAAGACCGAAGTGCTTCTCGTTTTTCATATGCTCCACCACCGTAAAGTTAATATGACTTTATTTTAACTTTATTTTGTGGTAAAATGCAGAAACAGAGTTGTTACGGAGTTAATATAACTCCGGTTTTTGTGAAGGAGCGATGGGAATGAAAGTTGCGGTGATCGGATCGCGCGGACTGACGGTGATCAACGACCTGGGAAAGTATCTGCCGGAGGGAACGATGGAGATCGTGTCCGGCGGTGCGAGAGGTATCGACACCTGTGCGCGGGAATACGCGAACGCGCACGGTCTGAAGCTGACGGAGTTTCTGCCGGAGTACGATAAATACGGTCGAACCGCGCCGCTCAAGCGGAACGATACGATCATCGAATACGCGGACACGGTGCTGGCGTTCTGGGACGGCGAAAGCCGCGGAACGGCGTATGTGATCCGCAAGTGCAGAGAAACGGGAAAACCCTGCCGTGTTCTGAAGCCGACAGGGAGATAAATCTTCAGACCGCACTGATACTGGAGCCTCGATGGTATGCCCGGCGAAGTTGTGTTATATGTGTTTTCTACATGATACACAACACGCCGGGTTAATCTTTGTGTGATCTTCCGACTTGCTATTCGGCACACATGACGCTAATATGTGCTCACCAAAACAAAGGAGGATTACACAATGGATTTTATGTTTAAGCTCGTACTGCAGACAACGCTGGACAGAAAGCTGACGGCAATTGCCGAAAGGCACGTACCGCAATTGGAGGGACGCGGCAGTCTCGAACAGCGGTACAGCGACAGCAAAGACTTTTTTGAAACGTCGGTCTGGGCGTTGAAGGATATGCTCAAGGAAGCATACGATCTCGGACAGGTTGACCGAGGATACACCACGATAGACATGCTGCGAAAGCACGTATCGCCGGTAAACGGCGTCGTGATGCGGTACGGAGACCGCGTGTTTGTTTCCGACGTCATTCCGGAAGGCGGATTCTGCGCGTATGTATATAGGTTCGTGGGCGAACCGAAACCGAACGGGCAGGATCATGAGCAGCGGCTTTCATTAGAGACGGTTGCTGATGAAACATTTCCAGACAGCGGGCATGCGATTGAATGGTGCTTTGCGCAGGCATAAAACGAATAACTACGCGCCGGGGCAGACGCTCCGGTTTTTTTGTCGGCGTTTTACATTATCGACAAAACGACGCGCACATCTTTGTGTGATCTGCCGTCTTGCTATTCGGCACACCTGACGGTAACATGTGCTCACCAAAAAAACAAAAGGAGGCACATACCCATGACAATCCATTTTAACGCCGCGGGTGCGGAACGCAAAAAGCTGGCTTCGCACATAGCCGAATACGAAGGCTGCCAGACGCAGTACCTCGGTGCCCCGTCATTCGCGTATGCGGCGGGACGCTGCAAGGTGCTGAAAGACGGCACGGTCGAGACAGAGGGCGAAGACAGCGAACTGCTGACCTTCCTTGAAGGGCTCGGCGGCGTGACCGAACCCACGGAAACCGACAGCGAAGAAGCCGAAGACGCCGTGCGCATTTCGATCTGCCTGCCCGCGCACGACATGAACGAACGGCAGATCCAGAACGTTTTCGACCTGGTCGAGAGCAAGCAGACGCTGATCAAAAAGGCTGTCGGCGCCGACGAGCTGCCGATCACGCTGGAAGACGGCAAACTGTGCTTTGACTGGTTCAGCACAGACTCGACCCCGGAAGAGCGGCAGGCGTACATGGCGCTGCTCTGCGGAATCCGAAGCCTTGCCATGACGCTGCACCGTGTCAACCGCAGAGAAACGGAAGTGCCGAACGAAAAGTACGCGTTCCGCTGTTTCCTGCTTCGGCTCGGCATGGTCGGAAACGACAGCAAAGCGCAGCGCAAGATCCTTCTCAAGAACCTGTCCGGCAGCTCCGCATGGAGGGACGGTCGAAAGGACGGTGCGGACGATGAATAAGGTCATGCGTGTGGTGCTGGTCGAACCGAACGAGAAAGCGGTCATCAAAATGATCGACGGTTCGCTCGAAGGTATGCAGCAGACGGTCGGCGGTTACATCGAAGCCATCGCGCTGGACGATCAGGGCACTTGCCTGGTCTGCAACGAGAACGGAAAAATCGACAACTTGCCGCTGAACCGGGCGCTGGTCGACGACGACGGCAGAGTGACGGATATCATCGCGGGCACGTTTTTCGTGTGCGGCACCGACGAGGAAGACTTCGCAAGCCTCGACGACGCGACAGCGCAGAAATACCTGAAACGGTTTTTGCTGCCGGAAGAAGTCATGCGGTTCGGCAGGCAATATGTGATCCGCAGATACGACCCGGAAGAGGAGGTGCGCGTATGACGGCGATACGCAGACAAAAACTGCTGGACGAAATGCTCGGTTATCTGGCTGAGCTCATCGACCAGGACGAAGAGCTTTACAACGTGCTTCACGGCACGATCGGCATGACCAACGCGGAGATCCGCGAGTGCGGACTCGATTTTCTCGACGCCTACTTCCAAACGGAAAGCGATCAAGACCGACTCATGCAGAAAATCGAGCACTGCTATCAGCAACGCAGACGCAAATGGTCGCAAATGGCGCCGGAGCAGATTCTGGATGAGATTGACGAGATACACGCGGTGACCGTGGTTTACCGGGTCCTTACGCGCCGGGGCGTTACCGAAGACGATGCGAGCTGGCTGGTGCGCTTCCGCAATCCGCTGGCTGTCGTCAGCGACGCGTGGCAGAACATAAACGATCTGGACAGCATTATCTGCGAGTCGCGCATGGACGGACTGATCACGGACATCCGCGACCGCGGCGACGCCGAAGAGGACTACGCGATGGATGACGACGCGCCGCTGCCGGAAAACTGAATACGATTTTCGGGCAGGACGGTACGCTCTCTCCGCCGTTCTGCCCGCACGTTTTTCCTGTGTTGCGCTTTGAAGCGGAATGCGCATCGTTTGCCCTCCGGCGGCAAAACGCGACACAGGGCAAATGTCGGCGCGACACGCGCGCGGGGTAATATACACAAAAATCGTCCTGAAAGATCGGTACATATACACCGTTGATATGTAAGGGATTTGACGGTAATATGACACACGATCAAGGGGCGGTCGACCCGCCGGAAAGGATGATTGATATGACAAAATTCAAGGAGCACACCATTTGGGACAGCCAGCCGGATTACGCCGATTGGCAGGACAATCTCGCCGCGGAATATCCCGACATGACCGAGGACGAACGGTATGAGCGCATGCTCGACATCAACGCCGATTACCTTGAGGACGAGCGGGCGAACCTGAACGTCGCGCTCGGCATGCCGATCCTGCTGATCGCGGACATCAGACGCTGGGACGGACGGTACAGCGGGTACGGCGTGATCCGCAGCGGGAACATCCGGGACTGCCTACGGTCGGACTTGGACGACTGCCGCTGGTACGTGGACGAGCTGCGGGATCTCCGCTGCCGGGCGGCGCATCACGACGGCGTCAACTACTATTTGTACCGCGTGTACAAGGAAGGCGTCACGGCGGCGCAGATGGAAAATCTGGAGTGGAAAATTTACAACGGCACGGCGACGCGCCGGGACATCACGCGCCTGACGAGACGGCTCGGCGACGCGATCGCGCAGGTGTACGGCTGGACGTGAAAGCGGGGTCTTCGGACCCCTTTTTCCGTTCTGACGGAATGGACAAATTACACAACACGGCGCCGAAATGTTTGGTACATATATTATCGCGACAGGCCTGGCTATTTACCGAAATAGACGGTAATATGACACACGATCAAGGGGGCAGACCCCGGAAAGAAAGGAACGATTTTTATGACAGGATTACCCACACGCGCGCAGGTCGAAAGGATCCGCAATCAGTACCCCGTAGGCACGAAGGTCCGCATGATCCATATGACGGACCCCTACAACCCGATTCCGAAAAGCACGGTCGGTACCGTCGCCTACGTCGATGACGCGGGCAGCGTCCACATGAAATGGGAAAACGGCCGGACGCTGGCGTTCATCCCCGGCGAGGATTCGGTCGAGATCATCGAAAGAGCGAACGGAGGCGGGCAGGCATGACGGAGAAAGTGCGCGACCAGATCATGCGGATTCGCGATTCCGGCGCGACGAACATGCTGGCGGTGAACGCGGTGCAGCGCATCGCCTACGAGCGCGGCTTTTTCGATCTGGTGAACTATATCGAGGATAACCGAAAAGGTTACGTTCACTTCATTTTCACGGGCGAAGAAGAATAAAAAGATGCACGTCGCTTCTTTGTCGCCACACAAGAATCCTGCTTGCAGCTTACCGTTGCAGGCAGGATCGTGGCGGGAGCGTTAAGGTGCTTTTTCAAACAGAAAGGAAAGAACAGAAATGAAAGGATTCCCAACACCCGCGCACGTGGAGGCGCTGCGCAAACGTTACCGGAAAGGCACGACGATCCGCATGATCGCCATGAAAAGCTCGGTTCTGCCCATTGCGGAGGGAACACTCGGAGAGGTCGATTATGTCGACGACGCCGGCGAAGTCCACATGAAATGGGAAGACGGACGGGTGGCGCCGTTTATTCCCGGCGAAGACATTGTCGAGATCATTCCGAAAAAGACCCGGCAGGAAATTGTGACCGTCTGTTACGGACAGCGCGAAACATGGAAAAGCCGGAAAAAGGCAATGGCGTCTTTTCTCGAAGCCGTCGCCGCGACCGAAGGACACGAGCAGGAGCGGTACATGAACGTATATATCGCTCTTCTGGAAGGGAAAATGGTGTGTACCGATGGAGATGACTAAGACGATCAAGCGGCAAATCGAAAAGATCCGGGTTTCAAGAGCCGTGAATATGCTGCTGACATTCGGCGTCCAGCAGGCTGCGTTTAACCGGGGATATTATGAACTGTACAAGTTTATCGAAGAAAACCGGAACGCGTATCTGCGGTACATCCTCACGGGCGAATCCCCGCCGGATGAAAACTGCGAGGGACGTGGCGATCAGTCAACATACCGCGTGACCATTACCGAGACACTGAAGTTTTCGGTGGATATTGATGCGGACAGCGCGGAAACGGCGGAACGCATCGCGGAGCAAAACTGGAAAGAGGGCGATTACATTATCGACTCGGCCCACTTCGCGGGCGTTGAATTCCACGCGGAAAAAGAATAACCGAAACAACCACACAGCAACATACGGCAGTCGGGAAACCGGCTGCTTTTGTTATGCCGTACAGGAGGCGATTGAATGCGGCAGGAGATAATCGATTTATCCGGCGAACGGCGCGTCGGACACGGAACGCGGTACATCGGCACGGCGGGCGAACACAACGCCACGGAACTGGTGCTGACCGTACCG
>JAFSYP010000063.1 GCA_017449935.1 Clostridia bacterium
GAGTTGTCTTTCCTTCTATACATCTTTTCGTAACTCGAACCTTTTCTTCCGTGCTTATTGGTATTCTTTTTAACATAAAATATTCCCCCTATGTAGACAATGTTTTTTATTTCATTGTCTCTCATAGAGGGAGCATATCACATGGGAGAGAAGCTCGTTTTTCATATTCATTTTCCATGTGATCCGGCATCGTCAAAACCACAGTCGTATCCAGCCGCGCAGACTGAGCCCCGTGGCATAGTGACACACGCGGTTCGCGTACGGGCAGCGGAACACCTCCATATTGCCGGACATCTTCAGGTCCGAATGGCGTATGCGCTTGCCGCAAAGGATATTCAGCGCGGGAACGCTGTACTTCTGCTGACCGGTTTTCAGCATACGGTTGATCGCGATCGGGTTCATACAGATTCCTCCCCTCACGCACACTATACCATACCGAATGTGCGAAAAAGGACGAAGTATGCAATCCGATCAAAGCGCCGCGCGGATCATCTGCACCGTGCTGTCAAGGTCGGCCTGTACGACAAGAATGGAGATGTCGCATTCGGACGTGGTGACCATACGGATGTCGGAATGCGCCTGCGCCGCCGCGGACAGCACTTTTGCGGCATAGCCAGGCGTTTCGTTCATCTGCGGATCGAGCACGCTGATCTTGCAGTTGCCGGAGCTGACGCTGATCTTCAGCTCCGGATTCGTCTCCCGAAGCTCCGCGCATACACGCAATATCACGCCGAAGTCCTCGCCGTCCACCGTGAACGACAGATCGGAATGCTGGCCGTTCGGCGGCGTCTGCGAGATCATGTCCACATTGATCCCCTCGTCCGCGATCTTCTGGAACACGGACGCGATGCGTTCGATGTGCGCCGGAGAATCATGCAGAGAAATGAGCGTTACATCCTCCCGGACGGAAATTTCGTACATTGTTCTCACTCCTTTACCAAATCGTGCATGGAATACAGGCCGGCGGGCTTGCCGACCATGAAAGCCGCGGCGTTCACGGCGCCGCTCGCGAAGACCGCCTTGCTCCCGGCGCTGTGGCTGAGCTTGACGACCTCGTCCGTCCCGCAGAATAGGATCTCATGCTCGCCGACGATCGTGCCGCCGCGAATCGACTGGATGCCGATCTCCCGCTTGCCGCGGCGCGCGCGCACGGCATGGCGGTCAAACACATATACAGGCTCTTCCGGCAGGACAGACGCGATCTCGTCGGCCAGCATCAGCGCGGTGCCGCTCGGCGCGTCGATCTTTCTGTTGTGATGCATTTCCAGTATCTCAATGTCATAGCTTGTCCCCAGCACCCTGGCCGCCGTTTTGGCAAGCTCCGAAAGCAGATTGACGCCGAGAGACATGTTGGCGGTAAAGAATACGGGGATACGCTCGGCCGCCTTGCGGATCAGCGTGATCTGCTCGCTCGCATAGCCAGTCGTCGCCAGAACGACCGGCATGTTCCGCGCCGCCGCGTATTCCAGAATGCCGCCCAGCGCCGACGGGTGCGAAAAGTCGATCAGCACGTCCGCGTCCTCTTTGACCTGTGCCGGAGAGAGGTACAGCGGAAACGCTGCGTCGCCCGCATGGACGTCCACGCCGGCGACGATCTCGCAGTCCTCGCGTTCGGACACGATCTGCGCGAGCGTGCGGCCCATCTTCCCCAAAGCGCCGCAAAGCAAAATCTTCATAGTCTCACATCCTGTGTTTTGAAATGAAAAAAGTGTCATCCCGAATACGGCCGGAATGACACTGTGCGTTAAATCAAGCCGTGATTGCCCAGCGCGGCGCGAAGCACCTCGCGCTTGGCCGCAGGCATCGGCGCCAGAGGCAGACGGCACTCGCCGACGTCCCAGCCCATCATGTTCATCGCTTCCTTGACCGGAATGGGATTGACGTCCGCGAACAGCGCCTTGCATACGTCGAACCACTCAAGCTGCAGCTTTGCGCTGCGCGCGGGATCGCCCGCGAGGAAAGACGCCGCCATATCGTGCGCCACGCGCGGCGCGACGTGCGAGAGCACGGAGATCACGCCCTTGCCGCCGAGCGACATAATGGCTGTGACCTGGTCGTCGTTGCCCGAATAGACCGTCAGCGCGTCGCCGCACAGCGCGATCGTTGCAGCGATCTGCGAAATATCGCCGCTCGCTTCCTTGGTCGCCACGATGCGGTCGAGCTTCGACAGCTCATAGTACGTTTCCGGCAGGATGTTGACGCCCGTTCTGGACGGCACATTATAAAGGATGATCGGCGCGCTGACGCGCTCGGCAATATAGGAATAGTGCCGGATCAGACCGTTCTGCGACGTCTTGTTATAGTACGGCGTGACCATCAGAAGTCCGTCGACGCCCGCTTTCTCCGCCTCGTTGGACAGGATAACGGCATAGTTCGTGTCGTTGCTGCCGGTGCCGGCAATAACCGGTACGCGTCCGGCGGTATGCTCGACCGTGAAACGGATCGCTTCGGTATGCTCCTCATGATCGAGCGTTGCGCCCTCGCCGGTCGTGCCGCAGATGATGATCGCGTCCGTGCCGTTCTCGATCTGATGGTCGATGATCTCGCCGAGCTTTTTGAAATTGACCTTATTGTCCGCGTCAAAGGGAGTGATGATCGCAATTCCGGCTCCCGTAAACAGAACCTTTTTCATAACTGATCGCTCCAATTCTGTTTTAGATTAGTCAAGATAACCCTGCGCGCAGAGCTGCTCTGCCAGCAGCACCGCGCCGCCTGCCGCGCCGCGCAGCGTGTTGTGCGACAGACAGACAAATTTGTAATCGTACTGCGTATCCTCGCGCAGTCTGCCGATGGAGACCGCCATGCCGCCTTCCAGCTCACGCTGCAGCTTGGTCTGCGGGAGGTTGTCTTCTTCAAAATAGTTGAGAAAATGCACCGGGGCGTGCGGGAGCTTCGCTTCCTGCGGATAGCCCTTGAAATCCTTCCAGATCGCTTTGATCTCTTCGATCGTCGGTTTCTTTTCAAACCGCACAAACACCGCGCCCATATGTCCGTTGGAAACGGGAACGCGGATGCACTGCGCCGTGAAGCTCGGGGAATCGGCGGGTACGATCACGTCGCCCTCGATCTTACCCCAGATCTTCAGCGGTTCTTTTTCGCTCTTTTCTTCCTCGCCGCCGATGTACGGGATCACGTTGTCGAGCATTTCCGGCCAGGTGTCGAACGTCTTGCCGGCGCCGGATATTGCCTGATATGTGCAGACGAGCACGTCCTTGACGCCGAATTTTTCATGCAGCGGATACAGCGCGGGCACATAGCTCTGCAGCGAGCAGTTGGATTTGACGGCGATAAAGCCGCGCTTTGTGCCGAGGCGTCTGCGCTGCGCGGGAATGATCTGCGCGTGGTCCGTATTCAGCTCCGGGATGATCATGGGAACGTCCGGCGTGAAACGGTTCGCGCTGTTGTTGGAGATCACGGGGCACTCGGCTTTGGCGTACGCTTCCTCCAGCGCCTTGATCTCGTCCTTTTTCATATCGACCGCGCAGAACACGAAATCCACATCCGCGGCGATCTCCGCGATGTCGTCCGAAGCGCTGCGGATCACAATGTCCGCCATGGATTCGGGGATCGGCGTGTCCATACACCAACGCTTGCCGACAGCTTCACGATATGTTTTTCCGGCGCTGCGGGCGCTTGCCGCAAGGACCGTCACGTCAAACCAGGGGTGTCCGTCCAGCAGCGTCGCAAAACGCTGACCGACCATTCCGGTCGCGCCGATGATACCGACTTTGTACTTTTTCATACTTCTATTCATCCTTTCCGGGAAGATTGCGAAAAAACTTGAAAAACTTCTTGTATTCTCTTCCGGTTTCCAATATAATAGAAAACAGTGACGAAGACATGCTCTAAAGGAATACAACTTTACTGCTTATGATAGCATATTCCATATAGGATTGTCAAACCTTTTCCGGAAAAAAATCGAGGGTTTTTATGAAAAAAAGCGACTTTTATTATGACCTGCCGCAGGAGCTGATCGCACAGACGCCGGCGACGCCCAGAGACAGCTCCCGTCTTTTGGTGATGGATCGGCAAACCGGCAGACTGGAGCATAAGATCTTTCACGACGTGCCGGATTATCTGACGGCGGACGACTGTCTGATCCTGAACGACACGAAGGTGCTTCCCGCGCGGCTTTACGGCATTCGGGAAGGAACGCTCGCAAAGGTCGAATTCCTGCTTCTCAAGCAGCTCACCGCCGACACATGGGAGGCTTTGGCCGGTCCCGGCAAAAAAGCCAGGAGCGGCGCGCGGTTCTCGTTCGGCGACAAGCTCACGGCGGAAGTGCTGGAAGTGTTGGACAACGGCAACCGAATCGTACGTTTTTTCTTTGAAGGCAACTTCTTTTCCGTCCTGGATGAAGTCGGCCAGCTTCCCCTGCCCCACTATATTACGCGCGAGCTGGAGGATAAAGACCGCTATCAGACCGTTTACGCCAATGTGCTCGGTTCGGCCGCCGCGCCGACCGCCGGTCTGCACTTCACGCCGGAGCTGCTCGAACGCATCCGACAAAAAGGCGTGCGCGTCGGATTCGTGACGCTGCACGTCGGGCTCGGCACGTTCCGTCCCGTCAAAACCGAAGACATCGAAGCGCATCATATGCACACGGAATTTTACAGCATCCCGGAGGAAACGGCCGAGATCATCCGCGAGACGAAAGCGTGCGGCGGTCGCGTGATCGCGGTAGGTACGACCTGCTGCCGCACGCTCGAATCGGTCTGTCGACAGACCGGTTCCGTCTGCGCGCACAGCGACAACACCGATATATTTATCTATCCCGGATATGAATTCCAATGCATCGACGGGCTTTTGACAAACTTCCATCTGCCGGAAAGCACGCTGATCATGCTCGTTTCCGCGTTCTGCGGGCACGAAAACACCATGCACGCCTACAAAGTCGCCGTGGAGGAAAAGTACAGATTCTTTTCTTTGGGCGACGCGATGCTGATCCTTTGACCGCTCGGAGGTTCCTATGTTTCGACTTATAAAAACCGAAGGCGCTGCCCGTCGCGGCGAGTTCATCACGCCGCACGGGAACGTGCAGACGCCCGCGTTCCAGAACGTCGCGACCTGCGGCGCGATCAAAGGCGCGCTCGACGCGGACGATCTTCAAACCATCGGTTGCCAGCAGATGCTCTGCAACACGTATCATCTGCACGTGAGGCCCGGCGACGAACTGATCCGCGAGCTGGGCGGCCTGCATAAGTTTACGGGCTGGGCCGGTCCGATCCTGACCGACAGCGGCGGCTTTCAGGTTTTCTCTCTGGCTTCGCTTCGCAAAATCAAGGAGGAAGGCGTGTACTTCAACTCGCACGTCGACGGCCGGCACATTTTCATGGGGCCGGAGGAAAGTATGCGCATCCAGTCCAATCTCGGCTCCACGATCGCGATGGCGTTCGACGAATGCGTCGAGAACCCCGCGCCGCCGGACTACGCGCAGAAATCGTGCGAACGCACCGTGCGCTGGCTCTACCGATGCAAGGAGGAGTTGACGCGCCTGAACGCGCTGCACGACACGATCAACCCGGATCAGATGCTGTTCGGGATCAACCAGGGATGCACCTATGAGCGGCTGCGCATCGAGAATATGTGCCGGATCGCCGAGCTGGATCTCGACGGATACGCCATCGGCGGACTTGCCGTCGGCGAACCGAAAGAGGATATGTACCGCATCATTTCCGCCGTCGAGCCGTTTATGCCGAAAAATAAACCGCGCTATCTCATGGGCGTCGGCACGCCCGGGAATATCCTGGAGAGCGTCAGCCGCGGCGTGGACTATTTCGACTGCGTCATGCCCAGCCGCAACGCCCGCCACGGGCATCTGAACACCATGCAGGGGATCATCAATCTCAACAACGCAAAATACGAAAAGGACCTCTCCCCGATCGATCCGACCTGCGACTGCCCCACCTGCCGCAAGCATTCGCGCGCCTATATCCGCCACCTGTTCAAGGCGAAGGAAATGCTCGCCATGCGGCTGTGCGTACAGCACAACCTGTACTTTTATAATACGCTCATGCAGAGAATACGTGACGCGCTCGACGACGGGACCTTCACACAGTTCAAGGAACAGTACGTCGACCTGCTCGATACAAGGATATGATCGGATAATATGATGGAATACAATACAAACCAACGCGTGCTGGTCGTCGGCGCCGGCGCGGCCGGTTTGATGGCGGCCGGGACCGCGGCGCAGCGCGGACACGACGTTACGCTGCTCGAACGAAACGAGCGTCCGGCCAAAAAAGTCCGGATTACGGGAAAGGGACGCTGCAACGTCACGAACAACTGCGCCGATTTGCAAACGCTGATCGCGCAGATCCCCGGAAACGGCCGGTTCCTGTACTCCGCTTTTTCCGCGTTTATGCCCGCGGATACGATGCGATTCTTCGAGGAGCTCGGCGTCCCGCTGAAAACAGAACGCGGCAACCGCGTGTTTCCCGTGTCCGATTCTGCGCACGATATTGCCGAGGCGCTTGTTCGCTTTGCCAAAAAACAGGGCGTGCGGTTTGAAACCGGACGGGCCGAAACGCTTCTGCTGCAAAACGGCACGGTTTGCGGCGTGACGACCAACGACGGACGGACGCTGTCCTGCGGCCGCGTCATACTGGCGACCGGCGGGCTGTCATATCCGCTGACCGGCTCGACCGGCGACGGCTATCGGATGGCCGAGGCGGTCGGGCACACGGTCACGGAGCCTGTCGCATCGCTGGTCCCTCTGGTTTGTCACGAAGGATTCTGCTCTGATCTGATGGGGCTTTCTCTGCGAAACGTCACGCTGACCGCGAAGGACTTGCAAAAAAACAGGATCATCTTTTCGGAGCTGGGCGAGATGCTCTTTACGCACTTCGGCGTGTCCGGCCCTCTGGTGCTGTCCGCGAGCGCGCATATGCGCCCGATGGAGCGCGGCCGCTACGACTTGTCCGTCGATCTCAAGCCTGCACTCACGCCGGAGCAGCTCGACAAACGCGTACAGCGCGACTTTTCCGAGAACATCAACCGCAACTACATCAATGCGCTCAACGGACTTCTGCCCAAAAAGCTCGTGCCCGTCGTTGTGAAGCTCTCCGGCATTCCCGCTTCCGTAAAGACGAACCAGATCACGCGCGAACAGCGTCAAGCCTTGGTTGCACTGCTGAAGGATCTGCGTCTGACCGTGACCGGTTTCCGCCCGATCGACGAAGCGATCGTGACCGCCGGCGGCGTGAAAACCGCGCAGGTCGATCCCAAAACGATGCAGTCCAAGCTCGTGCCCGGTTTGTTTTTCGCCGGCGAGGTGCTGGACGTGGACGCGTATACCGGCGGGTTCAATTTACAGATCGCCTTTTCGACCGGCCGACTTGCCGGCATGTCTGTTTGAAAGCCAAAAGAAAGAGGACTGAAACATGAAACAATCTCTGCTCAATCCCAAAATACAGCCTGCCTGCGTTTACTGCGCCGTCGGAAAAGTTTCCTGCGACGGCGAGAGCGTTCTGTGCGTCAAAAAAGGCGTGATGCAGCCGGATTCATACTGCCGCGCATTCAGATACGATCCGCTCAAACGCGTCCCGCGTGAAAAAGCGCAGCTTCCGCAGTACAGCGCCGAAGATTTCTCGCTTGAATAAGAAAGATAATGATCCGCTTTACCTGCACAAGCAGTGATTCGCGTCTAAAAAAACTATTGCTTTTTTTGGATTCGTATTATATAATATATTTTAGTTTGATTTGGAGGTTAGAGTATGTATTATTTTGCACTGATGGGTTTGGGCGGAACTGCCGCCTCTTCCGGTTCGGGTACCGCGGCAAACGGTCAAAGCGGCGGCGTCGGCATGATCATTATGCTTGCCGGCATGTTTGCGGTGATGTACTTCCTGATGATTCGTCCGCAGAAGAAAAAGCAGAAGGAAGAACAGGCTATGCGCGATAACATCTCCATCGGAGATGAGATCACCACCATCGGCGGCATCGTCGGCCGCGTCGTCACGGTAAAGGACGACAGTCTCATCATCGAGACGGGCGCCGACCGCAACAAGATGAAGATCACGCGCTGGGCTGTCGGCAGCAACAACACGGCCAACGAAAAGCTCGAAGCCGAGCGTCAGGCTGCCAAGGATGCGGCCGAAGCCGAGAAGCAGGCCAAAATGGAAGAAAGCAGACAGAACAGCGAAGCGCGCAGAAAGAAGAGCAAGAAAAAGGACGACTGATCCTGCATAAAACAACGCGCCCCCTCATAGGATGATACAAACCTATGAGGGGGATTTTATTATGGCTGCAAAAACAGTTGCGCACAAACCGAAGGCACGTTCGGACGTCGCTTTGCCGATACGCGCGCTCTGTCTGGCCGCCGCGGTCGGCGTTTTGCTGCTGTGCTTGACGCTGCTCGGTTCCGCGGCATTTTGCCTGCAAACGGATCAGGGATATACTGTGCTGACGATCTGCGCATACGGCTGCTGCACGGTTTCGGCGTTCGCGGCGGGATGCGTTGCGGGAAAACTGATCGGAAAGAGCGGATTGGTCAACGGACTGCTCGCCGCTCTCGCACAGATCGTCGCGCTGCTGATCGTGTGTCTGGCGCTGTGCAAAGGCGTCGGCAGCGGATTTGCGCTCGCGTCCGCGCTGACGCTCGTCTGCGGCGCGACCGGAGGCGTCGTTGCGGTCAACCTGCGTCGGCGCAGAAGATACAAATGAATAAAGGTTAAAGATCGCAGCGAATCAGATCGTCAAGCGTTTCGCCGCGAACGATCAAACGCGCCTTGCCGTCCCGAACCATGACCACAGGCGGCTTGCCGTTGCGGTTATAGTTGGACGCCATGGAGTAGTTGTATGCGCCCGTGCAAAGGATCGCCAGCGTGTCGCCCGGCTGCACCGGCTGGATCGCCGTATGCTCCTGGATCAGATCGCCGCTCTCGCAGCATTTGCCCGCGATCGTGACGACGCTTGTCCGCGCATCGCCGGCACGGTCGGCACAGACCGCCTCATACTCCGCCTGATACAGGATATACCGCGGGTTGTCAAACATGCCGCCGTCCATACAAACGTACGTGCGCACGCCGGGGATCGTCTTGACCGAGCCGACGGTGTAGAGCGTCAGACCGGCGTCGCCGACGATGCTGCGTCCCGGCTCGATATAGATAAACGGAACGGGGATGCCGAGTTTTTCGGCATAGCCGCGGATGAACGCGCCCGCGCGGTCCATGTATTTTTCGGAAAGCGGCGTGGGATCGGTTTCGCGATAGCGGATCGCAAAGCCGCCGCCGAGATTCAGCTCCGAAAGCGATATACTGTACTGTGTCCGCATTTGCGCCATGAAATCAAGCATCACGCGCGCGGCTTCGATGAACGGCTCGTCGTCAAAGATCTGCGAGCCGATATGGCAGTGAAGTCCCGTCAGATGCACGTTCCGCATCGCCGCGGCACGCTGCACGGCGTCCTGCGCTTCGCCTGTTTCGAGCGCGAAGCCGAACTTCGAGTCGATCTGGCCGGTGCGGATGAACTCATGCGTATGCGCTTCCACGCCGGGCTTGATGCGCAGCAGAACGTCGACCGTCTTATTCTGCTGTCCGGCAATATATTCCAGATGCTCCAGCTCCGGCAGGTTGTCCACGATCACACGGCCGACGCCGTACTCCACGGCCATCGTCAGCTCCCGGAGAGTTTTGTTGTTGCCGTGGAAACAGATCTTGTCCATCGGGAATCCGACGGAATGCGCCGTATACAGTTCGCCGCCGGACACGACGTCCAGTCCGATACCCTCATCCATACAGATGCGGCACAGCTCCTTGCAGCAAAGCGCTTTACTGGCGTACAGGACAAGCCCGCCTTCGGGATAGTTGCGGCAAATGGACGACGCGTACGCGCGGCAATTGCGGCGTATCTTATCCTCGTCCAGCACATATACTGGCGTGCCGTATTCCTGCGCGATCTTCAGCGTGTCTACGCCGCCGATTGTCAAATGATTCTCTGCGTTGACCGAAAAACTGTCTGACAAAAACATTCTCTCTCCCCCTTTTATATGGCTTTTTCGATTGCCTCTTTCAGTTCGGGGACGCCTGTCCCCTTCAGCGCCGAAAACGCAACGACGGCAAGCGGATGAAAGCCATCCAGCTCTTCTCCGATCTGTGCCATACGTTTTGCCGTTTCGGTCTTGTTCAGTTTATCCGACTTCGTCATCACGACAAGATACGGGATCTGCCGCTGCTCCAGAAAGTCGAGCATATTCCGGTCGTCCAGTGTGATCGGATGACGCATATCCGTCAACTGAACGACAAGACGGATGTCGCGTCCGGAAGTAAAATAGTACTCCATAAGCTCGGCCCAGCGTTTCTTTTCGCTCTGCGAGATCTTCGCGTATCCGTACCCCGGAAGATCGACGAAGCGCACGCCGTCGCCTTTGAAAAAATTGATCGTCGCGGTCTTGCCCGGCACGGAGCTGACGCGCGCAAGATTCTTTCGCCCAAGCAGCCGATTGAGCAGCGACGACTTGCCGACGTTGCTGCGTCCGGCAAAGACAATCTCCGGCATTTCGGATGGGTTCAGCTGCGCCGATACGCCGAAAGACGTTTCAAACTGAAAAGACTCGTACTTCATGCGCGTTCCCCCGTCGGCTGGATCGTGCGGTGTACGCGCGTATGGGGCTGCGGCGCGGTGCGGGAAACGGGACGGTCGACGGCGGTCGTATGCGTAATCGGAACGAGCGCCGTATCCAGCACGGCCGTCAAATCATTGACGGGCACAAAGGTCAGCATATCGCGTACCTTGGCGTCGACGTCCTGAAGATCGCATTCATTCTCCTTCGGAATAATGACCGTGGAGATGCCGGCACGGTACGCCGCCATCGTCTTTTCACGCAGGCCGCCGATCGGCAGGACTCTGCCGTTCAGCGTGATCTCGCCTGTCATCGCGACCGTTCCGCGAACCGCGCGGCCGGACAGCGCGGAGACGAGCGCCGTCGTCATCGTGACGCCTGCCGACGGTCCGTCCTTCGGGACGGCGCCCTCGGGCGCATGGATGTGTATATCCTTCGTCTTGTAAAAATCTGTCGGAATGCCGTATTCAGCGGCGTGCGCGCGCACGAACGTCACGGCGGCTTTCGCGGATTCCTTCATCACGTCGCCGAGGGAGCCGGTCAGCTCCAGCTTTCCCGTGCCGTCCAGCACGGCGGCCTCCACCTGCAGCATCTCTCCGCCGACGGCGGTCCATGCCAAGCCGTTGACGACGCCGACCGAATCCTGCAGCAACGTCGTATCGTTTTTATACCGCATGGGGCCGAGCATCTGCGGCAGATCCTCCGCGCGCACCACGACCTTTTCCGTGCCCTGCGCGATCTGCATACACGCCTTGCGGCAAAGCGACGCGATCTCCCGTTCAAGCGTGCGGACGCCGGATTCTTTCGTATACCCTTCGATCAGCGCGTGGATGGCGTCGTCGCGCACGCGCAGCGTCTTTGCGGAAAGGCCGTGCCGTCCCAGCTGGCGCGGGATCAGATGTTTTTTTGCGATCTGGAATTTCTCTTCGTGCGTATAGCTCGGCAGCTCGATCACCTCCATGCGGTCGAGCAGCGGCTGCGGGATCGCGGAGCGGTCGTTGGCCGTCGTGATGAAAAATACGCGGCTCAGATCGAACGGGATCTCGATATAATGGTCGCGAAAAGAGAAATTCTGCGCGCTGTCCAGAACCTCAAGCAGCGCCGACGACGGGTCGCCCTTATAGTCGTTGCCGAGCTTGTCCACCTCGTCCAAAAGCATCAGCGGGTTCGCGGAACCGGCCGTCTGCATGGCGGCAAGAATGCGGCCGGGCATGGAGCCGATATACGTCTTGCGGTGGCCGCGGATCTCTGCTTCGTCATGGACGCCGCCGAGAGAAATGCGCACGTATTTTCTACCCATCGCTTCGGCAACGGAGCGCGCGATCGACGTCTTGCCGACGCCGGGCGGGCCGACCAGACACAGGATCTGCCCCTGAATATCCGGCGAGAGCTTTCGCACGGCAAGCGTTTCGAGAATGCGTTCTTTGACCTTATCCATACCGTAATGATCGCGGTCCAATACGCGGCGGGCGGCACGGACGTCAAGCTTATCCTTGGTATATGTATTCCACGGCAGCGCGAGAACCGTCTCCAGATAGGCGCGCGACACCGCGTTTTCCGGCGACTGCGGCGACGATCTGTCCATCCGGTCGCATTCGCGCAGCAGCTTTTTTTCCGCGTCCTCGGAAAGGCCGAGCGCACGGATCTTTTCACGAAACTGCTGCGTTTCCTCCTCCGAAGATATGCCATCGCCCAATTCGCCGGAGATGATACGCATTTGTTCGCGCAGATAATACTCGCGCTGATTTTTGTCCAGCTGCTCCTGTACTTTGTCGTTGATGTCGTCTTCGATCTCCATCAAACGGCATTCGCGCTCGAGCAGCACGCACAGCTTTTCGAGCCGTTTTGCGGGATTCAGCTCCTCCAAAAGCGGCTGCTTGTCCGTGTATTCGAGCATGATGTTTCCGGCTATGTAATCCGAGAGCTTGGCCGCTTCCTTTTCGGCGATCACCGTCAGCACGATGTCCACGGGAAGATCCGGGACAGCCTGCGCATAGGCGTCAAATCTCTCCTTGACCTGGCGGAACAGCGCGAGCATACGCGTGCGCGTGTCCTTGCGGGAAAAGCTCATCGGGCACGGGGCGACCTGCGCCTGAAGAAACGGCTTGGTCTGCTCCATGGAAACGATGCGGCCGCGGCGAACGCCCTCGATCGCCACGCGTACGCCGTCGTCGCCCGGCAGCTTGAGAATATGACGAACCGTGGCGATCACGCCGATCTCAAAAATATCGTCGAGCGTCGGATCGTCTGTCTCGATCTGTTTCTGACAGACCAGAAATATCGAACGGTCGCCTGTCATCGCGGCCTTGAATGCGGCGATGGACTTCGGCCTGCCCACGTCAAAGTGTATCTGCGAGCCGGGAAAAACGACCAGACCGCGCAGCGCGACGATGGGCATTGTTGCAGTTGTTGTGTCCATATCTTTCTTTGAAAAAAAGAGGCGCATCGTCTACGTCTCTTTTTTATCCCTTCACTTTTTTCAGGAAACCGAGCTTTTGCGCAGCTTCGTTTTCACGCCGGTATAGCGTTTTTCCGCCGGCGCCGGCCTCTTTTTGAGCGGATCGCGCTCGATGACCGGCTGCTCGCCGTCCGAAACGCATCCGGCCGTGATCAGCACCTTCGTAACGGTTTCGTCCGACGGCACGGAATACATATACGGCATCAGCACGTTCTCCATGATCGAACGCAGTCCCCTCGCGCCGGTCTTCTTTTCGAGCGTCTTGTCGGCGATCGCCTCCAATGCCGCGCGATCAAACTCCAGCTCGACCGTGTCCAGTGCAAACAACGCCTTATACTGCTTGGTCAAGGCGTTTTTCGGCTCGGTCAGTATGCGGATCAGCGCCTCGCGGTCCAGCTCCTCCAGCGTCGTGATGACCGGCAGACGGCCGACCAACTCCGGGATCAGGCCGAATTTGATAATATCCTGCTGGATAATCTGCGGCAGAAGCTCCGCCACGGAATACTCCTTTTTGTCGCGGATCTGCGCGCCGAATCCGAGCGCGGAACCGCCGATACGTTTTTCGATGATCTTTTCGATGCCGTCAAATGCGCCGCCGCAGATAAACAGGATGTTCGTCGTGTCGATCTGAATAAACTCCTGCTGCGGATGCTTGCGGCCTCCCTGCGGCGGAACGTTCGCGACCGTGCCTTCCACAATCTTCAGAAGCGCCTGCTGCACGCCTTCGCCGCTGACGTCGCGCGTGATGGACGCGTTCTCGGATTTGCGCGTGATCTTGTCGATCTCGTCCACATAGATGATGCCGTGCTGCGCTCGCTCGACGTCGTAATCCGCAGCCTGGATCAGACGCAGCAGGATGTTTTCAACGTCCTCGCCGACGTAGCCTGCCTCGGTCAGCGTCGTCGCATCGGCGATCGCAAACGGGACGTCGAGGATCTTGGCAAGCGTCTGCGCGAGCATCGTCTTGCCGACGCCGGTCGGGCCGAGAAGAAGAATGTTGCTCTTCTGGATCTCGACGTCGTTGTCCGCGGCGGCCAGCACGCGCTTATAGTGGTTGTGCACGGCGACGCTCAGCGTCATCTTAGCCGCATCCTGCCCGATCACATATTCGTCGAGCATCGTCTTGATCTGCATCGGCTTCGGAAGATCGGCGAGACTCTTGGCCTTCTGCGCGCTCTTGCGCGTTCCGAAGGAATCGTCGTCGTCGATGATCGCTTCACAAAGCTCCACACATTCGTTACAGATATACACGCCGGGTCCGGCGATCAGCTTTTCGACCTGATCCTGCGTTTTGCGGCAGAACGAACAGCAGATGTTTTTTTCAAAATGGTCGTCGTTTCTGGGCATAGTATTCTCCTCAGGGAAATCGGATTATCTCTTATACAGCACCTTATCCACAAGGCCGTATTCTTTCGCTTCCTCGGCGGACAGATAGTTGTCGCGCTCGGTATCGCGCGCGATCTCCTCGATGGATCTGCCGGTGTTTTCCGCCAGGATGCGGTTTAGCTTGTCGCGCGTGCGAAGGATATGATCGGCCACGATCTTGATCTCTGTCGCCTGTCCCTGCGCGCCGCCGAGCGGCTGATGGATCATGATCTCGCTGTTGGGCAGCGCGATGCGCTTGCCCCGTGCGCCGGAGGAAAGCAGAAACGCGCCCATGGACGCCGCCATACCCATGCAGATCGTCGACACGTCGCACTTGACGTACTGCATCGTGTCATAGATCGCCATGCCGGCGCTTACGGAGCCGCCGGGGCTGTTGATATACAGGCTGATGTCTTTTTCGGGGTCCTGTCCTTCAAGGAAGAGAAGCTGTGCGACGACAAGACTTGCCGTGGCGTCGTTGACTTCGTCGGAAAGAACGATGATCCGATCGCTCAGAAGACGGGAAAAGATGTCGTAGGAACGCTCTCCCCGATTGGTTTGTTCAATAACGTACGGTACCAGTGCCATGGTAACGCCTCCTTTATTCACAGTGTATTCGTTATACAGCAAGCCATCCTGCTTTTTAAAAGCAGGACAGCCGCACCGTTCAAATTAGTATGATCCGCATCGCCGAAGATTATTCCGCGGCGCCGTCATCCTCCGTCGAAGCAGCCTCGTCGGCTTCCTTCACAACGGCATTTTCCTTGACGATGTTGATCGCTTTTTCACAAAGAATGTCGTTTTTGACGGAATCCGCCGTAAAGAAGCTCTTGACAGAGTCGGCAGACACGCCGTACGTCTCGGCGAGCCGGTTGTACTCGGCCTCAACGTCCTCGTCGGTCACTTCGATCCCCTCCGTCTGCGCGATCTTTTCCAGCGCCAGACGAACCTTGACCTGCTGCACGGCCTGCTCGTACATATCCTGCTCGAACTGCGACTTCTCGATGCCCATATACATCAGGTACATATCCAGATCAATGCCCTGCTGACCGATCCGACGGGAGAAGTTCTCCTTGTTTTCTTCCGCCTTGCGTTCATACATGACCTCGGGGATCTCTCCCTCGACACGGTCGGCCAGCTCCACAAGAAGCGCCTGCTCAAAATCGGCGTCCGCGTGGCCCTGCTTCTCTTTGAGAAGGTCGGCCTTGATGTTCGCCTTCAGCTCATCCAGCGTGTCGGCATCTTCGCTGACGTCCTTTGCAAACTCGTCGTCCAGCTCCGGCAGGATCTTTTCCTTCAGGCCGTTGATCTTACAATGGAAAACGGCGTCCTTGCCGCTGAGCTCTTCGGCGTGATACTCTTCGGGAAAGGTTACGTTGACGTCAAACTCTTCGCCGATGCTGTGGCCGACGACCTGCTCTTCAAAGCCGGGAATAAACGAACCGGAACCGAGCTCCAGATCATGCGAACCCTTGCCGCCGTCGAACGGAACGCCGTCGACGCTGCCGTCATAGTCGATCGCCGCTGTGTCGCCCAGCTTCGCGGGGCGGTCCTCGATGTCCGTAATGGTCGCGTTGCGCTCGCGCATACGCGCGATCTGGCTGTCGACTTCTTCGTCCGTGACCTCCACGACGCGCTTCGCGGCCTCCAGTCCCTTGTACTGCGTGACCTCGATCTCCGGCTTCACCGTGACCCTCACAGTCATTTCCACGCCGTCGTCGCCGATCTCTTTGATCTCGAGATCGCTGATGTTCACGGCGTCGAGCTGCGCTTCCTTCACCGCGTCGTCCACAGAGGCAGGATACAGGCTCTCCAATGCGTCGTCATAGAAAACGCCCTTGCCGTACATTGTTTCGATAATATGCTTCGGCGCCTTGCCCTTGCGGAAGCCGGGCACCGTGATATTCGTCTTTTTCTTGTTGTAAACGCGCAGGACAGCGGCTCTGAAGTCCTCGCCGCTGATGGTGATTTCGAGCTCATACACGTTTGTTTCGATCTTGTTGGATGCTTTCAGACTCATGTTGACCATTTCCTTTCCGATAAACAACGCTGCGGTGCAAAATACCGCAGTTTATATTTGATATATTATAGCATACCGTTCGGATGATTTCCACTGTTTTTTAAAAAAACTCGATCAATTTCGGAAAAAACTGCAGCGCATCGCAGGAGATCAGCGTCAGACGGACGCCGTCCAGCTCTCCCTGCACCGCGCTGCGGCAGGACGCGCCGTGCAGATGCCCGTAATAACACCGGCGGACGCCGTTGCGGCGAAGCACGTCGTAGATCTCCGGACACCACGTACCGTCCGCATTGACAGGCGGATAGTGCAGGAAAACGATCGGTTCCTTTCCGGTCGCAGCCGCCGCGTCGATCGACATCTGCAGCCGTCCGGCTTCACGCAGCAGCACCTTTCGGTCCTCGTCGCTGCAGCTTTCCGCCAGCCAGCCGCGCGTTCCGCAGACGGCATACTCCCCCGCTTCGTACGCATTGTTGAACAGCACAAACAGCGTATCAAGCCCGTTTTGGGCAAAGCACGTTTCCGTCTTTTTGCGCGTCGACCACCAATAATCGTGGTTGCCCTTGAGAATGAGCTTGCGGCCGGGCAGCGTATGTAAAAACGCGAAGTCCGGCAGCGTCTGCGCAAGATCCATTCCCCAGGAAATGTCCCCCGCGATCACCACGGTGTCCTGCGCCTGTACGACCGCGCGCCAATTATCGGCAAGCCGTGCTTCGTAATCCTGCCAGCCGCGAAAAACGTCCATCGGCTTATCCGTGCCGAAGGAGAGATGCGTATCGGCAATGGCGAACAGTGACACTTTCCTTATCCTTTCCCGATCAAAGCATCGCGCGCAGCACGGCGTCTTCCATCGTCTCGCGCGTGCAGCACTGCGTAAAGCGGACCGTCTTGTCCTTCAGCTCCAAAAGCTGCTTCGGACACGGGAAGCCGGTCTTTTCAAGCAGCGCGTCCACCATGCCGAATTCATCCGCGGCGCACACGTCGGGCGCAACGGCAGCCAGAACGGTTTTGCTGAATTTATACGGGCTCGCCGTCGACGCGATCACGCTCGGCGTACGATCGCCCGTCGCGGCGGCATAATCCCGATAGACCTGCACGGCGACGGCGGTATGCGTGTCGCACAAATACCCTTCCTGTTCGTAAACAGTGCGGATCAGAGCTTTCGTCGCGTCTTCGTCGCAATAGCCGCCGAAGAACACGTCCGCGATTCTTTTATGCATGTCGCTGCCGACGTCATACACGCCCTGCTCGGACAGCTCGCGCATCCACGTTTTCGTCTGTGCGTCGTCCATGCCGCAAAGAAGGAACAGCAACCGCTCTAAATTGCTGGAGATCAGAATATCCATCGACGGCGAGGACGTGCAGTAGAACTCGCGTCTGCGGTCATAAACGCCGGTTTCGATAAAATCGGTCAGAACCTTGTTGCGGTTCGAGGCGCAGATCAGCCGACGGATCGGGACGCCCATTTCCTTTGCGTAATAGGCCGCGAGGATGTTGCCGAAGTTTCCGGTCGGCACGACGACATTGATCGCATCGCCGTTGCTGATCTCGCCGTCCGCGAGCAGATCGCAGTACGCGGAAACGTAATACACGATCTGCGGGACAAGGCGGCCCCAGTTGATCGAATTGGCGGAGGAGAACATCTTGTTTTTCTGCGCGAGCTTTTGCGCGACAGCGGGATCGGTAAAAATCTTTTTGACGCCTGTCTGCGCATCGTCAAAGTTGCCCTTGATCGCACAGACCGCGACGTTCGCGCCTTCCTGCGTCGTCATTTGCAGCTTCTGCATGGGACTGACGCCGTCGCTCGGATAGAACACCATGATCTGCGTGTTCGGCACGTCCCTAAAGCCTTCCAGTGCGGCCTTGCCCGTATCGCCGGACGTCGCGACCAGGATCACGATCTGCTTGCCGCCCGCCGCTTTTCCGGCCGAAACGGTCAGAAGATGCGGCAAAAGCTGCAGCGCCATATCCTTGAACGCGCAGGTCGGTCCGCGCCAAAGCTCCAAAACGTGCGACCCGTCCGCCAGCTTATGCAGCGGCGCCGTTTTCGGGCTGCTGAATTTCCCGTCGGCATACGCGCCCTCGACGCAGTCGTCGATCTCTTTCTGCGAAAAATCCGTCAGGTACAGGGAAAGGATCTCCTTCGCTCTGCCTTTGTAGTCCAACGACGCCAGACGGGCGAGATCGTCCGCGGAAAGCTGCGGGATCGTTTCCGGCACGAACAGGCCGCCGTCCGCGGAAATACCATGCGTGATCGCTTCGGCCGAAGAAACGCGCACGCGCTTGTCTCTCGTACTTGTATACAGCATAATCAACATCCTTTCGGAATCAAACTAAACTTTATTATAACACATTTTTAAAAAAGTGCAAACCATTCTCAAAAAATATTTTTTCACACAGCACGCGGGAAAAACCATGCTCCGTAAAATACGCATACAGACGCGGGATATATTCTATTCCGGCAAGCTCCGGATGAATTTCGCACCCGTCGAAGTCGCTGCCGACGGCAAGAACGGATTCGCCGCCGATCTCAAGGATATGCGACGCGTGACGCAGCGCCGCGTCAAACCCGTCGTCCGGGGAATCGCCCAGGAAGCTGCGGCAAAAATTCAGGCCGATCAAGCCGCCGCGTTCGGACAGCGCGCGGATCTGGCCGTCGTCCAAAGCGCGCCGCACGGAGAATACTTTATCTGTGCCGTCTTTGCGCGTGCGTTCGAGCACAGCCGCAGACGTGGAGTGGCTGGCCAGCACGGGACGGCGCGACGTATCCAGGACGTCGTAAAAGCCGACGCGGTCGAGATGCGAGACGTCCGCGATCATGCCGAGCTCATCCATCGCGCGCACGACGTCCGTGCCGAACGGTTTCAGACGTCCGCCCGCCGACTGGCAGCCGAAGCCCAGTTCGTTTTCGGCGTTCCAAGTCAGAGTCAGAATGCGAACGCCAATGCGGTAGAGTTCATACAATCTGTTTATTCTGCCGCCGAGCACCGCGCCGCCCTCCACGGCGAACACGGCGGCGCACTTTCCGTCGGCCAGCGCGTTCCGGATCTCGTCGTACGTGCGACAGACCGTCGCGCCGGACTCGCTGCATTCGCATTCAAAAAACGCTGCGTTGTCGAGATAATAGCTCCATGCCGCGTCGCCGCGCAGTTCGTCCGGAATCCAGACGGCAAACGTCTGCACCCATTCGGAAAAAGCGGCGCCCCGGTCAAAATCCAGATGCAGCGGATTGCACTTCACGGAAAGCCTGCGCTTGCGGCATTCGGTGACCGTATCGCAGTGAAGATCCAAAAAACGCATAGTATCTCCTTTGGCAGCTCAGTGCATCTTTTTCAAAAACGTCAGACGGTGGATCGGCGAAGGCCCGTACGCGCGCAGCGCCTCATAATGCAGCTTCGTTCCGTAGCCCTTATGCTGCGCAAACGCGTACTGCGGGTATTGCGCGTCCATTTCCAGCATGAAGCGGTCACGGCTGACCTTCGCCAGCACGGACGCCGCGGCAATACTCTGACAGATCGCGTCGCCCTTGACGATCGTTTCGCCCGGTACGACAAGCGGCGGCATACGGTTCCCGTCAATCAGTGCGTAATCCGCCGGGATGGAAAGCCCTTCCACGGCGCGACGCATCGCAAGATACGTCGCCTGCAGAATATTATATGCGTCGATCTCCTTTTCGTCCGCAAAGGCGATCGAGTAGCTGACCGCCGTTTCACAGATGATCGGGAAAAGCGCTTCACGCTTCTTTTCGGTCAGTTTTTTGGAATCGTTCAGCCCCTCGATCAGAATATCGGGCGGCAGGATGACCGCCGCGGCATACACGGGGCCGGCCAGCGGCCCGCGTCCGGCTTCATCCACGCCGCATACAAACCGTGCGCCCTCGGCGCGGATCTGTGCTTCAAAAGGTTTCCATTCTGCTTTCATAGCGCCTCCATAAAAAAACAGTCCGGGTCAAAGCGTGACTCTGACTCAAACTGTCTGCGTCGGTGTTTCCAAAGTGATCCTGCCGAGCCGGCCGGATCTGTATTCGTCCAAAAGCATATTCGCCGTGCGTTCGGCGTCGATCTCGCCGCCGCGCATGAGCATCCCGCGTTTTCTGCCGATCTGCTCAAGGACCTGCCACGGCATGTCGTCGGGCTGAGGCATGACGCCGTATCTGTCTGAAAGGCGATCGGCATACTCTGCCTGCAAAACCTCCAGCAGACGGACCGCCATCAGTTCGCTGTCGAGGATCTCGTCCTTGACCGAGCCGATGAACGCGAGCCTGTCGCCGACCTGCGGATCGTCAAACTTCGGCCAGAGCACGCCGGGCGTATCGAGAAGCTCGATCCCGCTGCCGATGGCAAACCATTGGTTCTGCCGTGTGACGCCGGGCCTGTCGGCGACCTTGGCGCGATTCCTGCCGGCCATACGATTGATAAAGGAAGATTTACCGGTATTCGGTATCCCGACGACCATAATGCGCAGCGGTTTGCCGGGCATACCTTTTTCGATGTTTTTACGGATTGTGTCGGACAGAACGTCCTGCACGAGCGCAGGATACGCGTTTAATCCCCTGCCCGAACGGCAGTCCACAGGCAGCACGCCGGCGCCCTGCGATTCAAAATGTCGCACCCACGCACGCGTCGCCTGCGCGTCCGCAAGATCACACTTGTTGAGCAGAATGATGTGCGGTTTACGGCCGATCAGATCCAAAAGCTCCGGATTGCGGCTGCTCATCGGAATGCGGGCGTCGAGCAGCTCCGTCACGGCGTCCACCAAAGGCAGATATTCCCGGATCTGTCTGCGCGTGCGCGCCATATGACCGGGAAACCATTGAACAGTCTGATCCTGCTGCATTTGCGCTCCTTATGAATAATTATACTCCATGCCGACTTTCCAGTGGCCGAACGGCATCAAACGGAAAGACACGGTGCCGAGGATATAGTTCGAGTCGATCAGACCGATCGCGGACGAACGGCTGTCCGAGGAATGCGGACGGTTGTCGCCGAGCACAAATACATGCCCCTCCGGAACGGTCAGCGGATAGTTGTCAAGATCCTCGCGCTGCGTCATGACGTCCGGCGCGATATAAGTTTCGACCAGCTTCTCGCCGTCGAGATAGACGTGCCCGTCGCGGATGTCGACGGTCTGGCCCTCTGTTGCGACGACGCGCTTCACGATCGGCTCGTCAAACGCGTTCGGCTGCGTGATGATCACAATATCGCCGGCTTTCGGCTCCTTCGGAACAGAAGAAACGGCCAGCCAGTCGTCCTCATGCAGCGTCGGCAGCATGGACGGACCGATCACGCCGACGAAACGCCAGAAAAACGTAAATACGACCATGATCGCGATCACCGCGGTGCCGACGACGGACGCCAGATCATACAGCGGGAAAGCGATGCGTTCCTTGCGCGTTTTCGGCTTTTGCGGCTCGTCCGGCGCGGACGCGTCATCCGCTGCGGCGGGCGCTTCCTCCGGCTGTTCCGACGGGATCGCGGTTTCCTCGGAAACCTTTTCCAGCATTTCGGACGATTCCTCCGTCATTTCCGTTTCTTCGGAAACGATCATATCTTTTTCATCATCCATGAATGTCGCCTACTTTACTTAATGGTAATACCGGACAGGGATTTGAACGGATACACGCGATATTTGACCGTGCCGAGGATATAGTTCTCGTCGATCAGACCGACCGTCGTGAATCGGCTGTCCTTTGAATTGCTGCGGTTGTCGCCCAGCACGAATACCTTCCCCTTCGGGACGACCAGCGGGAACGTCACGTCGCCGATCGCTTCGGTCTGCGCATCAAACGCTGTTTCCTGCTCGGCCTGATCGTTGATGATGACGGCATGAGACAGGCTGTCGATGTCGACCTTGTCGCCGCCCATGGCGATCACGCGCTTGACGAGCGGTTTTTCCATCGTGTTCGGCTGGGTGATGATGACGACGTCGCGCTTGCGGATCGGCGAAAACGCAGACACGGCAAGCCAGTCGCCGTCATGCAGCGTGGGCTCCATCGACTGTCCCTGCACGCCGACGCCGCGGAAGAAAAACGTGAATACAACAAACAATATCACGACCGCGGCTGCACCTGCCGCGACCGTTTCGTAAAAGAACGACCACAGCTTACCGCCCTGCTGCGCCTGCGTATGTTCGTCATCGTCGATACTGCGCACAAAATGGAACCAATAATCCTGTATCATATCCTGCAAAAGGATCACCCCATCCATCAAAATTCAATAAAAGAAAGAGACCCGACACGACGCAAAGACCCCTGAAAGGAAAGTCCTGAGCACGTGCCGGGCTCGATCAGGCGCATCTTGCCGACGCGCCTTCGCATCTCGGATCCTGCCGGCACAAAGTAACGCCGACGACCAGCCGCAGAGGATTAAAGCTTCTCCTTAACCTTTGCCGCCTTACCGACTCTGTCGCGCAGATAATACAGCTTGCTTCTGCGAACGCGGCCCTTGCGGACAAGCTCCACCTTCTCCACGTTGGGAGAATGCACGGGGAATACTCTTTCCACGCCGACGCCGTAGGATACTCTGCGGACGGTGAAGGTCTCGGACACGCCGGAGCCCTTCTTCGCGATCACGGTACCCTCGAAGGTCTGTACTCTTTCTCTCTCGCCTTCACGGATCTTGACGTGCACGCGTACGGTGCTGCCGATGGCGATCTCGGGTTTCTGCTCTTTCAGGCTGCTCTGCGCCATGAGTTTGAGTGCGTCCATTTTTTCTTTCCTCCAGTTTTCAGATGTTCGTAACGCGCCGCGCCAGAGGACCACCCGCTTTAATGTTGTGGCATTAAACCCCGTCCTGAGAGACGGACACAAATGCTAAAATATTTTAACACAGCATTTTACAAATTGCAAGTGTTTTTTTAAATTATTCATACTTTTTTATTTGCCTTGCAAATTGTATCGCAGAATGGTATGATAAAGGAAAGGAAGTGGTTCAATGCAAAGGATGCTGGGCAAAACCGGGATCGCTCTATCCCCTGTCGGCTTCGGGTGCGCAAGCGTTTGGGGCAACTCGCTGATTTCCGACCATGACGCCGTAAAGCTGTTCGAGCAGGCATACGATCTCGGGATCACCTATTACGATACCGGCCACAGCTACGGAATGGCGGAGGAGCGGATCGGCAAAGCGCTTGCAAACAGGTTTGTGCCGCGTGCTAAGATCGTGCTCTCCACCAAGTTCGGAACGCGCATCGTGAACGGGAAATTGGTACACGACGTGTCCGCCGACTGGATACGCGAAAGCGTCCGGACGAGCCTGC
Organism: Clostridia bacterium; assembly: GCA_017449935.1. GTDB lineage: Bacteria > Bacillota > Clostridia > Oscillospirales > Acutalibacteraceae > UBA1425. The sequence continues at coordinate 23,656 of JAFSYP010000063.1, forward strand.
GCCGCATGGGCACGGACTATATCGACCTGCTGTCCATTCACGGCACGCGGCGGAGCGATTTTTGCGACGAAGTCTTTTCGACGTTGGCCGCGCTCAAGCAGGAAGGACTGGTTCGCGCGATCGGCGCTTCGACCAGCAACGACGCCGGACTGATCGCCGAGATCGGTCAGAACGGCCGGTTCGACTATGTGTTCATCCGGTACAATCTGTTCAACCGGCATCTGGAACCGCTGATGCATTCGCTGTATGAAAACGGTATCGGCGTGATCGCGGGCGCGCCGCTGGCGGAAAGGCTTTACTCAAACCGTGTGTTCCTTCCGCGCAGCAAAAAGGACGTCTGGTATCTCGTCCGCGCCGTCGCGCGTTTTCGCAAGCAGCTTTTGCAAGGAAGAAAATACCGTTTTATCAACCATGTAGATGGGATGAGCGGCGCGCAGATCGCGCTGCGTTATGTGCTGGATAACGAGGACGTGTCGTCGGCCGTCGTCGGGACTACGTCGCTCGACCACCTGAAAGACGATCTGCTGGCGCTGCAAAAAGAGATCCCGGCAGACGTCCTGCAAAAAATAAAATCCATTTAAAACGACGTTCACGAAAAGTTGAAGAATACAGCAGTCTTTTCTTGATTGCGAGCGCGAAGCGCGTGGCAATCCGTTCCCCTGTGTCACAGCTCGATGTGCTTCCGAGGGGGATGCGGATCGCCGCGGTCGGCGCAGACGCCTCCCTCGCGATGACGTCGCCTTTGGCTGCATCTGACCATCCTCCAGCTTTCCGTGATGAACCTGTTATTATGCGGACGGCCGATAGCCGTCTACGAGCGGTGCTGTAAAAAACAACGCAGCAGGGCGAAAGCTCTGCTGCGCTGGTTTTTATGCTGTTCAGTCTCCCAGACTGTTGATCATTTCGACCATCTGTTCCATCACGTCGCCGGCGGTTTGCAGCACGAAGACCCGTTTGGTGCTGTTGTGCATATAAATCTCTCCCTTCGATCCGTCGAACAAGGATTACTTACAGAAAACCCATTAATTTACAGTTTATTTTAATATCACATACACATTTCTTGCAGGGACGCGCATTGCGCGTCCGCCGTGTCGACACGAAATACCATGAAATATTGCGGACGGCCATCCCTGCGGACGATGGATACCGAAAAATCGCAGGGGCGGCCAAAACTGCCGCCCCAACTGTTTAATCATCAATTCTGTTTTATAATCGAATCGGCTTTTCCGCGCTGATCCTGCCGCTTTCCACATCCTTAAAAAATGTGGAATTGGCGGGTACGACAAATTTGATCGCGGACGGGATCAATTCCATTGTGCAGTCGTGGACGACCTCGCACTCACCGTCCACGTTGACAACGGCGGGCGCATCCGAATGGACCGTGATCTTCCTGCCGCGGACGAACTTCGTAACGTCCCAGCTCAGGTGTTCGCCGCGTTTATAGGCGCCGAGCAGCGTCAGGAGCTTCAGTCGACTGAACTGTTTACGCACGACGATGATGTCTAAAAGGCCGTCGTTCGGCATCGCCAACGGGCCGCCCATATAGCCGCCGCCGTACCAGCGGGAATTGCCGACGAAGCAAAAGATGACCTTTTCCTTCTGCGGCGGTTCGTCGTCCACGGAGATCGTGAACGTATTCTCAACCTTCTTCATGAGCGCCCACAGCGCGGACAGCGTGTACGCCATTTCCCCGCCGACCAGCGGCAGTTTTTTGAAATCGGCCTGCTTCTTGCACACCTCGGCGTCCATGCCCATCGAGCATTCGTTGATCGCGATCTTATCGCCGCAGCGGATCAGATCGAGCGGGATCGCCGTGCCGTTGACCTGCGCCTCCACATTTGCGAGCTGCTCGCGCGTGCCGAACAGGCGGATAAAATCGTTGCCGGAACCGAGCGGCAGCACGGCGACCTCGACGTTCTCCGCGCCGTATGCGCCGTTGACCACCTCAAACAGCGTTCCGTCGCCGCCGCAGGCATAGAACCGGATCTGCTCGCCGGACGCTGCGCGTTCCTTTACAAAGCGCTGGCCGTCGCCGCCGGCTGTGGTACAGTAGACCTCATAATCCAATCCGTTCTTTTTGCAGTATTCGTGGATCTGCGGCTGGATGCGCTGCGCGTCCCTGCCCTTTTTACCTGCCATCGGATTGACAACAAAAACATGCTTCATCATTTTCACCTTACCCTTTATAATACATATACAGATCGCATTTGATCATGCCGTTATACAACTTGCGGCGCTTGTCCGCCTTTCGGCCGAACGATTTTTCAAAGGTTTCCGAAGGGCAGATCACGCTGTACGACCAGCCGCGCTGCGGCGTAAAGACGCGTCCCATCGCTTTATACAGCTCCTCGGCCTGCGATATATCCAGAAGCCGCTCGCCGTACGGCGGATTGCAGATGACGGTGCCGCGCTCGCTCTTGTGCGAAAAGCTGCGCACGTCCGCGCGAAAGAATTCGATTTTGTCCGAAACGCCGGCGCGCTGCGCGTTGGCGCGCGCGATCTCCAGCACTTCGGCGTCGATATCCGACGCGTAGGCAAAGAAATCGCAGTCGCGCTTTTCCAGATCCTTTGCGCGTTCGCGTTCCGTTTTCCAGACAGAGCCGTCGAGATTCTCCCACCGTTCGGCGGAAAACGGACGGTGCAGGCCGGGCGCGATCTGCATCGCCGCCAGCGCGCCCTCGATCGCGATCGTGCCGGAACCGCACATGGGATCGTACAGCGTATGATACGGACGAAGACGCGACACATAACAGATCGCCGCCGCAAGCGTTTCCTTCAGCGGCGCGCCCGCCGCCTGAATGCGGTATCCGCGCTTGTGCAAACCGGCGCCGGATGTGTCGATCAGCAGGCTGACGACGTTTTTCATGATGGAAAACTGGATCTGATGCACCGGCCCAGTTTCCGGAAACCATTCAAGATGATGGCGGCTTTTGAGCCGTTCGACGATCGCCTTCTTGATAATAGCCTGACAGTCGCTGACGGAAAACAGCGCGGAGTTGATCGAATATCCCTTGACAGGGAACGCGTCTTCGACAGGGATCCATTCCTCCCACGGCAGCGATTTCGTATTCTGGAACAATTCTTCAAAACTCTCCGCCGTGAAGGCGCCGACAAGGATCTGGATACGTTCGGCAAAGCGCGAACATATGTTGGCGCGCGCAAGCATTTCGGCGCCGCCCGAAAACAAGACGCGGCCGTTCTCCGCGCGCACATCCTGCGCCTGCATTTCACGAAGCTCCTGGGCTATCGGTCCTTCCAGTCCAAGCAGGCAGGGTATCACAAAATCCATATCAGACCTCACTCATTTTGATGCATCCAATATAGCATATCCGAGCGGAAAATTCAACTGTATTGCATGAAAAAACCGCCTCCGAAGAGGCGGCAAAAAATTACTCGTTGGATGAAAGTCCGCGCTCGTCAAAAAGGAACGCCGTGCGCAACAGCACTTCGATTCCTTTTTCGATCGTTTGCACATTCAGATTCTCCGCCGTGTCAAGTCGCGTGTGATAATACCTCGCCGGCGCATGGTCCATCGCGCAGAATGCCACAGACGGGACGCCGCCCTGCATCATGGCCGCGGCGTCAGTCGCGCCAAGGTCGATCGACAGCTTCGGCAGATCGAGTCCCGCGTCATACGACGCCTGAAGCATCAGAGCGACCGCAGTCTTATCGAGCGAAACGGTGCCGGTCATATCCTTGTGATACACGCCCATGAATTCCATATCACGCACGGTGTCGGTCGCCACAAAAACCGTTTCGACGTCGTCAAATTTGTTGGCCTTTACAAACGCTTTCGCACCGCGAAGGCCGGACTCCTCGGAGCCCATGGAGACTGCCATGACCTCCGTATGCTCAAACTCGATGTTGTTGGTCGTCATAAACTGAAGCACGGCGATCGAAGAAAAGACGCCCGTCAGATCGTCGTTCGCGCCCTCGACGACCAGCTTAGGATCGTCGAACACAAAGCCGACGCACAGTCCGAGCACACAAACGCCCTCCGCGATCCGGAATGCCAGCTGCGCGCCGTCGGACAGCTTCAGCACGACGGAAAGAATATCCAGCACAAGACAGACAGCAACACATCCGAGCGCCGTATAGATCGCGACGCGCAGCAGCTTGTATCCGCCCCAATGCGTGAAGCGCCACTCGTACGCCGAATCCATGTGACCGCTGAAAATGATCCGACGCTTGACCTCGCCCTTCGGCTTTTTGGTCAGGATCACATTACTGGACTGCGCTTTTCTGAAAAACGGGTCCATGATCTGCTTGTAAAGCAGAAACTCCAGAACGATGTAAACAAGGATCAGAACGGTCAGAACAAGTGAACCGACCTGAAACGCACGTCCCAGATTCTGCGGTACGAAGCCTGCGGCGATAAACAGCGCGATCGCGATGCTTTCGATGACCGCGCTGAACCACGGCCATGCCATAAACGCGCGGGGCGAGAGTTTAAACGACTGCTTCTCCGCGGAATCGGCAAATTTAGCGCACGATTCGAGCACGTAATCCTGCGCTTTGTCCTCGTTCTCGGAACCCGCCGCGCGAGGTCCGATCGTTTTACAGACCTTCCGGATCTCACGAACGGTAAAGTTCGTGCTTTCACGGATCTTTGCAACGTGGTTTAAATCCAGCTCATTGAATTTCATATACGGTTTGAACTCCTATGGACAAATTCGCAGAGCCACGACACATGACGCCGCGGCTCTGTTCCTTGATAGAATTATTTTGCGAGTGCGCCGACTTCCAGCATGAATCCGCCGATCTGTCCGCCGAACTCGGGCGCGCCGTCCATGATCAGACGTCCGGCCTTCACGGCTTCGAGCATGTCGTCGGTATCGAGCAGGATGCCCAGCGCGCTGTCAAGGTTATTGAAGCGCAGCGTGAAGAAGGTAAGCGCCTTCTTGTAATCGCCGCGGCCGGCCTTTGTCTTGCCTTCCTTGACGCGCATATGCGCCGAAACGCCCGGATAGCCTTCCACTGCCCAGCCGTACACACGGTCGGGGCTCTTCTTGGCCCAGTCGTGGATCGCGGGATGGCCGGCCTTGTTAAGCTGGCTGATGCCGGTGGAGAGCAGATAGAAGAAGCACTTAACCATAAGCTCCTTGGACGCTTCATCCTTCGGCGGCTCCGTTGCGGAAAGCAGCGAGGACATCTTCAGCAGCACGGACACAAACGCGATCAGAACGTCCATCTTGCCCACGCCCTTGATCTTGCGCGGGAGTGTCTTGGGATTCATCTTGCCCTTGAAAAAGCCGTTCATCGCTTCGATGGATTTGAAGCCGATCTCGACGTCGGGGTTCGTGTGGATGGTATTGAGCTTGACTGTCCACTCACCGTTCTTGATCCAGAAGCAGGTGCTTCTCTTTCCGCCCTTGGTCTCGGGATCGAGCGCGCTGACCTGGATCACGGCGTTCATGCCCTTGAATTTCTTCTTGAGTTCCGGAACATCATTGGCGATAACCTTCATCAGCGGAAGCACCGCATTGAAGAAAATGATGCTGGAATAGACTTCTTCCTTCTTATGCATTACCGTCACTCCCCCTTCTTAAACCTCGTCGTCCCAGTTGTCGTCGTCGTCTCTGCGGACGCCGAGACTGTCGAACACGGCGTTGATGATACCGTTGGAATCAATGCCCAGAATAGACATGATGTCCTCGTGCAGACCGATGGGAGCGAACTTATCCGGAATGCCCAGACGCTTGAACCTGACGGGGATATCGCTCTCCGCAAGGACCTCCGCGACTGCGGAGCCGAGACCGCCGATTATGTTGTGATCTTCCGCGGTGATGATCTTGCCGGTCTCCTGCGCAGCCTTGAGGATGGCTTCCTTGTCGATGGGCTTGATGGTATGCATGTTCAGCACGCGCACCTTGATGCCGTGTACGTTCTCCAGGAACATCGCTGCCTGCAGCGCCTGGAACGCACAGGAACCGGTCGCGATGACCGTCGCGTCGGAGCCTTCGTGCAGCTCCACCGCCTTGCCGATCTGATAACCGTAGTTCGCGTCGGAATACAGAACGCGGTCAAAGCCTCTGTTGATGCGGATATACACCGGGCCCTTATGCGCATAGGCGGCGCGCACGGCGTTGGCCGTCTCCAGACCGTCAGCCGGACAGATCACGACCAGATTCGGCATAGAACGCGCCACAGCCAGGTCCACGATGGCATGGTGCGTCGAACCGGCCTGACCGAAGGACGTACCCGCGTGGGTGGCGATGATCTTGCAGTTGATATTCTGGTAGCAAATATCCGTGTGCAGCTGGTCCGCGCAGCGCAGAGAAGCGAAAACGGAGAACGTCGAAAGGAAGGGCGTGCAGCCCGCCTTCGCCATACCGGCGGCGACGCCGAACATGTTCTGCTCGGCAATACCGACGTTGAAGAAACGATCCGGGAACTCCTTCTGGAAAATACCGATCTTTGTCGAGGTCGCAAGGTCGGCAGTCAGCGCGACGATCTCCGGATGCGATCTGCCGAGCTCAGCGAGCGTATTGCCGTAATACTCCGCAGTAGACATTGCGGTCGATTCCACAGCTGTATAAACAAATCCGCCTGCCATTTATCTCGCCTCTCTTTCCACGCGTTCCACACGTTTCTTATAGTATTCGGCAAGGTCTTCCTTGCACTGTTTGTAGAGCGTCTCGTCAATGGCGCCGTAGTGCCATTTATAATTGCCTTCCATCATCTTGATGCCGGCGCCCTTGACCGTATCGGCAAGGATCAGCACGGGATTGGTCGCGGTCAGCGCATAGTCGATCGCTTCGCACAGCTCGCGGATGTTCTGGCCGTCCACCTTTTTGACCGTAAGGCCGAAGGCCGTCCATTTGTCGGCCAGAGGCTCCAGCTTCATGACGTCCTCCGTATCGCCGTCGATCATCTTGTGGTTGCGGTCGACGATGGAGATGACATTGGTGAGGTTGTAATGGTTGATAGTCATGGCGGCTTCCCAGTTGGAGCCCTCGCCCAATTCGCCGTCGCCCATCAGGCAGAACGTCTTGTAGGACTTACCGAGCACTCTGGCCGCCAAGCCGGTGCCGGCAGCGATCGGCAGGCCGTGACCGAGCGAACCGGTGGAGGCGTCGACGCCGATAACCTTGTTGGAATCCAGATGGATGCCCATTTTGGAATTGGTGTGGTTGAAGGTCTTCAGCTGCTCCTTGTCGTTGAAGCCGAAGTCGCACAGCACAGGCGCATACGCAATGCCGGCATGGCCTTTGCTGAGGATGAAGCGGTCTCTGTCCGCCCAGTTGGGATCATCCTTGCGGATGTGCAGATACTTGTGGTACAGCACGGTAAAAATATCCATCGCGCTCATACCGCCGCCGATATGGCCGCTGCCCGCCCAGTACGTCGTGTCCAGGCAGAGATTGCGCAGCTCATGCGCTTTCTTTTCCAGCGCGAGCCATTCGCTCTTTGTCAATGACATTCTTTAATACACCCCTTCTTATGCAAGCTCCGGATGATGCGCCTTGACCGCTCTGAAAGCGTCTTCTGCGATCTCTACGGTCGTCTTGATATCCTCGTCCGTCAGTGCGGCATTGATGAAATGATTGTGGTGCGAAGCGAAGAAAACGCCTCTGGAAACGCACTCCGCGATCCATTCCTGATGCAGATACAAATCGTCGTCGTTCGCCACACGCAGATAGAACAGCGAGGGCATACCGGAAACGACCAAATCGAAGCCGTTTTCTTTCGCGGCGATCTTCAGGCCGTTGATCAGCTTCGTGCCCAGCGTGTCAAACAGCTGCGGGGTGTTGAGCTTCTTCATCTTTTCGATATTCGCGATACACGCGGCGAACGGCACGGAGCTCATCCAGTAGCTGCCCGTCACATTCATGCCGCTGATGGCGCTCTTGAGGTGATCGCGGCCGCACAGCGCTGACATATTGTAGCCGTTGGCAAGCGCCTTGCAGAAGCAGATCATATCCGCCTTGAAGCCGAAGTAGTGGTCGGAACCTGCAAGGTCCAGACGGAAGCCGGCGCGCACGTCGTCGATGATCAGCTGGATATCCTCGTCGTCGCAGATCTTTCTGACCTTCGCCCAGAAAGCGCGCGTCATGATCGCGTTGTCGTGGAAGTTGCCGTGATCGTACGGCTGCGCAATAATGGCCGCGATCTCGCCCTTGTTCTCCTCGACGACTTTCTCAAGCGCGGGGATGTCGTCCCACGGGACGATGATGTTATTCCAGACTTCCTCGGGCAGAACGCCGCTGTAATCCTTCTTGGCCTGCCAGGGAGAAACGCCGTGATAATAGCCCTTGAAGAAGATGATCTTCTTGCGCTTGGTATACGCTCTGGCAGTCATGGCGGCGATCTGCGTGGTGTCGTTGCCGTTCTTGGCAAAATAGACCCAGTCCGCCGAGGCGACGGTGTCGACAAGAAGCTCGGCACAGTCGACCATAACGCTGCCGGGAGACGTGGTGCAGTTGCCCTTCTTGAGCTGGGCGAGTGCGGCGGCGTCCACGTCGGGATCGTTATAGCCGAGGACATTGGGGCCGTACGCACACATATAGTCGATGTATTTGTTGCCGTCCACGTCCCAGAAATATGTACCCTGGGCGCGTTCGGAGAACATCGGCCACTTGCTGACCGGGATAAACAGACCTTCCGCCGGGCCGAGGTGACCGTAAACGCCGGACGGAATCACTTTCGTTGCGCGCGCAAAAAGCGCACGGCTTTTTTCATGCGTATATTCAGGATAAGACATTCCGCAACCTCCTTTATGCCAGATACAGAGCAACTCTGTCGAGAATTCTGTTCATGTTGTCGAGCATGGAGATCATGCCCTTCATGGTGATCGAACCGTTGCCGATGCAGGCAAGCGAATTGACCTTGTCGTTGAACAGGTCGTTCGCCAGCTGCATGGAGCCGAATTCCATCACGGATCTGGGAGTACCTTCGCAGTCCTTCAAAGTGGTCAGCACATGATCCTTCGCACGGATCACGGCCTTCGGACCGTTCTTGATGGACATCAGGATATCGCCGTCTTCGATATTCTGCGCGCTGAACGTGCTGATCGGATCGTGATTGCCGAGCTGTGAGATCGCGCAGGTCACGACGTAGAACGTCAGCGTCGTGTTCAGATCGAAGAACGCGGGATCCTTCATCGCTTCCTCGGAAGGACGCATCACTTCACTGAGCCGGTCGGTCAACGGCACGAACGTCTTCAGCAAAAAGCCGATCTTGGAAAAGCCCTTTGTCGGAACAGGCGTCACGGTGCCGTCGATCAGCCCGTTGAATTTTTCGGGCGAAGCAAACGGCAGACGGATGTCGCAGTCCGCGCAGCCTTCCGTCAGAAGGCAGTTGCCGTCCTCAAAGCTGAGCGTCGCCTTGGGGCCGTCCTTGACGTCGAAGCCGATGGACACGGGTTTGGTACCGCTCAAGATGTTCTTGGCCTGTTCGTCCAGCTTGCAGAGATTTTCCAGCGCGCCGAGGACCGCGAACATATTGATGTACGCTAAAGTTTTTGCATCTGTCAAAATAATTCCTCCTCCGTGAAAATTGGAATGGGTATAAAAACATGTATAATATAGCACATGCAAAATAAAATTTCAACAGTTTTTATGTAAACAAATTGATTTTTTATCTGTTTTTTGTGTATTTTGCAGTAATCGCATTCCGTAACAAAATAATAAGAAGCCGCAGCGCAGCTGAAGCCGGCGTCTGCGCGCCTGCTGCGGTGCAGCTTCATCAGAAACTGTTTCGGTTTAATTCCGTAAATGATTTATTTTTTCTTCTTTCCGAAGAAACCGAACTTGCCGTCGGAGTCATGGTCGACGGGCGTACCAAGCTCGTCGGAAAGCCTGTGGATCAACTCGCGCTGGGAATCGGTCAGTTTTTTCGGAACGTCCACGATCACGCGCAGAAGCTGATTGCCCTTGTCGCGGCTGTTGAGCTTCTGGATGCCCTTGCCGCGCAGCATGAACACCTCGCCCGGCTGCGTACCGGCAGGCAAATCCCACTTGACCTTGCCTTCGAGCGTGGGGATCTGGATCGTATCGCCCAACGCCGCCTGCGCGAAATTGACGTTCACGTTGTACCAGACGTCGTAGCCGTCGCGTTCAAAGAACGGATGCGGACGCACGAAGACCGCCACATGCAGATCGCCCGCAGGGCCGCCGTTCGCGCCCTTATGCCCTTCGCCGCGCACGTTCAGCACCTGCTGGTCGTCGATTCCGGCAGGGATATTGACGTCGATGCTCACACGGCGTTTCACGCGGCCGCCGCCGCGGCACTTCGTACAGGGCGTTTCGATGATCTTTCCGCGACCGCCGCATTTCTGACACGGCTTGGAGGTCGAGATCATACCGAACGGCGTGCGCTGCTGCGCCTGCACCTGTCCCCTGCCGCCGCATTCCGGACAGGTCTTGGGCGACGTTCCCGCCGCCGCGCCGCTGCCGCCGCACTCGGAGCACATTTCTATACGCGTCGTTTCCACGGTCCGCTTGCAGCCCTTGGCCGCCTCTTCAAAGGAGATCGTCACGCGCTCCTGAAGATCTTCGCCTCGCTGCGGAGCGTTGGGATTGCGCTGACGCCCGCCGAAACCGCCGCCGAAGCCGCCGCCGAAAATGCTGCCGAACAGATCGCCGAGATCGAACTCCATCCCATCAAAGCCGCCTGCGCCGCCGCCGAAGCCGCCCGCGCCGTAATTCGGATCGACGCCGGCATGGCCGAACTGATCGTAACGCGCTTTCTTCTGCGCGTCCGACAGCACCTCGTACGCTTCGTTGGCTTCCTTGAACTTCGCCTCGGCCTCCGGGTTATCCGGATTCAGGTCGGGGTGATACTGTTTGGCCTTTTTGCGGTAGGCTTTCTTGATCTCGTCCTCGCTTGCGTTTTTGTCAACGCCCAGTACTTCGTAATAATCGCGTTTGTCCGCCATAATGATTCCTCATGTTCCTGTAAAACTTCATGCGCTGTCCGGACAGCCGTCGGGGTATTCTGTCTGCCGATCAATTATCGTCCGGGATGTCCGTGAAGTCCGCTTCCTGATAGCCGCCTGCCGCAGCGTTCGGGTCAAAGCCCTGCGCACCCTGTGCGCCGCCCTGCGCCGCCTGCGCAGCCTTATAGATCTTTTCGGACACTTCATAGAATTTTTGCGTCAGCTCTTCCTGACGGGACTTGATGAGATTGATATCCTCGCCTTTGAGCGCTTCCTTGAGCGCGTCGACCTTTTCGGTCAGCACGGTCTTGTCCTCCTGCGGGAACTTGTCGCCGTCCTCGTTCATCATCTTTTCGCACTGATAGACCATCTGGTCGGCGTTGTTGCGGATATCGACCGCTTCTCTGCGTTCCTTATCCTCCTGTGCGAAGCGCTCCGCGTCCTGCACGGCCTTTTCGATGTCCTCCTTGGACATGTTGGTCGAAGACGTGATGGAAATGGACTGCTCCTTGCCGGTGCCCAGATCCTTTGCGGACACATGGACGATTCCGTTGGCGTCGATGTCGAACGTGACCTCGATCTGCGGCACGCCTCTGCGGGCGGGCATGATGCCGTCCAGATGGAACACGCCGAGCGTCTTGTTGTCGCGGGCAAACTCACGCTCGCCCTGAAGCACGTGGACTTCAACGGACGGCTGGTTGTCGGCGGCCGTGGAGAAAATCTGGCTCTTCTTGACGGGGATCGTCGTATTGCGGTCGATGATCTTTGTATTGATGCCGCCCATCGTCTCAATGCCCAGAGACAGGGGCGTCACGTCGAGCAGCAGCAGGCCCTGCACTTCGCCGCCCAGCACGCCGGCCTGCAGCGCGGCGCCCATCGCGACGCATTCGTCGGGATTGATGCCCTTGAACGGCTCTTTGCCGAGATACTTCTGCACCGCTTCCTGCACGGCGGGGATACGGGAGGAACCGCCGACCATCAGGACCTTGTCGATCTCGGAGGTCTTCAGACCACTGTCGGAGATCGCCTGACGCACCGGTCCCATCGTCGCGTCAACGAGAGAAGACGTCATTTCGTTGAACTTCGCGCGCGTCAGCGTCGTTTCCAGATGCTTCGGGCCGGTCGCGTCAGCCGTGATAAAGGGCAGGCTGATCGTGGAGGTCGTCACGCCGGACAACTCGATCTTCGCTTTTTCGGCCGCTTCCTTGAGTCTCTGCATGGCCATCTTGTCGCCGCGCAGGTCGATGCCGTTTTCCTTTTTGAACTCATCAGCCAGCCAGTCGATGATTTTCTGATCGAAATCGTCGCCGCCCAGACGGTTATTGCCCGCCGTGGCCAGCACTTCCTGCACGCCGTCGCCCATCTCGATGATGGACACGTCGAACGTGCCGCCGCCCAGGTCA
>JAFSYP010000064.1 GCA_017449935.1 Clostridia bacterium
GAATGCACAGATCGTCTATGACCGATTTCATATGCAGTCACAGTTCGGTCGTGACGTCCTTGGCGTTGTGCGTCTGGATGAAGCACGCAAGCATAAGGCAAAGTCAAAAGAAATCCTTGCCGACATCACAAACGATACCGACAAGGACACGAAACAAGCAATCAAAGAAGCCGCCAAAGCTGAAAAGCGGGAATACAGCAAACTGAAGAAACTACGATGGACGCTGCTGACCAACGGCGGCAATCTGTCCGAGGACAGGTCTGAACATCTGCAATCCATCCTGCAAGACCATCATGATCTCGCAGTCTGTTATGCGATGAAAGAAGAGATGTGCCGACTATATGAATTGACCGATTACCAGCAGGCACACGACGGATGGACAAAATGGTTTGAAGCTGCCAAAGAGAGCGAAATCCCTGCACTGGTCAAGTTTGCAGAACAGAAAGAATGCCGCATTCCGGGACTTGTCGCTCACGCCATATTCCCGATCAGCACCGGTAAACTGGAAGGTTTCAACAACAAAATCAAAGTCGCGAAACGTATCGGTTATGGTTACCGTGACGATGCCTTCTTCTTTACTCTTATTCGCTATCTCTCAATTCCTGCCGTTCGTTCTTCATCCCACAAAAATCCGTGAAGAACCGAATAAAAAAGCAAACCGGCACAAAGGAACGTGATCGTAACGCTCTTTTGTGCCGGTTTTGTTTGTGCATTATGTACAATTAATCCCCAGCCGGTTTGACAGATCGAGCAGGACGAGGCAGAATATCTCCCAAAACCTTAACGTTATTTGCGGCGGGTCGGAATTTTGGAAATATATGGCAATAACGTCGAATGTTTGAATCAGGATACTATGTCACACCCAAAGCCCGAACGTCGAATAAACAAAAAACGCTATTGACACCGTGTCAGAATCGTGCTATAATGCGATTGCTGACACGGTGTCAGTATTGTGTGAAATCATGGGAGGACAATATGCCAAAAAGAGAAACGCCGGGAGTTCGGGAGGAAGAGATCCTGAACGCCTGTGAAAAACTGTACGGCAAAATGCATTTCAGGGACGTGACGATCAAGCAGATCAGCGCGGAAACGTCCTGCTCGCGTCCGTCGATCTACAATTATTTTCAGACGAAGGAGGAGATCTTTCTGCGGCTGTTTGAGCGCGAGTATCTTCTCTGGTGCGACGATCTCGAGAGGATCGGCGCGGACGGCGCGACGGCCGGCGAATTGCCCGAACAGCTTGCACGGTCGCTGGAAAAGCGCAAGTTGATGCTCAAACTTCTTGCGGTCAATCTGTATGATATGGAAGAAAACAGCCGGATCGAGCGTCTTGTGTCGTTCAAAAGAGCGTACGGAAGAAGCGTCGAGCTGTTTGACGGGATTCTCAGGAAGGCATTTCCGAATCAAACAGAGCCGGAACGCAGGCAAATGCTCGTCGCTGCGCTGCAGTTTCTGCACGGGATATACCCTTATGCACACGCAACGCCCAAGCAGATCGAGGCCATGGATGCTGTCGGCGTGCGTCACGATAACGGAAGCATATACGAATTGTCTTTGATCGGTTTGAAAAAGCTATTACAATAAACGGAGGAAACAGTATGCTTGGTAATTTCAGCTACAAAAACGCCACGAAGCTCTATTTCGGAGAGGATGCGCTCGACGGTCTTCGCGACGAACTGGCGAAGTACGGCGACAACGTCGTGCTGATCTACGGCGGCGGTTCGATCAAAAAGAACGGTATTTATGACGCGGTGATGCAGACGCTGCGCGACTGCGGCAAGAACGTCGTGGAGGACGCGGGCGTCATGCCCAATCCCACGGCGGAAAAGCTGCGCGAAGGCGTGCGGATCGCCCGCGCCCACAAGGCCGATCTGCTGCTCGCGGTCGGCGGCGGCTCCTGCTGCGACTACGCGAAAGCGGTGTCTGTGTCGGTCAACTGTGACGACGATCCGTGGGACAAATACTTTGCGCGCTTTGAGGAACCGGACTGCGCGATCGTGCCGGTCGGCTGCGTACTGACGATGACGGGCACCGGCAGCGAAATGAACGCCGGTTCGGTCATTACCAATCACGACATGCACCTGAAAATCGGACATGTGTTCGGCGAGGATGTAATGCCGAAGTTCGCGATCCTGAACCCGCGCTTTACGATGTCCCTGCCGAAAAAGCAGATGGTTGCCGGTGTTTATGACATTTTCAATCACATCTGCGAGCAGTACTTTTCCGGCGAAGACGACAACGTGAGCGACTACCTTGCGGAAGGGCTGATGAAGTCCGTGATCCGCAACTCGCTTATCGCCGTCGAAAACCCGCAGGACTACGAGGCGCGCTCCAACATCATGTGGGCGGCAACGTGGGCGCTGAACACGCTGATCTCCCGCGGCAAGACGACCGACTGGATGGTACACATGCTCGGTCAGGCGGCGGGCGCGTACACGGACGCGACACACGGTATGACGCTTGCGGCGGTCTCGCTGCCGTATTACCGGCACATCCTGCCCTACGGACTGCCGAAGTTCAAGCGGTTTGCTGAGGAAGTCTGGGGCGTGGACGGCACAGGCAAAACGGACGCGCAGATCGCCGAAGAAGGGCTTGCCGCACTGGAAAGCTGGATGCGCAAAATCGGCGTCACCATGACGCTCGGCGAACTCGGCGCGACGGCAGACATGATCGAAGGGATCGCCGACGCGACGATCATTCTCGACGGCGGATACAAGGTGCTCGACCGCAATGAGGTTGTGCAAATCCTGAAAGAGAGTCTATAAGGGAGGAATATCCATGAAAAAACTGGTTGCCTATTTCAGCGCAAGCGGCGAGACGAAAGCTGTCGCGCAAAAACTCGCGCAGGCGGTGAACGCCGATCTGTTCGAGATCGTGCCGCAGCAAATCTACACGAATGCCGACCTCAACTGGCGCGACAAGCACAGCCGCAGTTCGGTCGAAATGAACGACCGCGCCTGCCGTCCCGCGATGGCGGCGGCGCCGGACGTCTCCGGCTATGACGTGATCTTCGTCGGTTTCCCCGTCTGGTGGTACCGCGAGCCGTCCATCATCGACACGTTCATGGAAAGCACGGACTTCACTGGCAAGATGGTCGTCCCCTTCTGTACATCCGGCGGCAGCGGTCTCGGTGACGCGGCCAAGAATATGCAGGCTTTGGCGCAGGGTGCAAAGGTGCAGAACGGCAAACGGTTTTCTTCTTCCGCTTCTGCGGAGGAACTGAAGAAGTGGGCGGAGCAGTTTTGAAAGGATCAAGTATGAAAAGGATTATTTCAGCAGTTTTCATCATTGTTTTCGTCGCGGCACTGGCTGCCGCATGCGGACAGACGGCTGCGCCGGAAGATACAAGCAGCGTGAAAGAAACGACAGCGTCTTCAAAAGAAACCGTATCTGTCTCTGCGGAAACGTCCATTCTGGCAGAAAGTCGGAAAGACGTTCTTGTCGTCGTTTTCTCCGCCACCGGCACGACCAAAGCCGTCGCCGATCGGATCGCAGCCTACGCCGATGCGGATCTGTATGAGATCAAGGCCGCGCAGGAATATACAGCCGCTGACCTTGACTGGACAGACCGCAACAGCCGCACGACGATCGAGCAGAACGATAAATCCGCCCGGCCGCAGATCGGGAGTCCGGAGCTGTCGCTTGACGGATACAAAACCGTCTTCATCGGCTATCCGATCTGGTGGGGCGAAGAACCGCGTATCCTCGATACCTTCGTGGAGAAATACGATTTTGACGGCGTCACTTGCATCCCGTTCTGCACGTCGGGCGGCAGCGGTGTCGGCAGGAGCGACAAAAACCTTGCCGACCACGCGGGCTCCGGAAACTGGGAAAGCGGAAAACTGCTGAACCATACATCCGACGCCGATCTGCAAAACTGGATCGACAGCGTAATGTGATATGAAAACAAAACAAATCGTCAGGACGACAGTCGATGCCGGAATGCTGCTCGCCCTGCTCTGCCTGATGGCCTATCAGGTCACGGGCGAAGCGCTGCACGAGTGGATCGGCGTCGGCATGACGGTGATGCTCATCGTCCATCACCTTCTCAATATCCGATGGTACAAAGCGCTGTTCAAGGGAAAATACAACGCGTACCGGATCCTGTCGACCGTTACGAATACGCTTTTATTGTGCTCGATTGCGCTGACCGCTTTCTGCGGCATGAGCATGAGTTCTCATGCTGTCCCGTTTCTTTACGGCATGGCAAATACGGTCTTTGCAAGGACAACACATCTTGCGCTGTCCTTCTGGTCGTTTGCTCTGATGGGGTTTCATCTCGGCCTGCATCTTCCGGCGATCCTGGCAAGATGTAAGCCGAACAAAGCCGTAAAGATCGTCTGCACAGCGGCATTCACGGTCACGGCATGCCTCGGACTTTGGCTGTTTATCCGAAACGGCATCCCGGGCTACATGTTCTTCCGCATGCATTTCGCATTCTTCGATTACGAAAAAACAGCGGCGCAGGTATTTCTTGAGAACATCGCAATAGAATCCTTTTTTGCGTTTCTCGGCGCGGGCGCGGTCCATCTCGCTCGTTTGCTGAACAAAAAAGCCGGAAAAAAGAGGCAGAATCCGACATCCGCCGGATGAAAAAGCAGTAATAGAAGGAGCAGAAAATGAAAGAAAAAATCGTACAAACCGCAGGCAGAAAAGCACTCGGCAAGTTTGCGCCGGAGTTTGCACATTTCAATGATGACGTTCTTTTCGGTGAGAACTGGAACAATAATGATCTGGATCTCCGGACGCGCTGTCTGTTGACCGTGGTCGCGCTGATGGCGCAGGGCATCACGGACAGCAGTCTGCGTTACCACATTGAGAACGCAAAACAGCATGGCGTCAGCCGAAAAGAAATGGCTGCGGCGATCACGCATGTCGCATTTTATGCCGGATGGCCGAAAGCATGGGCGGTGTTCAACCTGGCAAAGGACGTATACAGCGAACCGGACGAGGCGCTTTGCGAGAAAGACAAGTACCAAAACGCCATATTCTTTCCGGTCGGTGAGCCGAATCCTTACGGCAGATTCTTTGTCGGGCAAAGCTATCTTGCGCCGCTTTCCACAGAGCAGATCCCCCTTTACAACGTGACATTTGAACCCGGATGCCGCAACAACTGGCATATCCACCACGCGAGAAGCGGCGGCGGACAGATGCTGATCTGTGTTGGCGGACGCGGCTACTATCAGGAATGGGGCAGCAAGCCCGTGGAAATGACGCCGGGAAGCGTGATCAACATTCCCGCAGGTGTCAAGCACTGGCACGGCGCAGCGCCGGACAGTTGGTTCTCGCATCTCGCGATGGAGATCCCCGGCCAAGAGGCGTCCACCGAATGGTGTGAGCCGGTGGATGAAACGCAATATAAAGCGCTCGGCTAAACCGGGAGAAAGAATAAGGGAACGACAGATGCAGATTACAATCAACATATATTACACCGGCGCGCAAGCGGGTAATGCGGCTGCATTCGCCGAAGAAATGGAACAGCGCGGTATAGCTGACCGGATCAGAGAAGAGAAGGGCAATCTGCGGTATGAATACTTCATCTCGATGGGCGACCCCAAAACCGTCCTTCTGATCGACAGTTGGGAAGACGAGGCGGCGCTCGATGCACATCACGCTTCGCCGATGATGGCGCAGATCGCCGCCCTGCGCGAAAAGTACGATCTGCATATGCGTGTGGAGCGCTTTGTCCGCGCAGAAGATGGACCGGACAGCGCGTTTATTCGAAAGTGACCAACAGATCGGCGGAACCGTGTCATAAAGAAACTCCGTCTTAAAAGACAATGAAAACCATTGTCCGCATAGGAACCAGACAACTTCAATATGCCTTTTTGCAGGCATCCGAAAGGAAGGGGAATGCTTAATGAAAACAATTCGATTCGGCATCGTCGGCACGGGAACGATCGCGCACCGTTTTGCGCAGGCGATCCGTAACGTACCGGGCGTGGAGCTGGCAGCGGTTGCGTCGCGCGGAAAGCAGACAGGCGACGCGTTCGCCGCGGAATTCGGCATTCCGCGCGTATTTGTCGGCTATGAAACGATGGCGCAATCCGACGCGATCGACGCCGCATATATCGCCGTGCCGCACTCCGGCCATTGCACGTGCAGCTGTCTGATGCTGCAAAACGGCAAGCATGTGCTGTGCGAGAAACCCATGGCGGTCACAGCCGAGGAAGGGGAAAGAATGTTCCGCGCGGCAAAGGAAAACGGCGTGCTCCTGATGGAGGCCATGTGGGCGCGGCTTGTGCCGGGAACTTTGAAAATGCTGGAACTGGTACAGAGCGGCGTGCTTGGCGACATACAAAGCGTCGAAGGAAAATTCTGCTACACGATGGACGAAGACGAGATGGATCATCATGTGTTTCTTCCCGAGCACGGCGGCGGCGCGCTGCTGGACGTCGGCGTGTACGGTCTGCACTTCGCACAGTGGTATCTTGGACGCGACGTCCGCACGATCGACGCGCGCGCAGTCCTTTACGGCGGCGTTGACGCGCACACCTGTCTGCTTATGCAGTACGCGAACGGCGCGATTGCCGACCTTTCCGCGGCGATTCTGCTGCGCAAGCCGAACGAAGGTTATGTATACGGCAGCAGAGGGTATGCGCATCTGCCGCGGTTTTATGCGCCGCAGCAGATCGAACTGCACCTGCACGGGCAGGAAACGCAGACAATCGGGACGCCGTATGCCGGCAACGGATTTGAGGAGCAGATCGCGCATTTCCGTGACTGCGTGCGGCAGGGGCAGGAAGAAAGCCCCGTTGTGACGCCGTCCGATACACTGTTTGTGCTGCGGCAGATGGATGCTATCCGGAAAAAGATCTGTGTCCGTTATCCGCAGGACAGCGCGTCAGACTGATACAAGAGGATTTTTTAGAATTACTTATATGCTTTTCCAATTATGATCGGGAGGATCTCTGTTGCAGATACGCACACTCAGCACATTATCTTTGTGCATTATGTACAATTTAACCCCAGTCGATTTGACAGATCGAACATTGCGAAGCAGAATCTTTCCCAAACTCCCAACGTTGTTTGCGGCGGGTCGCCCTCGCGGATACGCATGGTGCGGCGGATCTCCTTGGGGATGACGACGCGGCCGAGGTCGTCGATCCTGCGGACAATACCGGTTGCTTTCATAGGGACCAAAACTCCTTTAAAACTTGGTTTCATCGGTATTGTTTGCACACGCGTGCAAAATATCCTTTGGCAAAAATGGCAAATACATGAACAAAAGTGGCCCAAACCGCCCCGCCGACGAGGTCAGCAGGGACCGCTTAAATGTAACCGGCACAAAGGTTCGTAAGGGTTACAAGCTTTTGTGCCGGTTTTGCAATGGCGTTTATTGTGTTTTCAGTTAAACAGCTTATTGGATTTCCTGCTCCAGTCCGTCGAACAGATCAGAATCAAAGAATATGCGCAGGCTGATCTCCCATCCGTCGCACAGCTTTTTGATTGACACAACGCCGGGATTCTGGCTTTTCTCGTTCAGCATACTGTAGATCGTTGACGGCGAAACGCCGGAGATGTTTGCCAGCGCATTGATCGCCATATTGCGTTCTTTACAAATCTGTATGATCCTTTCCGCAACAGCTTCTTTTGTCTTCATATCCGTCTCCTTTTCACGATATATCGCTAAAATCTTACCCAAATTTGCGATAAATCGTGTGGGGCATATCGCATATTTGACAGGTATGTGCCATAATTGCGATATATTCCATAAGAAAGGACGACTTAGAATGGTCTGTACTTTTTTCGGGCACCGTCAAGTCCATAAAAAAATAGAGCCGATCTTGCGATCGACACTGATCGATTTGATCGAGCATCACGGCATGAATCTGTTTTATGTCGGAAACCATGGTGATTAATCATGTTCGTTTAGAAGAATACAGCAAAACCGGCACAAAGGTTCGTAGAAGCTACGAGCTTTTGTGCCCGGTGATCGGCGGATCAAACCGTAACAAAAACGAACTGCTTCTTGACAGTCGCAGGCGAAAGCAGTATACTACTTTTTGGTTAGGGTTGACTAACCGAAACGGGTCGCCTGACAAGCGGCCATAATAGTGAGCATAGAAAGGACTTGTACTATGAAAGCCAATCTGCATCGCGCCATCGCAACGGCGGTCACTTTCATTCTGATGGTCACCGGCTCTATCTTCGGTACCAACCGATTCACCGAGACGCCCGATCAGTACATCAAATATGTGGAGGGCATCTCTGTTTTCACCAACACAATGGAGACGGCGCAGCCGCAGACGATGGTCTACGACCTGATCAAAGATCACTTTACTTCCGCATTGCCGGAGGGCAAGACGGAGAAGAAGGTTCTCGTTATCGGCTACGACGGCTGCCGCGCCGACACGCTGCGTCTGATGGAATCCGCCCAAACCAGCGCGATCCTCGATCTGACTGAGGGCGGCGGCGAGACGATCCTGACCTATGCCGGCGGCGTGAATTATCCGTACCTGAACACGCAGGCGACGTCCACCGCGCCGGGCTGGTGCTCCATGCTTACCGGCGAATGGGCAAACGTCCACGGTATTTTCTTCAACATGCAGCGCAAATCGAACGACCATCTGACGCTGCTGACGACGCTCGTGCAGGACGGGATCGTGGACAGCTCGGCGTTCTATATTTCCTGGGACGGACACTTCAGCAACTACTTCACCACGTATTATCCCGAAAAGCAATACGTGGAAAAGAACGGGATCAACACGCATTTCGTCCATGCGGATGACGACGCGGGCACGGTGAACAATATCCTGACGGATCTGCGGCAGCAGGACTGCACCGATTTCATTTTCTCCACGCTGGAGCACACCGATCACGTGGGTCATTCCTCCGGCTTCGGCGCGTGGAACCCGAAATACGTGCAGGCATTTGCGGACGCAGAGTCAGACGCGCTCGAGATCCTGCGTACGCTGCGCGCGCGCGAAACGTACAAGCAGGAAGACTGGCTCGTCCTCATCACGACGGATCACGGCGGCTACAACCTGAACCATGGCCGCTGCACGATCCAGGAGCGCTACACGTTCCTGACGTCCAACAAGCCGCTGTCCTCCGCGACAGTGGAGATGTAACCGAAATCAACAGTATCCGAAACGTTTCCGTCGACTATGCCGTGATCCTTCTGTTCTGCCTCGCCGGCGTTGCAGGCGTTTTCGCGTACGGTCGGTAAATGAGGTGAGATTGGATTGAGCGAACAGGAACTGTATAAAGCGCTCGGATCGCTGACAAAAAACAAAGAAGAATGGGAAGCGAATATTTCGTATGTTTCACCGCTTCTGTCCGCCGACTCCGTCAAAATACAGGCAAAGGCGCTCTGGCTTCTCGGCGAGATGGGACTGCTGTATCCGCTGCGGATCAGCGAAAGCGTTCCCTCGATCGCGTCGTTTTGTGAAAGCGCGGAGCCTCTTTTGCGCGAACGCGCCGTAAACGCGCTCGGCAGGATCGGACGCGCTGACTTCCGTGTGATCGAGCCGTATTGGAAAAGGCTGTTTCGCTTCGCTTCGGACAAAGAAGCGAATGTGCGGTTGGCCTTCATTTGGGCCTCGGAAAACATCGCGACGAATACGCCGGATGTGTATGCGGATTCGATGCCTGTGTTCGCTCTCTTGCTGCACGACGGCGACGACCGCGTCCGGATGGAAGCGCCGGAGATATTCCGCGTGCTCGGCAAACGCAGACCGGAATTCGTCCGGCCATATATTGAACTGCTGCACGACATAGCGCAGACGGACGGCAACCGGATCGTCCGGATCCATTGCGCGGGCGCGATCCAAGCGGCGACGCAGCATGAACATCATAAAACATGACAAAGGGGTTGTCGCATTTAGATGAAGATGCCGCTTTCTTCGCCTGACAGGCGTATATAGATACGTCGAGGGCGAAAAAACGGCGAGAAAAGAAATCAAAAACTAATACCGAGTTTTTACGTTCAGTTTTAAAAGGGACTTTTCTTCCGATCAATGATATGCTCCCTCTATGAGAGACAATGAAATAAAAAACATTGTCTACATAGGGGGAATATTTTATGTTAAAAAGAATACCAATAAGCACGGAAGAAAAGGTTCGAGTTACGAAAAGATGTATAGAAGGAAAGACAACTC
>JAFSYP010000065.1 GCA_017449935.1 Clostridia bacterium
AAATACCGGAAAGCTGACCGACCAGCTCCGTAACGAGAGAACCCGTCATGGCGATCAGAGACGGGAGCTGCTCCAGCAGCAGAGAGCCGAGCATCTCCAGAACCATCGGAACGCCGACGCCGAGCAGAGACGGCAGTGCGGAAAGAATGGCCTGCAAATCGGATTCGAGCAAAGAAAACACCGTGGACAGCAGAACCGGCAAAGCATCAGTCAGCGCCGAGATCACAAAAAAGAGCGCGGCGGGCAGTCCCTCCGCCAGCATTTCACCGAAGTTGGCGAGCAGCTCCGGCGCGAAGGAAGCGAGGCCGGTCAGCGCCGACAGAATTCCCTCCAGCAGCGCTTCGCCCAGCGTGACGGCCGTCGCCAGAAATACAGGCGCGTTCTCTGTGAAAGACTGAGCGATCAGAACGACCGTCTCGGAAAGCCGGCTCAACAGTTTCGGCGCGGCCTGCGTCAGACCGGACGCCAGCGTCATCAGAATCTCGTGACCGGCGGACAGGATAGAAGGCAGGCTCGATAAAATGCCGTCCGCCAGCGTCAACAGCAGCGGAACGGCTACGGCGACCAGGTTCGGCGCGGCCATGTTGAGGCCGTCGATCAAAGAACCGATGACCATTTCCGCCGACGAGACCAGCATATCCGTATTCTCGGCGATACCCGATAAAAATACAGAAATGATATTGACGGCGATCTGCACGACCTTCGGCAGATACTCGTTGACTTTGACAAGGACGTTAGAGACAGCGTTGCCGACAGCGTCGCCGATCTTCATCCAGTCGCCGTCTGCCGAGGCGAGCGCCTTTGTCAGATCGCGGACGATGCCCGTCATGTCGGTGAGCGCGGTCTGTTTCAGCGAAGCGAAGATTTCACCCGTCTCGATCTTCAGACCTTCGAGTGCGGAAGCCCAGCTTCGCTCCGTACCGGCGAGACCGGACTCCATCGTACCCGCCATTTCTTCGGCGGCGCCCGCGGAGTCTTTGATCAGAGCGTCCAGTTCGGCAAATCTGCCGTTGGTGGATTCCAAGAGCGCATTAACCGCGGCAATATCGCGCTTGTTGAAGATCGTGCTGATGGCGGCGGTTTTCTCTTCCTGCGACAGCGAGGACAGGGCTTTGTTCAGGTCGCCCATGATGGCGTCAAGCTGCCGCATATTGCCTTCAGCATCGTAGATCGACACACCGAGACGCGCGAGTTCAGCGGCGCCGTTCTTCGTCGGAGAGGACAGGGACAGCAGCACGTTTCGCAGCTTGGTGCCGCCTTCAGAACCCTTGATACCGTTATCGGCCATGACGCCGAGCGCGGTGTTGACCACGTCCAGATCCTGACCGGTCAAAGAAGCCGTGCCGCCGCAGACAAGGATCGCCTCGCCGAGCTGCTGTACGGACGTGTTGGACTTCTGGCTCGTCTTGGCCATCTGATCCATGTACATGTCCAGATCGGCCGTCTGCAGGTTCAGCGCGGACATACTGTCCGTGACCATGTCCGACGCATAGGCCAAGTCCATACCGCCAGCCGCGGCGAGTGTCAGCACCTTCGGCATGGTCTCGATAGCTTTGTTCGTATCGTAACCGGCAAGGGCAAGATAGTTCAGAGCGTCGGCGGCGTCGGAAGCGGTGTAGCGGGTAGACGCGCCAGCGTCCTTGGCGGCCTGCGCGAGGCGCTCAAAGTCGCCGCCCGCCTGTCCGATTTCATCGGCGGACATGCCCATCGTCGCGGCGACCTGACGCATGCTGTCGTCAAAATCCGCGTAAACGTCCACGCAGTCGCCGATGACGCCGACGACTTTTTTGACCGCCACGCCCATTGCCGCAAAAGCGGCGGTAAACGCGACGCCGAGACCCTTTGCGATCTTGCCGAGCGTTTCCAGTTTGTGGCCGCTTTTCTCGGCTTTCTCGCCGCTGTCCTTGACTTCCTCGCCGAACTTTTTACTCTCTTTGCCGGCGTCGTCATATTCCTCGCCGGCATTCTTCAGAGCTTTGTTGTTCTGGTCGAGCTCGCGCTCCATATTATTCAGCTCGGCCTGCGCTTTATTCAGCTTTTCCTGCCAGGCTTTTGTGCGGCTGTCGGCTTCGCCGAAGGACAGCGTCGCGTTGGCGAGCGCCTTCTGCAGCAGTTCGATCTTGTTTCTCTGCTCGTTGATGGCGGCGTTGAGAACGGAGTTGCGGGCGTTCAGCGCCTGTACGCTTTTGTCCTGCTTGTCAAACTTCGACGCGACCAGCGTCATCTCGCTGCCGAGGACTTTCATCGTCGCGTTGATGTCTTTGAGCGAGCTTTTAAATTCACGCTCACCCTCGATGCCCAATTTCAGGCCGAACGAGTCTGCCAATGCGTCTCACCTCACATTCGGATGATGACGCCAAATGGACAGCCGCAGCTTCGCCATGCAAGTATTTAGATTCCTTCGGGAATCACGTCGTCGATCGTCGCGGCGTGCAGCGGCTTTGCCAGACCGTTGAACTGACGATAGATTTCCCACTGATCGAGCAGCGCGCCGAACGGCATGAGCCACACTTCCCGTTCCGGACGGTGCAGCAGGCTCACGCCGTAAAACAGCAGCCGGGCGAACGATTCTTCTTCGCTTACCCGGCTGTTTCCGCGTTTTTTGCGTCGTTTTCCTCGCTCTGCACGTAGCGTTTGGTGCCTTTGTACAGCGCCGCGACGATCGCGTTTTTGTACTCGGCAAGGTCA
>JAFSYP010000066.1 GCA_017449935.1 Clostridia bacterium
AGGCAACACCGCACAATTCGCGATGCACGCCTTGCTCGAATCTTATTCCGTCATGCTGCACAAAAATCTCTTGACTTGCGTCAGCAAGCCTTCGAGCTTTTTGTACAACCTGACGAAAAACCTTGCTTCACAATCCGCACACCGGAATTGTGCGGTATTGCCTTAACGGATTTCTTGTAGATAATCTGTAAGGCCTCCCGGCTTGTAAAAAACTTGGATTTATCTGTATAATGATAAGTGGTTCCAAACCAAAATACAGCATTACCGCATTCAAGGAGGAGACCTTATAATGAACAGTATACTCTATGTTGGCCTGGATGTCCATACCCAAAATTACACAATGTGTACGTATGAACCGGAAGTCAATTCCCAAAGTAAATTCCACAGTGGCGTTTAGATGTGGAATATAGTATGGGAAGAGAAATGCGGTAGAATTTAGTCTGGGAAGGAGGTCCCAGACAATGAACGAAGAAAAGAAAAACAAGCATATGTTGCTGGAGGATCGCATCGAGATCCAAGAGTGTCTATGCAAAGGAATGACCTTTAAGGCCATCGCGCACCGTATCGGAAAAGATCCGACCACAGTATCGAAAGAGGTAAAGCTGCATGCGGTCAATTAAAGTGCTTTTTTCATATTTTTCTTGCGCTTTTCTGTTTTGTATGATATTATTATTTTATACGCATGAAAAGGGGTTATTTTTATGCAAATTGCGAAAAAAGTTCTGGCTGTATTTCTGTCGATGCTGATGGTGCTGAGTACGGCGACGGTCGGCGGCGCGGGATTTGCGCTGACGGCGGCGGCTGCCGATTCGGCCGGACAGTGCGGCGAGGACGTCTATTACACGTACGACGAAGAGTCGGGCGTGCTGCGGATCAGCGGCACGGGAGAGATGAAAGGATATTATTCCTTGAAATCTCCGTTTTACGGTTCGGACGTCCGGTTCGTGGTCGTCGAGAGCGGTGTGACGAATATCGGCGCCGGCGCGTTTAACGAATGCAAGTCTCTGACAAACGTCGCGATCGCGGGAAGCGTAGACTGGATTGGATCCAGCGCTTTTGACGGCTGTACGTCGCTGACGAAGATCTCGATCCCGAACGGTTTGACAGACTTCTCGTCCCGCGTGTTTGATAACTGCACCGCTCTGCAGAGCGTCACGCTCCCGAAGACTATGGATTTCATAGCGTCTAACATTCTAAACGCCTGCAGCAGTTTTCAGGTCCTCAACTATTGCGGCACGGAAAGCGATTGGGGCGAGATCACGATCCTCAACTATGCGTTCCCGGAATCCTTGAATATCCAATATGAATATTCTGCCGCAGCCGACGTGGAAGAAGCCATTGACGCCATCGGCACGGTAGAATACAGCCATTGGTGCAAGGCGCTGATCGACGCCGCCGTGCTTGCCTACGACGCGCTGGAGGAGGACGAGAAGAGTCTTGTAAAGAACTACGGCGTGCTCCAGGCCGCTCTGGCGGAATACGCGCGGCTGGAAAACGGGGCGCCGGTCCACACCGTGACCTTCGATCTTGCCGGCGGCAACATAAACGGCGATACGACGAACCCGACACAGACCGGCACTGTCTGCATGCCGATCAAACCGCCGGCCGATCCCGAGAAAGAGGGCTGCTCCTTCATCGGCTGGGAGCCCGCGGTGGATGTTTTCATCCCCGAAGGCGGCCGGACCTACGTTGCGCAGTGGGCGATCCTCGCGGCCGACCCGCACAGGGCGATCTGGCTCGCGGCAGACGGCAAAGCGGACGCCCTCCCCGGCGCGCAGCAGAGCAACATCTGGTTCGGCAGGTACAAGCAGTCGAGCGACGGCAACGGCGGCTTTAACGTCGAGCCTTTGAAGTGGCGTGTGCTGCAGAACGCGGACGGCCAGCTGTTCCTGCTGTCCGATCTGCGGCTGGACGCGATGCAGTTTTTTGATTATGTGGACGCCGCAAACTTGTCGGACCCCAAAAACTGCACATGGCAAAACAGCATCGTGCGTTCGTGGCTGAACGGGTATCCCGCCTCAGAGCACGGCGGCAACGAAAGGATCGACTACAGCGCAAATCCCGAAGACAGTTTCATCGGCTCCGCGTTCACGTCGTCGGAGCAGGATTACATCGCGGAAACGCTTCTTGATAACGCATACTACACGCAGCACGGCGTATCCGGCGGGCCGAATACGACAGACAAGATTTTCCTGCTCTCCGCCGGCGAGGCAAAATCTCCGGCCTTTGGCTTTACGGATAACAACGATTTTTCGAAAAGCCGCGAAGCGAGGGGAACCGACTATGTAATAGCCAGGGGGTCAGGCGACTCTCTCTTAGTTGGTGCCTGGTGGCTGCGTTCCTGCGGCACACCTCCCTCCATTGCATGCTATGTCGGCGGATTAGGCAGTGTCTTGAGCTACTACGCCAATGACATCTTCGCGATTCGCCCCGCTTTCAAGATGAACGTGGACTCTATCCTCTTCACCAGTGCCCCGGAAGGCGGCAAAACCGCCGGCGGTTCGCTGCAGGAGGTGGAGAAGTATTACGGCACAGACTGGAAGCTGACGCTTAAGGACAACAACCATGCGCGATTCGCCGCGTCCTATGTCAGCGCAGAAAACGGCAGCTGTACGATCCGCTACAATAACGCGGCAACAGGAACGAACGAGATGATCTCCGCGATGATCGTGAACCAGTACGGCGTCGTCACCTACTACGGCGCGCTCTGCGAAGCGCAGAACGGCGAGAACACGGTCACGATCGACCTTGCCGGCAAGCTGAACGAGGGCGACAAAGTCTACGTCTTCAACGAGCAGCGTAACGGCGATTATGAAACCGACTACGCGAGCGCGCTTTTCGACGTGACGCCGACGATCGCGCCCGACCTGCTCATCGACAAAGCAGACCTCAAGATGAATCTCAACACGAATACCGCCCAGACGGTCTGGTACGGCGACAGCCGGTGGCGCGTGATCGGCTATGACGGCGCGGGCGCCGCGAGCGAGAGCGGCACGATGACGCTGTTCGCGAACGCCGGCATGGGTACGTCGTATTTTGATTTCGACGGCAAAACCGGCAAACAATACGCAGGCAGCGATCTGGAAAAGCAGACGAATCAGATCTACAACAACGCGTTCTCCGATCCCGAGCAGCTCGCCGTGCGGGATAGAACGCTGAATGCCGGCACGTACGACGGCGCAAATACGGACGGCGTTGAAGGGTCGTCAGTAGGATACGCGCGTTTGTGGCCGCTTTCGACGAAGGAAGCGAATGCCGTGGCCGACCTGCGCAAGGATACCGGCGCGTGGTGGCTGCGCTCGCCCGGCGACGGCGTCAACAACGTGGCGTTTGTCAAAAAGGAAGGGGACGTCGACCACATCGGTCAGAGTTTCCGCAGCGAATCCGGCGTTCGTCCCGCTTTTTATGTCGATCTCGGCAGAGTTCTCTTTGCGTCCGCTGCCGTGGGCGGCAAGCAGGGCGACGGCGTGCTGACGCCGGTCGAAGATGTTATCAACGCCGAATGGAAGCTGACGCTGTGGGAGTCACGCCGCCAATGGTTCACCGTGACCGAAACGTCGGCGACGGCGACAGCGGGCGACACGATCACGCTGCATTATCAATACGCCGAGCCCGGCGATAACGAATATATCTCCGCGATCGTGACGGACGAAAACGGCAAAGCTTTGTATTACGGCAGACTGACGCCGGCAACGACTGAGGACGGCACGGTCGATATCGTTCTGCCCGCCGATCTTGCCGAGGGCAGCTACACGCTCAAGGTCTTCAACGAGCAGTATAACGGCGACTATAAGACTGACCTCGCGAGCGCACCCGTCGACGTGACGCTGACGGTGGAACCTCTTGTTACGCCCGACATGACCCTCGAAGCCGAGTCCGTCACATACGGCGAAGAATGCGACGTGACCGTCACCCTGCCCGACGACGCGACCGGCACGGTCAGCTTTAAACTGACGGGCCATCTCGAACAGAACACCTACACGTTCGACGACGTCGCCGTGGTGAACGGCAAAGCGGAGCTGCATGAAAAACTGAACGCGGACGACGGATATGAAACCGTCGTGACCTACAGCGGCGACAGTCAGTATGCCGGCGCCGAGGGAAAGTGCACGTTCGTGGTCGGAAAGGCGCCGACCGAGCTCGAGATCACGACGTCGCCCGACACGCTCGCTTACGGCGATACTCTGCACGTCACCGTCACGTTGTCCGGCGGCACGGTATTTGCCGCGGATCAGATCGACGAGCAGACCGGCGAACCGGCACACGGACCCGGCAGCGTCACGATCAGCGTGGATGGAAAAGAATATAGAACGGTGACCGTCGATCCCGACGACGTGACGATCGTATTGGACGGCAACGTCGCGACGCTCGAAGTGAACGGTCTGACCGCGGGGGTGCATATGATCGATGCCGTGTTTGCCGGCAGCGACAATTACGTGGGCAGCACAGCAGACGCAACGGTCGAGATCGGAAAGAAGAAGATCCAGGAGCCGACGCCGATCGAAAACCTTGCCTATACCGGCGAGCGGCAGGTTGGCGTAAACTATGACGCAAGTTTATTGGGCGTCGCGTATGAGATCGGAATGGGCGCACGGGTTGCGGCAACAGACGCCGGAACATACGGCTGCTCCTTCCGCATCAAAGACAACTATAAATGGGCGAACACGGACGGCGCGATCTGTGAATTTACCTGGTCCATCGGCAAGGCGTCCGTAGAGATACCCACTGCAAAAGAGAATTTGATCTGCACCGGCGAAGAGCAGATCGGCGTGGATTACGACGAAAGCAACGGCTACACGCTCGTTTCCGGTAACGCTGCCGGAACGGGTGCGGGCGAATACGAAGCGACGTTCGCTTTGAATGATACGAAGAACTATCAGTGGGCAAATGGCAGCACCGATCCCGTGACCGTTTCCTGGTCCATCGGCTGCAAGCACGAATGGAAAGAGCCGACGTGGGATTGGACGCAGGACGTCCATAACCCGACCTACACTGCGCAGTGCAATAACTGCACCGACACAGCGACCGGCACCGTGCCGAGCGATGAAGGCGAACGCGTGGCGGCGACGGTCGACGAAGACGCCTACACGCCATACACCGCGGA
Source organism: Clostridia bacterium (assembly GCA_017449935.1). Taxonomy (GTDB): domain Bacteria; phylum Bacillota; class Clostridia; order Oscillospirales; family Acutalibacteraceae; genus UBA1425. The sequence goes on from JAFSYP010000066.1 coordinate 5,105, forward strand.
AGTGAAGCTCGGCGAGCAGACGTTCCAAGACACGTTCAAAGTTTACGAACCGGGAACGGCGTTTGAAGCATACAAAGAAGCGCAGAAGAAGGCCGCCGACGAAAAAGCGCAGGACGGCGACAGCGAAAAAGCCGGCGCGCTAATCGAGGCTGCCAAGAAAGCGATCGACGACGTGCAGTTCAACGAAAACAATACGCTGCAGCAGAACAAGGACGCCGTCGACGCCGCCGCGAATTTCGCACAGCTCGACAAAGACCTTGCCGACCAACGCGCAGCCGACGCGGTCGAAGATAAGATCGACGCCATCGGCGACGTCGAATACACCGACGAAAGCAAGCAGAAGATCGACGCTGCAAGAGAGGCCTATGACGATCTGACCGACGAGCAGAAAGCGCTCGTCGACAACCTGAAAACGCTGACCGACGCGGAGAAAGCGTATAATCTGCTCGCCGACAAGGACGCGTTCTCGAAATACAAAGACGCGCAGAAGAAGGCCGCTGAGGACAAGCGTCTGCCCGGCGACAGCGCCGAATGCAAACAGCTGATCGACGACACCATCGACGCGATCAACGACGTGCAGTACAACGATAACGATACGCTGCAGCAGAACAAGGACGCTGTTGACGCAGCCGCGAATCTTGCGCAGCTTGACGCCGATCTTGCGGAGCACAGAGCGATCCATTACGCGGACTTCTATGCCGACGGAAAGCCGGTCGAAAGCGTACCGTACACCATCGACACGAAGAGCATTGACGCGCCGGAGGTTCCCGACAAGCCGGGGTATACCGCGGCATGGCCGGACTACACGCTGAAAGCCGGCGGCGTGCGCGTTGACGCGGTCTATACGCCCATCACCTATACGGCGGTGTTCGTCGCGCAGGGCACGCGCGTCGGCACGGCGGAATACACCGTGGAGTCGACGTCGATCGACGAGCCCGAAGTTCCCGCCAGGACCGGGTATGTCGGTGCGTGGGAGCCGTACACGTTCGAGGTCGGCGGCATGATCGTGAACGCGGTCTATACGCTTGCGGCCAAACCGTCCGTGACGATCGAATGCGCGAAGAAAAAGGCCTGCATCCTGTATCACGACACGGTGCCGTTTACCGCTGGGATCAGTAATCTGCCCGACGGCGCCGAGGTCAGATGGTACGTGAACGGCGAATACGTCGGACTCGGCAACATGTACGCGGTCATCCGCGCGACGGACAACTTCACGATCCAGGCCAAGATCATAGATACGGAAAGCGGTCAGGCGCTCGCCGAAAGCGGCGTCGAGAAAGTGACCATCCGCAACAGCTGGTTTATCCGCCTGCTTGTCGCCATCCGGGCAGCGTTCCTCTGGATGTTCTCCGACGTCTCCCTGCCCGTGCTTTCGTGGATCGACAAGCTCTTCGACGCAGCCGCGTAAACGCGACGACGCCTTAATAACAACCTTAGCACACCGGTCGAGAAACGGTTCATTCCCGTTTTTCGGCCGGCTTTTCCGCTCTCTGACTATCCTCAAGCTGTCTTTGCGAAGCAAAAACCTCACCTTGCTGTTGCGGGCGAGGGATGGCTGTGGTATAATAAAACAAAAACTATGGGTTATGACAAGGCTATGAACAAGAAATGTGAATTGCACACAGAGGTTTTGGTGCTCGGAAGCGGACCCTCCGGATTTGCGGCAGCCTATGACGCCGCAAAAAACGGCGCGGACGTCCTGCTCGTCGAACAATGCGGCGACGTCGGCGGGATCTCCACTTCCGGACTGATGAGCCATTGGACCGGAAGCTGCGGCAGCCCGCTGTTCGCACAGATCCTGCGGCGAAGCGCGCAGAAAAACGAAGGCGCGTATAAAGACAGGATCACAAACATCATCGACCCGGAAAAGCTGAAAACGCTTTATCTGGAAATGCTGGACGAGGTCGGATGCCGTATCATGCTTTACACGTTCGCGGTGGACGCGATCTGTGACGGCGACAGCGTGCGCGGCGCATCTGTGGTCAGCAAATCCGGCCAATATGACATTCATGCCGCGATCACGGTCGACGCCACCGGCGACGGCGATATCGCCGCGCGGGCAGGCGCCGAATACATCCTCGGCAGAGAAAGCGATCATAAGATGCAGCCCGCGACGCTGATGTTCAAGGTCGGCGGCGTGGATACGGACCGCGCGGTGTTTTTAGGCTCGTTTGAATCCACGTACGATACACCGAAGGGCGAGCTGCAGGCGCTTGCAAAACGGCATATTCCGTACCCGGCCGGACACATTCTCACGTACAGAACCACGCTGCCCGGGATCGTGACGTGCAACATGACGAACGCCGTGGAGATCGACGGAACACGCGCGGAGGATCTGACGAAGGCAACGGCGGCCTGCCGCAGACAGATGGAGGATATCGTCCGGTACCTGAGAGCGTACGTTCCCGGCTATGAAAACTGTTTCGTGATCAGTTCCGCGTCTCTCATCGGCATCCGCGAAACAAGGCATTTCAAAGGCAGATATACGCTGACGCAGCAGGATATTCTGGACGCAAAGGCTTTTGACGATTATGTCGTCAAGGACGCCTATTTCAATTTCGACGTGCACAACATCACAGGCGCCGGCCTGGATGAAACCGGCGTACAGAAGCAGTTTCCCCAGCAGAACGGGTATACCATCCCGTATCGCTGCCTGCTGCCGGAAGCGAAAGAAAACCTTTTGCTTTGCGGCAGAAACATCTCCGGCACGCATATTGCGCATTCCAATTTCAGAGCGATGCCGATCTGTGTCGGCATCGGCGAAGCCGCGGGCACGGCGGCGGCTCTGGCCGTCTCGCAGAAAAAGCGCTTGCAGGACGTTCCGGCAGAACTGATCCGCAGGCGCATAGGGATCTGATACACAAAAGGAGGAAATCAGAATGGAATTCAAGGAAGTCGTAAAAAACCGCTATTCGTGCAAAAAGTACAGCGACAGACAGGTGGAAGACGAGAAGCTGACCGCGATCCTCGAAGCGGGACGTCTGGCGCCTACGGCAAAGAATCTGCAGGAGCAGCACATCTATGCGGTCCGGTCCGCCGATGCGCTCTCGAAGATCGACGCCGCCACGCCCTGCCGATACGGGGCGCCGACCGTGCTGGTCGTGGCGTTCGACAAAAACAACGTCTTCACCTATCCAGGCGGCAAACGGGATTCCGGCGCGGAAGACGCCGCGATCGTCGCCACGTACCTGACGCTCGCCGCAGCGGACGAGCGTGTCGACAGCTGCTGGCTCAACTTCTTCGATCCCGACAAGCTGGCGGATGCGCTCGGTCTTCCCGAAAACGAAGAGATCCTTATGCTTCTGGATCTCGGCTACGCCGCCGAAGGCGCAGGCCCTTTGCCGAACCACTTTGCCAGGAAGCCGCTGACGGAAACGGTATCTTACATTTGATTCTCCGCGCATAAAGGATGTGAAGCAAATGAAAACCACCGCATTTCTTTCCCGCAGAGCTTTTGCAGCTCTGCTCGTGATCGCCCTCTTGGTCGGATTATCTGCGCCTGCTTCGGCAGCCGGCGGATTCCGGTATGTCCACGATCCCGCTCTGAATCCGTCCGCGATGCGCGATATTGTCGCGGATGAGAACGCGGTCTACGGATTCCGGCCGAGCGAGACCGGAAGCCTTGCCATGTACGCGTATGCGGACTGGGCCGATCCCGCAGTCGTGGAACAGGGGCGGCAGGATCGGATCGCGTATCACCAGAGCATAGAATCCATGTACGACATGCTGCGCGATATGCAAGCGCAAGGCAAAACCACAGAGGAGATCGCGCGCGCCGTCAGTACGGAACGCAACCGGATACGTCTGGCGGCGTATGCGGACGATCCGGAAGGTCTGGCGGCGCTCAAAGCACGGAATTTGGAAAAATACGGCCACGAGGAAGGACCGCTGCCCGATGAACTGTATGCACAGTACGGTTCGTGGACAACCGTCATGCAGAAATCCTTCAGTACGAATGCCGGCATGGATGCGTGTCTGGGGCTTTATGACGCCTATTATTTCCTGTATGTGGAGCTCGGATACGTTCCCGCACAGGTCGAGATCTTTCTCCCGGCAACAGTTAAATGTAAATACGGACAGACGGTCAGTATAAACGCGCAGATCACTGCGGACACAACGAACTACACTGTCCGTTTCGTATCCGACGATCCCGGCGTCGCGGCGGTCGACGACAACGGCATTGTGACAGGCGTACAATGCGGAAACGCGAACATACGCTGTCTTGTGACGGACGCTTTCGGTACGGTCCATGAGTCACAGCCGTGCAAGGTGCGGATCCGCCACACGCTCTTGCAGTGGATCATACACATTTTTCTCTTCGTATGGGAATGTTACATTATAATGCCCGTCGCGGCACTGCGATAAAAGACCTGCCTGAAAAGGAGTTATTCTCATGGCAAAGATCATCATGACCAAGCCCAGCGGCAGCGGGATCGCGCTGGGCGGCATCGGCGCCGGAAGCGTCGAGCTGATGCCGGACGGCGAGTTCCACTTCTGGCAGATCGCCAACCCGCCCCGTCTGACCAAGGTTTGCTGGGAGAGCAAGGAGGACGACGGCGAGAAAAGCACGGGCGCGCTGTCGTTCTGGGTCCGGACGGAACGGGCGGGCCGGCGTCCCGTCGTGCGAAAACTCGGTATGCGGACGGAACCGGACGATTTTACGTATCGCCTGTTTCCCTGGAGCAAGCCGGTCGAAAGAATCTGCTTCGACGGGCGGTTCCCGGTATGCGAGCTGCAATACGGAGACGCGGCTCTGCCGTGCCGTCTTACGGGACGGGCGGTCGCGCCGTTCGTACCGCACCGGACGGACACAGCCGCCACGCCCGGCTTTTATTTGGATTTCGACGTCGAGAATACGGACGCCGAACCGCTGACGGTGAGCCTGCTCGGCACGCTCGTGCCGGAGTTCTGCAACGACGGCGGCTGCCGGAACACAGCGGACAGGACGCCGGGAAACGTCAGCGTCACGATGCGTCCGTCTGAAAAAACCGACGCGCCGAACTGCGGCGAGGTGTGCTTCAGCATTGGCGGCGACGGCGAAAAGAGCTTCATCGCGGGAGAGTACCGGCGCTTCATCCGGGAATATATCTTCGACGACGACGCGTTCGGCGTCAGCCAAGAATCCGTTCTGTTCGGCTTTCGTGAAACGGGCCGTCTGCCCGACAGCGAAGCCGGTTCGCCGCCGCCCGACGTTCCCGAAAACATGCAGGCGCTGTCCGACGGAGAGATCGCCGCGCTGTTCGGCGCGTATGCCGATCGCCCCTTTGCCGCGTCCGTTTTGCGGCGTATACGCGACATGCGGCCCGCATTTCCGGAAAGTCGAGATGAACAGGCGTCGTTCCTCAAAAGCCTGCGCGAGCAGGATCGTCTGCACAAGAAGGATGAAGAATTCGGCGCGTCGGCCCTGTGCGGCACGGTGCGTCTCGCGCCGGGCGAGAAAAAAACCGTGCGCTTTATCCTGACGTGGTATTTCCCGAATCACTGCACGGCGGACGGACGGCGGCTCGGCCATTACTATGAGAACCTGTTCCGCGGCGCCGCGGACGCGAACGCCTTCCTGCGGGATCATCGGCCGGAGGTTTTTGACAAAGCCGTCGCCTTCTCAAAGCTGCTCTATAATACTGACCTGCCCGAAGCGTATCCGGACTGCTGGAGCGGACATCTGAGCACGATCGTCAAAAGCTCGTGGTATCTGAAGGACGGCAAATTCGGCCTGTGGGAAGGTCAGGGCTTCTGCGGGTTTCATACGACAGACATCACCTACCATGCTTCGTTCGGCCTGCTGGCGCTGTTCCCGGAGCTGCAGCTGGGACAGATGCGCATGGGCGCGGCCTTCCAGCGCGAGGACGGGCGCGTGCATCACTTCTTCACGCCGGATCTGGACCATGTGGACAACGGCTTTGACCGCGTGGACATGAACAACCAGTTCGTGCTCATGGTCCTGCGCGACTACCTTTTTACCGGCGACGCCGATTACCTCAAAGAGATGTGGCCGCACGTGATATGCGCGATGGATTCCATCGGCGCGCTGGACGGTGACGGCGACGGCCTGCCGGACCGGGACACGAAGCGGAACACCTATGACGCATGGAATTTCGCCGGTACGACGGTTTATATCTCGATCCTGTGGCTCGCCGCATTGAGGGCCGCCGCCCGGATCGCCGACGAGATGGACGACGCCGTACGCGCCGACAAGTGGAGGAGCCTGCTCGATCAAGGCCTCGCATCTCTTGAAAAACGCCTTTGGAACGGAGAATACTACGATCTGTGGCTGTCGGACACAGAGAGGGACGAAGGCCTGATGACCGACCAGCTCGACGGAGAATGGTTCCTGCGGGCGGCGGGTATCGGAGGAAATCTGTGCGACGCGCGGATCAGAGCCGTCATGCGCGTCATCCTCGAGCGCAACTTCGATCCGGACAGCGGACTGATCAACGCCACATGTCCCGAAGGACGGCATACCACGCTGTTCACCTACAAAAACTGTCAGGCCGAAGCGGTCTGGACGGGCATTGTATACCTCGCGGCCGCGCTGTGCCTGAGCGTCGGTATGCGCGACGACGCCGACGCCCTTGTCACGTCGATCCGCGACAACCAGGCCCGGTTCGGCGCGCTGTGGGATCACTGGGAGTGCGGGCATCACTACACGCGTCCGATGTCGAGCTGGACCACGCTGAACGCGGCCTTAGGACTCCGGACAGACAGCGCGCGACGAATCATCCGGCTCGCGCCGGTCGCGGAAAATGTCACGCTGCCGCTGTGCCTTCCCGGCGTACTGGGTACGGTAGAGGTCAGAAACGGCTCGGCGTCAGTCCGCGTCTCCGAGGGCAGTCTGGATGGCTGGACCGTCCGGACAGCAACACAGTCCATTGTACCGATTCGGCAAGAGTAAACGCATTTGTTTCTGCTTCCGAAAACAGAGAAACCCCGTGCAAGGAAGCGTTTCGCTTCATTTCTTGCACGGGGACGTTTGTGCTTTGTGCGGGTAACTGCGGACGTTTGACGTCAGCAGTTAGGTTCAGGCTGCGGATTTTCTTTTTGTGCATTGATCTCTAAGATCGCATCCATGTGATCGAGAATGAATTGCTGTGCCGCTCTGTTGTACAGAGTGACAATATAGTTTCCTGCCGCGCCGTTACGCTCTTCCGACATGATACCGAGTTCTATTCCGGAAGCGGTCGGCGTTTTTCTTGTTTTTCCGTCAAATCTCTGCACCTGCGACAGAAGTCCGGCTTGCACCAAAAACTTTGTTATGCTGCTGTATTTGAACTGCGTCATCGTCGAAAGATCTGCTAACTCATTGATGCGTTTGGTGATCTCGCTGACCGGGATCGGATAGTCGGAAAAACGAAAGCGCTTCAGCTCCTCTTGCGAGATCGTAAACGGTATCTTTTTCACTTTGTTCTGCTTTCCGACCACGCCGCCGTTTTCGATCACTTTCCGCAGCACGTCGGAAACATAAAATAAACACCGCGAGATCCGCACCTGATTGATACAATCCGTATCCGAAACAGGCTGATCCGTCAGCGGATCGACGCCGTTGGCCAACTTGTCAATATACATCTTCGCACGCTGCAATGTTTCTAATTCTGTCATATCACTTATCTCCTTTTTTATGATGCTCGGAACGGCTTTCGTGTTTTTGGCAGGAATAAAAACACCTTTCGCGTTTCGATTATTCCGTTTTCCAGTAGGTCAGCTCACTGTCGTCAAGGCCGATCTCTTTGGCGACGAAGATCGGGTTTTTGCCGCTCTTCTTTTGGCGTTCATAATCACGCAGCGCCTTTACGACCGTGCCGGAAAGGATCAGACAGCAGGGGATATTGATGAGCGTCATGCCGCCCATGGTGATGTCCGCCGCGGTCCACGCAAAATCCATCGGTACGATCGCGCCGAGAAAGATGATGACCGTGCAGATGACGTAGAAGCCGGTCATGAATTTTTTGGACGGCTGTTTTTTCTTGTTCATAAAGGCGAGGGCGTTGTCCACGTAATACAGATTGCCGATCAGCGTCGTGAAGGCGAACAGCACCATCGCGACGGTAATGAAGATCGGTCCCGCTTTTCCGAACACGGTGGAGATCGCGTTCTGCACATACGGCGCGCCGGATACAGACGCATTGTACGGCGTGCCGGAGGACAGGCACATCAGCGCCGTGGCGGTGCACAGGAGCATCGTGTCGATATATACAGATATGGTCTGCACAAGCCCCTGCTTCACGGGATGCGAAACGTGCGCCGAAGCGGACGCGTTGGGCGCGGAGCCGACGCCGGCTTCGTTGGAATACAGACCTCTCTTGACGCCGTAGACCATGCACGAGCCGGCGATTCCGCCGAAGATCGCTTTGAAATCGAACGCGTCCTTGAAGATCAGCGCGAACATGGCCGGGATGTTTTTGATATGGCAGAAAATGACGACCAGGGAGATCAGCACGTAGGAAATGCCCATCGCGGGCACGATCTTTTCCGTGATACGGATGATCCGCTTGCCGCCGCCCAGCAGGCAGTAGCCGACCGCGACGGCCAGGATCGCGCCGACGATATACGGGGTTTTGACTGCGTCGTAGAACGAATACGCCGAGAAGGTGGACTGCAGGTTATATGAGCACAGCAGATTGAAGCCGAACGCGTAGGTCGCGATCAGAAACACGCAGAACACGACGGCGAGCCAGGGCTGTTTCAAAGCGTGCTCGATATAGTAGGCGGGGCCGCCGTAGGAATTGCCGTCGTCGCCTTTGCGCTTGTAGATCTGCGCGAGCGTGCTTTCCATAAACGCGGACGACGCGCCGATGACGCACATCAGCCACATCCAGAAGCACGCGCCCGGTCCGCCGAGACAGATCGCGGTGGCGACGCCGACGATGTTGCCCGTGCCGACGCGCGAAGCGGTCGAGACCATCAGCGCCTGAAAAGAGGACACCTTGCTGTCCGCCGCTTTCTCGCCGATCAGCTTGCACGCTTCCCCGAACAGACGGATCTGCACGAAGCGCGTGCGGAATGTGAAGAACAACCCGCCCGCGGCGAGAATGATGATGAGCACGGGGTAATACATGTACCCGTCCACTTTGTTGAAAAACGTCAGAATATCCATAGGCGTCGGCCCCTCCTGTATGTTGTTGTTTCAGTATACCACGCTTGGGAGGCTCCCGCAACAGCGGAAGTGTTTTTTGCTTTACACCCTCATGCAAGACGAAAAACGGTCGGTTCTCTCAACGAGTCAACGACCTGTTCCGGAAAGCGCAGACCGGCGGTTTCGATGTGCGCGCTGTTACTCTGTGAACAGGACGACCGGACCGTACAGTCCGCCGGACGCAGAATCCTTCGCATACGCTTTCTCCGCGGCAAAATACGGCGACAATTCCCTGTCGTTCCATTTGTCAAAGTAATCGGTGTGTGTGTACCAATTGGCGGACGTGTTCGTCACGACGATTTTCAGCGCGTTCGTTTGCGCCAGTAGACCGCCGGGGATTCTAAAGCGGAACGGAAGCATAAAGGCGGTCCCCAAAGAGCTGCCGTTCAGATATACGCTTGCCGCAAAGTGTACGTCGCCGAGATCCAGCAGCCCTGCTTTTTCGATCATTTCGGCGGGAATCGTGAATTCTGTTTCGTAAACGGCGCTTCCCGAGTACGCGCTGCCGATCTGTCCGGCCCAATCTCCGAGGTCGACGGGGATCGACTTGTCGGAATGCTCGATATTCCGGAACCCGTTTTCATCACAGGCAAGTTCAAGATCTTTACGCAGCCGGAACCCGTTCGATATCCCGAACCTTTCTCCGTATTCTTTCAGGCTTTCCGCGCGCAGCTTTTCGTCTGTCAGCAGAATCACGGCCGTTTCTCCGAGCGCAAGAGAGAGCGTCAGTACGCCGTCTTCAGCTTCAAAACGCTGCAGCGTGCCGTTCAGAAGCTCCGGCAAATAGCCGCTTGACGCAGGCAGATGAATGCGATACAGTCCGCTTTCGCCCGCCGCACGGAACAGACAGAACAATTCGACGCCTTCCGCCGTCCTGTGCATGACGCGCAGGCCTTCTCCCTCCACGTCCAGATCCGGCGACACGCCCGAAAGGTCATGAGATACGTTGCCGCCGCCCTGCACGAAACGACGCAGGATCTTTTGAATGCTCGGCGGGACACAGGCGTTCGGGGGAATGATCAGACGCCGGTAGGCTGCGCGTCCGATGCGTAAAACGCCGCGGCCGACGTTTTGGGCGGCTTCGATCGCGTCGTCGTCCACAATATCAAACGCTATCATCCGCTCTTCCAGCGCCCTGCCGAGCGTCTCGAATGTCGCGGCCATATGTTCCGCGTTCAGACCGCCCTGCAGATCGCCGACCGGATAATACAGCCCGGTTTCGCAGACGCACTCTCCGACCGTCGATACGTAGGACAGCCGTTCCAGATAGCGGTTAAACTGCGGGAGAAACCGGCAATACGGCTGTGCTTGCGTAAATACGGGCAGCTCCTGCGCAAGATACGCGCCGTGGCGACCGAGCGGGAAATTAAACAAATTGAAGATATTGACGCCTTGAACAGCCAGATGCCCCGCGACATAGCGCATGACGTCATACGTCAGTCCCGGGCCTGCCACGCCGAAGATCTCAGCCATCGCCTGTTTCGTCCCGTTCTGCGCGGCGGCCGAGGATGCGTATCTCGGGAAAAATCCGTTGTATGCGTTCATGTCGTCCGCGGCTTCTGCCTGACCTTCGGGATAGATCTGCCGCCAGATCACGTCAACGCCCGGAATATCAAAGCAGCGCAGCGCACGCATCAGATGGAAGTTCCGGCCGCCGCGGACACAGCCGAGTGGATCGTGGTCCTTGTCCAGATGCCCGGTGAAAGCCATGCCGTGATCGTTTGCCCATGCTTTGCACGGGAGAAGATAGTGCGCGCAGAACATTCGACTGCACAGATCATTCCAACGCCGCAATACGTGTACCGTATCCGGCGTCGGCGATACTCTTTGCGCGAGCAGCGGCAGATACGGCAACACGGACTCGCCGTACAGCTCCTGGTATTCGTCGGCAAGCTCTTTGCTCCACGGTCTGCACGGCGCTTTCGGCTCGTCCGTAAAGACGGCCGTGACGGTCCGGCCGAGCAGATCCGGCATCGCGGCGGCGTATTGTTCGTGGGTGATTTTGATATAATACTCCGTTGCATTTTTATTAAGCAGATCCGGATAGTCCGCGGCGCCGTGGATCTCCCGGTCTGTCCCGTACTCCGTCACGACGGCGTCTGCGACGAATATATATCCGTCGGAGATCATTTCCCTGTCCCGCAGGAAAGCAGCCGAAACGTCCGGCGATGATTTTCGGTAAACGTCTCCTGCGCAGAAAATGCGTTCGGACGCTTTCAATACCTGTCGGGCATATTCGGGGTGCGCGCGCAAAACCGCGCCGCAGGCACCGCCGGAAGGCCATCCGCCCTCGTCGTAGATCCAGCAGCGCATTCCGCGCTTTTTCCCTTGCTCGACCGCGTACGCGCAGAGCGCAAAATAGTCCGCGGAAAGATAGTCGGGCGTAAGGTTCGTGGGCATGCTGTCCGGCCGGAATTCTTTCGGCTCCGGGAGAATGTAGAACGCCCGTATGCCGAGCCGCTGCATTTCCGACAGCTGATCGTCTATCCGTTCGGTCGTGCATGTGTCGTTCCATACCCAAATGAATACGGGGGCGAAGGAAACGTCCGGGGACAGGAAACGGTCCATTTCAAATTTAGAAAATTCATTCATCATACGGCTGTTCCTTTTTCATCAGATGTCAGGGTTGTATCTGCCCTGCTTTTTCAACTGCCGGATAAAGAGCTTCAGCGTTGTGACCATGACCGCGTAGAGCGCCGCGAGCAGAACCGGATAGACCTGAATGCCGAACAGTCTGCTCAGAAGGCTGACCATAGGCGGCGCCAGCATCACGCCGATATAGGCGAACGCGATCTGCGAGCCCATAACGGATTGAGACGCCTTTTTTCCGAAATTGTGCGGCGTCAGGTGGATCATGTTCGGATAGACAGACCCGTTGCCCAAACCGATCAGAAACAATCCCGCCACAGAAACGGCGCCGGGCAGAGGCAGAAGCATCAGGACGACCGCAGGCGCGAGGATCGCCGTACCGATCCCGATCCGTTTCCATGTGCGCACCTTATCGGAAAGCAATCCGGAAAGAAAACGTCCGATCGACATGCCGGCGTAATAGACCGTCAGGGCAAGCGCGCCGTGTTTTACCTGAAACCCTTTTTCCGTTACAAGATATGTGCTCCCCCAGACGCCGCAGGCGTATTCGATCGCATTTGTCACCAGCATGATGATCCATACCAGCCGAACGTCTGTCCTTTTGGCCATCTGCAAAAGAGTGAGATTCACAGCGCTTTTTTCATCGGCCTGCCCGTTTTCGGCGGCCTTTTTCCACAGGGGGACGGACACGATCAACAACAGCGCGATTGCCGCCTGCACATAGAACGCATATCGGTAACCGCTTCGCCAGCCTGCGTCGTTCAGCGCCCGCGCCATCAGGTAAGGGCTGAGCGTCACGCCCACGCCGTAAAAACAATGCAGAAAATTCATATGGCTTGCCTTAAAGTGGAGCGCGACGTAATTGTTCAGTCCGGAGTCGATCGCGCCGGCGCCCAGCCCGAGCAGCGCCGCCAGCGGCACCATCAGGACAAAAGACGAAGCCGCGGAAAACCCGAACAAGGCCGCCGCGGTCAGGACCGTACTGAAGGCTGTCACTTTTGCCGTTCCGAGTTTATTGAGGATCCTCGCGCTGAACATACTGGACAGCACCGTGCAGCCGGAAATCAGAAGGGTGAGCATGCTTACGGCTTCCACGGGAACGCCCATTTCCGCATGGATCGCCGGCCAGGCAGAGCCGATGAGAGAATCCGGAACGCCGAGACCGATAAACGCTGCGTAAATCACAATCAACAAACAGACCATAAAACCACCGTGTATTTCTCATGTCGATTTCAGTATTCGTGTTTCAATTCGTACAGTTCAGTATACCACACTCTGTTCGATCCCACAATAACGAAAAAACAAATTCCGAGGATTATTTCAGGAAATGCATTGACACCGTGTCAACGGCCTGTTATGCTGTGATCGTTGACGTCGCGTCAGGGCGGCGGCTTCGATAATTGCAGAGGAGAGGACCGCACTGTTCCAGAGGATGACGGCACTGATCTGCGATTATCTTTTGAAAGTAATAGAATACACGGAGGTAACAACCATGATCGGCAGCTTCACCTATCACACGCCCACAACGCTCTATTTCGGAAAGGACGCGATCAAAGACCTGCCCGGCGTGATCGCGCAGTTCGGCAAAAACGTGCTTCTGACCTACGGCGGCGGTTCCGTCAAAAAGATAGGCCTTTATGACAGAGTCAAGGAATTGCTTCGGGATTTTAACATCGTGGAGCTTTCGGGGATCGAGCCGAACCCGAAATACGATCCGTCCGTCCTCGCCGGCGCAAAGCTGTGCAAAGAAAATGACGTCGACGTGATCCTCGCCGTCGGCGGCGGTTCGGTGCTGGACTGCTCCAAGGCGATCTCCGTCTGCGCAAAGTACGACGGCGAAGGCTGGGATCTGATCTCCGGCAAGGTCAAGGCGCAGGCCGCGATCCCGATCGTCGATATCATCACGCTTGCCGCAACAGGCAGCGAGTACGACATGGGCTGCGTGATCTCCAATACGGCGATCTCTGACAAACGCGGCTATCTGGACGAACTGCTGTATCCCGCGGCGTCGTTCCTCGACCCGGAATACACATACAGCGTCAGCAAGTGGCAGACCGCCTGCGGCACGGCGGACGCGATCAACCATGTGCTCGAGCAGTTCTTCGCAAGTCCGCATTCGATGTTCAACGACGGCGTCATGATCTCCGCGCTGCGCTCTTTGATGACGAACGTCAAGGTCGCGCTGGAAAAGCCGGACGATTACGCCGCCCGGAGCGAGCTGATGTATGTGTGCAGCTGGGGCTGCAACGGCATCCTCGCCAACGGCGCCGGTTATTCCGGCTGGCCGATGCATTCCATCGAGCACGCGCTCAGCGCCTATTTCGACATCACGCACGGCGCGGGATTGGCGATCATCACGCCGCGCTGGATGAAAGAGATCCTCTCCGAAAGAACGGTCGAACGGTTCGTTACGCTCGGCACGGGACTGTTTGGCTTTGACAAGGCGCTTCCCGATTTTTCGATCGCAGACAAGGTCATCGACGGATTCTATGCGTTCTTCGAGTCGATCGGCATCCCGATGCATCTTGCTGAGCTCGGCGTGAAAGCGGACGCGATCGAAGACATGGCGGATCATATCCTCGCAAACGACAACACGAACGAGCCGTGGATGTTCGCCCCGATCGGCAAAGACGCGCTGATCCGCATTCTGACCGAGAGCATGTAAAGAGAAGGCGGGAAAACGGAAAAACACGGATCGCGTTCTTTCCCGGAGCGGATGAAAGCTGCTTCACGGCGGATGGGACATGATCTTGCCGGTATAACTCGGCATGAACTCAACCGGCATGGTCGGACCGTCAACAGAATCCGCTTGCGGGACTTCCAATTCCGCGCGGTCTGTGCTATAATACGGCAGGGGAGGCGATATCGTTGAAACGATTCAAGGACTTATTATCCCGGCCGTGGGCGGCGTATACCTTCGCGGCCTGCAGCGCGGTGATCCTGTATATGCTGCTTGGCCATCTTTCCGTCCTTATGGGCTGGTTCGCGTCCCTGTGGAAGCTGCTTTCACCCGTGGTCATCGGGATCATCGTGGCATATTTGATGAATCCCGTGTCGGATTTCTTTGAGTTCCGCGTTTTCAAAAAGCTGAAAAAGCCGGGCGCGGCGCATTTGTGGGCCGTCATCATGACGGTGGTGTGTCTGATATTGGTTTTGATTATCCTTCTGGCGGCGCTTATTCCCTCGCTGGCCAAAAGCGTGAGCAAGCTGATCTCCAACTGGGACGAATATACGCAAAAGGCGCAGGAGCTGATCGTGCGCGTCTCCGCCTTTGCCGCGGGCAAAAACATCAACGTGGACCTTTCAAGGCTGTCCGCCGCGGTGGATAACGCCATGACCGATTTGGTGCGCTTTTTGAAAAACAACTCCAAGACCATCCTTTCCACGCTGGGTACCGTAGGCAGCAGCGTGTCCAATTTTGCCGTCGGCATCCTCTTCGGCGTCTGCTTCCTCGTGGCGGAAAACAGTCTGGTCACGGTTCTGGCCAAGGTTCGCGCCCTGCTTTTCAAAAAAGAACGGCTGGACCGCAACAACGAGCTTTGGCGGCGCTTCAACAAGGTTTTTCTCCGCTATGTGGGCTGCACATTGTTGGATGCGCTGATCATCGGCGTGGGCGTGCTGATCTTCACGCTGATCATGGGTATGCCCTATGCGGGGCTGATCGCCGTCATGTGCGCGCTGACCAACATCATCCCCACCGTCGGCCCTATGATCGGCAACGCGATCGGGGTATTCTTCCTGATATTGGATAAACCGCTCAACGCGCTTTGGTTCTTCATTTTTTGCTGCGTCTGGCAGAGCATTGACGGCATGGTCATCAAGCCGCGCCTGTTCAAGGATTCGCTCGGTATTCCCGCCGTCTGGACTTTGGTGCTCATCATTCTGGGCGGCAAGATCGCCGGCATTCTCGGAATCCTGCTCGCCATCCCGCTGGCCGCGATCTTTGTGATCTTTTATCAGGAGGTCATTTCTCCGCGCATCGACCGGCGCATCGCCAAGCTCAACAGGGAAGAAGAAACGCCGGACCATGCGGGATCGCCGGACTGAACGGCCGGCCGGATAGGAATTAACCAATGAACGAGAAACAAAAAACATGGATTCTGCGCATCCTGATCATTGTCGTGATGGCGACGACTTTCGGCGTATGCGTATACTTGTATCTGCACTTCGGCAAGTCTCTGGTCGAACTGCTCAGAAATACAGACCGCTTCAAGGCGTGGATCGACGGATTCGGCGTCTGGGGCGTGCTTGTCTTTACGGCGATCCGCGCGCTGCAGACGGTGGCCAAATTCATACCGGCGGAGCCGATGGAGATCGGCGCCGGGCTGGTATGGGGCGCGTTCGGCGGCTTGCTGCTCTGCCTGCTGGGCAACATGATCGGGACGATCGTCATTCTGCTTATGACGCGTAAGCTCGGTCTGCGGATCCTCCGGCTGTTTCATCTGGAAAACAAGCTGCAGTCCATGCGCTTTCTGCAGGATCGGGAAAAGCGCAACCGTCTGCTGTTTATTTTCTATCTGATCCCCGGAACGCCCAAGGATTCCATGACCTATTTTGTCGGCTGCACGGACGCCAATCTCGTTGAGTTTTTGATATTGTCGTCGATCGCGCGCATCCCGTCGATCATTTCTTCTACGGTTTGCGGCGCGTTTCTGGGCGCGAGCAATTTTAAGGTCGCCGCGTGCGTGTTCGTGGCGACGGCGCTGCTCAGCATACCCGGCGCGATCGTGTACAAAAAGATCTCCGCCCGGTACGCAAAGAGTCTCACGCCGACCGACGCCGCCCCGGAACCGGAATCCGGAGACGGACAGAAAGGCGAATGAAGCATGATGAGGATCGTGAATCTGATCGAAAATACAGAAGGCACGAAGGGCTGCGCTTATGCGCACGGGCTTTCCTTTTACATCGAAACGGAAAAGCATCGGCTTCTCGTCGATCTCGGGCCTTCGGAAGAAACGCTGCGCAATGCAGAGCGTTTGGGCGTCGACCTGAGAAAGGTTGATACGGTTGTTCTCAGCCACGGGCATTACGACCATTCCGGCGGCATCTTACCTTTTGCAAAGATCAACGGCAGCGCGGCCATCTATATGCAGAAAACGGCTGCGGCGGCCTATTACGCCGACGACGGCGAAAGCGGCAGCGCCGGGCGATACAGATACATCGGCATAGATGAAAGGATCACAGACCTCCCTCAGGTCAGGCTGCTCGACGGCGATCACACGATCGACGGCGAGCTTTCGCTCTTTGTGATCGGACGTCGGGCGGGCAAGCTGCCTTTCAGCAACGCACGGCTGAAGCGGCGGACAGGCGGCGCGTATGTGCAGGATGAATTTGACCACGAGCAATTTCTTGTGATCCGCGGCAAACAAGAGCGCATCCTCATTTCCGGCTGCGCCCACAACGGTATTCTGAATATCCTCAGCGAATGCAAAAGAAAATACGGCACGGGACCCGACGCCGTGATCAGCGGTTTTCATTTGATGAAGAAAACGGATCATACGGCGGCGGAGATCCGCGAGATCGAGGAGACCGCATACGCGCTGAAACAGTACGACACGGCGTTTTATACCTGCCACTGTACCGGCTTGCCGGCGTATGATGTCATGAAGCGCATCATGGGCGACCAACTGCGCTATGTGCATTCGGGCGAGGAAATAATCTGGTGATGAAAATGGAGTTCAATGAAAAACTGCAGAAGCTGCGAACGGACGAAAACCTGACGCAGGAGGAGCTTGCCGAAAAGCTGTTTGTTTCCCGTACGGCGATCTCCAAGTGGGAGTCGGGCAGGGGATATCCGAGCATCGACTCTTTGAAGGCGATCGCAAAATACTTTCATATCACGATCGACGATCTGATCGGCGGTGAAGAAATGGTAACGCTTGCCGAGCAGGACAAAAAGGAATCGGGCAAAAAGTATACGGCTCTGATCTGCGGGATACTCGACAGTCTTGCCGTTCTGCTGTTCATTCTGCCGATATTCGGCAACGGCGGAACGGGAAGCGTGTCGTCCGTCGCGTTGTTGTCGTTGACGCAGATCAGCGCTTGGCTCAGGATCGTGCTGCTTGCCGTAACGGGCGTCACCGCGGCCAACGGTTTCTTCGCCGTCGTGATCAGCAATTTCGACAAGCCCGAATGGAACCGGCACCGTCTGGTCACGGGCATGGCATTGTCGCTGATCGGCACGGTCGTATTCATTCTCGCAAGACAGCCGTATGCGGGCGTGTTCAGCCTCTGCCTGCTTGTGATCAAAGGCTTTTTGCTGCTGAAAAGGAAATGACACGGAGCGTGTCGTCCGTGTGAAAGGGCGTTTCTTGCAATATCATCCGCCGTATGACAGAATGGCTTTGCGAAATGCGAACGATTTCTGAAAGGATGATATGCATGAAAAACAAAGGCACATTCATTATGGCTTCGGTCGGCGGCTTTCTGACGGCTCTGCTGATCGTACTGATCCGCTTCGTCGACGTCGCGCCGATCGGACCGCAGGGGACCGCGATCGGTCTGTCGCACCTGAACCGGTTCATCTTCGACTTGTTCGGCGTCCGTATGATCTGGTATACGATCACCGACTGGCTCGGCGTTGCTGCGGTTTTGACGGCGTGCCTGTTTGCGGCGCTCGGCTTTGTTCAGCTCGTCAAAAGGAAGAGCCTGTTCAAGGTCGACAAAGAGATCCTTCTTCTCGGCGCGCTCTACATAGTTCTGATCGGGCTTTACGTTCTGTTCGAGCGCGTGATCGTAAATTACAGACCGATCATCCTTCCGGGCGGCACGCATCCGGAGGCGTCGTTCCCGTCGTCGCATACGCTGATGGTATGCGCGGTCATGGGAAGCGCGTGCATGCTGATGAAGAAATATATCAAAAACAAAACGCTGCGTACGGCGCTGCAGGCGTTTTGCGCGGTCGTGATCGGCGTCACCGTGATCGGGAGGCTGATCTCGGGGGTGCACTGGTTCACGGACATTGTCGGAGGGATCCTGATCAGCTCGACCTTGCTGACGGTCTATGCCGGCGTGAAAACGGACGTCGTTTTCCCCCGGCGCTGTCTTGCCGGCGGCCGGAACGTCGAACTGAGATAAGAACGTGTGGGACGGCGATACGCGTAAGACAATATAGATCTGAATTGACCGCTTTGGTTTATCGGGCAGACGAACGCATGGACGGCCCGTTCAAACAGCGTATTCTTCTGCTTGACGCTGTCCGATTTGTCAAATCGGCGGGGCGTGGATTGTACAGAATGTCAATTGATTTTTTCTCCCGTCTATGCTAAACTGAATATACACTGTGAAACCGATACCGCAAGTCCTGTAAAAACGCTTTGCGGTATCGGTTTTTCAAAACCAAAAAAAGGAGATGTATGCATGGATTACAAAAAAAGTGCGGCGGAGATCCTGCGCACGATCGGCGGCAAAGAGAACATTATCAGCGCCGCGCACTGCGCGACCCGTCTGCGTCTGGTGATCGCGGACAACGCCAAGGTCGACAAGCCCGTCCTCGAAAATGTGGACGTTGTCAAGGGCGTGTTTGAGGCGGCAGGTCAGCTGCAGGTCATCATCGGCACCGGTACGGTCAACAAGGTGTATGACGAATTCATTCAGCTTGCCGGCGTAGACGCGGCGTCCAAGGACGACGTCAAAGCGGCGGCGGCGAACAAGGCGCCCTGGTTCAAAAGAGCGATCAAGACCATCGGCGACATTTTCGTCCCGATCATCCCCGCGATCGTGGCGACCGGTCTTCTGTGCGGACTGCTCGGAGGCCTGACAAAGGCGTTCCCCTCCATGGCGGACACGCACCTGTTCACGCTGCTCGACATGTTTTCCAATGCAGCGCTCACGTTCCTGCCGATCCTGATTGCGGTCAGCGCGGCAAAGATATTCGGCGCCAACGTCTATCTCGGCGCCGTGATCGGCATGATCATGATCCATCCGAACCTCATAAACGCTTGGTCGGTGGGCGATGGGCAGGGTCTGCCTGTCCTTTGGTCCTGGTTCGGCGCGTGGAACATCCATGCTACGGGTTATCAGGGTCACGTGATCCCCGTTGTGATCGCGGTGTTACTGCTTTCGGTGATCGAAAAATGGCTGCACAAACGCGTGCCCGAAATGCTGGACCTGTTTGTCACCCCGCTCGTATCTGTCCTGGTCACGGGATTCCTCACCATGACGGTGATCGGTCCGATTTTCTCCCAGCTGGAAACGTGGGTGCTGACCGGCGCGCAGTGGCTCATCTCCATTCCGTTCGGGATCGGTTCGTTCCTGATGGGCGCAGCATATGCGCCGACGGTCGTGGCCGGCGTGCACCATATGTATAACGCCATTGAGCTTTCGATGCTTGCCGACAGTGGGCAGAACATCTGGATGCCAATTGCAACGGCCGCCAACGTCGCCCAGGGCGCGGCTGCGCTCGCGGTCGGCGTCAAGACACGCAACAAGAAGATCAAATCCATGGCGCTGCCCGCCTCTCTGTCCGCGTTCCTCGGCATCACGGAGCCGGCGATCTTCGGCGTCAACCTGCGCTTTGTCAAGCCTCTGGTCGCCGGTATGATCGGCGGCGCGTGCGGCGCTGCCGTGGCTTCCGTCACAAAGGTCTACGCGACGGCAAACGGCGTGACGGGCGTTTTCGGATTCCTGATCACCACCGAGAGCTTCTTCGGTTATCTGCTGACATTCGTCGTGGCGACCGCCGTTGCGTTTGTCGTATCGTGGCTGCTGTACCGCGACAAGCCGGAGGACGCCGCGTCCGCGCCTGAGGCGGAAGCGCCCGCCGAACCGGTCGCCGTCAAAGCGGGCGCCGAGCTGGACGACGCGTGCGTGTATGCGCCGATGAAGGGTAAAGCGATCCCGCTGTCCGAAGTCCCTGACGAAACCTTTGCTTCGGAAGTGCTGGGCAAGGGCGCCGCGATCGAACCGGCCGAGGGCAAAGTCGTCGCGCCGGCCGCAGGCGTCGTCAGCACGCTGTTCGATACGCACCACGCGATCGGACTGACGCTCGACAACGGGATGGAACTGCTGATCCACATCGGCGTCAATACGGTCGAACTGAACGGCGAAGGGTACGAAGCGCACATTGCGGAGGACGAACATTTTACGGTCGGTCAGACGCTGATTACATTTGACAAGGCGCTGATCGAAAGCAAGGGCTACCCGACCGTGACGCCGGTCATCATCACCAACCCCGACGATTACGAGAGCATCGTGCAGACAGCCGACGGCGAAGTCGACTACCTTGACAAGCTGCTCGAAACCACCAAGGCATGAGCGCGGCAAACGCGCGCTGGCGGCAAAAGCTGCATCTGGAGCCGCCGCAGGGCTGGATGAACGACCCGAACGGTCTTTGTTTCTATAAAGGCAGCTGTCACGTGTATTTCCAGTATTCGCCGATGGGCGCCCGCGGAGAGCCGCCGCGCGGCTGGGGGCACTTCACGTCGCCCGATCTGCTGCGCTGGACGTTCACCGGCATGGCGCTGCAGCCGGATATTCCGGAGGACAGAAACGGCGCGTATTCCGGCAGCGCGATCGAACGGGACGGCCTGCTGCATCTGTTCTACACGGGCAATGTCAAGGAAGCGGGCGACTATGACTACATCTTGCGCGGCAGAGGCGCCAACGTCATCCGCGTCACGACCGCGGACGGCGTCGAGATGTCGCCGAAAGAAGTGCTGCTGCGCAACAGCGATTATCCCGCGTTCTGTTCGTGCCATGTGCGCGATCCGAAGGTGTGGGAGGAGGACGGCGTATTCCGCATGATCCTCGGCGCGCGGACGGTCGACAGCCGCGGCTGCGCGCTGCTGTACACGTCGGACGACCTGACGCATTGGCAGTATGACCGCTGTCTTTCACTGCCCGATACCGGCTACATGTGGGAGTGCCCGGATCTGTTCACGCTGGGCGATACAGCGTATCTGAGCGTATCGCCGCAGGGCGTCCCCGCCGAAACATACCGTTTCCAGAACGTGTATTCCTGCGGATATTTCCGCATGGACGGCGACACGCCGACACAGTATATGGAGTGGGACTGCGGATTCGATTTCTACGCGCCGCAGACGTTCCTTGCGCCGGACGGCAGACGGCTGCTGATCGGCTGGATGGGCATCGGCGACATCCCGTACGCCAACCCCACCGTTCCGCTCGGCTGGCAGCACTGTCTGACGCTGCCGCGTGAAGTCAAGCAAGGTTCAGACGGCGTTCTGCTGCAATCGCCCGTGCGGGAACTGGATGCGCTGCGGGAAGACGCGCTGCCGCTGCAAAACGGCACATACAGTCTGCCGTTCGATCTGTGCGCACAAGCGGACCGCGATTTCCGCCTTTCGCTTGAGGGCGTACAGATGCAGTTTGCGGACGGCGTGTTCACGCTTCGCTTTACCGACGACGCAGTCGGCTGCGGACGCACGGTGCGCCGTGCCAAGCTGCCGCAGTGCCGGTCAATCCGCGTGATCGCCGACACGTCCTCGCTGGAGATCTATCTCGATGGCGGACGGACGGTCCTGTCGATGCGCTGGTATCCCGCCGCGACGCAGACCGCGCTTTGCGCGGAGAGCCTCACAGGCAGTCTGTACCCCCTGTGCGGGATGCAGATCGACTATTAAGTCAATACAATATTCAAATAAAAGGAGTAATCATCATGAAAACATTCACCTACACCATTCAGGACGCCGTCGGTATCCACGCAAGGCCCGCAGGTCTTTTGGCGAAGCTCGCCAAGGAGTTCTCCAGCACGGTCCTGCTCGAAAAGGGCGAAAAGTCCGTCAACGTCACCAAGCTCATGATGCTCATGGGTATGGGAATCAAGTGCGGCGACACCGTCACGTTCAAGATCGAGGGCGACGATGAAGAAGCCGCCGCAAAGGCGATCGAGGAATTCATGACCGCAAACCTGTAAAGAGGAGGCGTCACGATATGACGACATTTCAGGGCAAGGGCGTCTACGGCGCGATCGCGATCGGCATAGTCTCCGTATTCAAGCGGCAGGACGCCGTGGTGCGGCGCGAACATGTGGACGACCCTGCCGCAGAGCTGAAACGGCTCGAAGACGCCAAAGCTGCGGCGCTCGCGCAGCTTGCGGAGATCTATGAAAAAGCGCTGCGGGAAGTCGGAGAAGCCAATGCGCAGATCTTTGAGATCCACCAGATGATGCTCGAAGACGACGACTACAACGAGTCTATTTCGCAGATCATCGAAACCCAGGCAGTCAACGCGGAATACGCCGTGTCCGTAACGGCGCAGACGTTCGCCGAAATGTTCGCTTCGATGGACGACGCCTATATGCAGGCGCGCGCCGCGGACGTCAAGGATATTTCCAACCGCCTGATCGCGTGCCTCTCCGGCGCCGACGCCGCGTCGGATGCGGCGGACGGCAAAATGATCGTCTGCGCGGACGATCTCGCCCCGAGCGAAACGGTATCGCTCGACAAGGAGCGCGTGCTCGCGTTCGTGACGGCGTTCGGTTCGTCCAATTCGCACACGGCGATCCTCGCGCGCAACATGAATATCCCTGCCGTCATCCGCGTGGGCGAGGCGTTTCTCGATGCGATCCGTGACGGCGACAGGCTGATCGTGGACGGCTACACGGGCGAAGTGATCCTCGACCCGGACGACGTGACGCTTGCGGCAAAAACGGAGAAGCAATCGCAGGATCTTGCCAAAAAAGCGATGCTGCGCGAGCTCAAGGGCAAGGAGAACGTCACGCTCGACGGCACGAAGGTCAGCATCTTCGCCAACATCGGCGGCGTGGACGGCCTCGGCCCCGCGCTTGCCAACGACGCGGGCGGCATCGGTCTGTTCCGCAGCGAGTTTCTGTATCTTGAGAGCGACACATACCCGACCGAGGAGCAGCAGTTCGCCGCCTACCGCAAGGTGCTTGAAGGCATGGCGGGCAAGAAGGTCATCATCCGCACGCTCGACATCGGCGCGGACAAACAGATCGACTATTTCAAGCTCGACAAGGAGGAAAACCCCGCGCTGGGCTTCCGTGCAATTCGCATCTGCCTGACGCGGCCGGAGATCTTCCGCACACAGCTTCGCGCGCTGTACCGCGCGTCGGCGTTCGGCAACCTTGGCATCATGTTCCCGATGATTACGAGCGTGTCCGAGGTGCAGCAGATCCTGGCGATTTGCGACTCGGTCAAAGAGGAGCTGCGCAGCGAAGACATTCCCGTCGGCGAAAAGGTGGAGATCGGCATCATGATCGAAACGCCCGCCGCCGCCGTCATCAGCGACCGTCTCGCGCCGCTGGTCGATTTCTTCAGCGTCGGCACCAACGACCTGACGCAGTATACGCTCGCGTGCGACCGCCAGAACGCGCTGCTCGAGCCGTTCTGCGACACGCATCATGAAGCTGTGCTGCGGCTGATCGAGCTGTCCGCGCAGAACGCGCACAAGCACGGCGCGTGGATCGGCATCTGCGGAGAACTGGCAGCGGATACGACGCTGACCGAAGCATTCCTGCGCATGGGCATCGACGAGTTGTCCGTTTCCGCGCCGTTTGTGCTGCCGCTGCGCGGCGCCGTTCGTGCGCTCGACCTTTCCGCGAACGCGTAAAGAAAGACGTCCGCTTTTCGGGTGGACGCCGAACGATCGCCGTTCTCTCTCATCAATTGAATGATCCTATGGGACTGTAAAACAGCGCCAAGAAAGCCGAGAGTCACTTTAAACGGTGCGTCTCGGCTTTTGAATTCAGAAGCATTAAATAAATGTCTACTTCATTCAACGGAAAGAAAAAAGTGTGCGTATTTGTGCGTATTTGTTTTGCGGGGAGTTTTATCGGACAGCATTTTTGGTATCCTGGGCTTGCCGAACAGGTCAAGCGGAGCGCGTGCGTCTTTGCGGAAAGGAGATCCGGATATGGAACAGTTGACCGCGTCTGTCGAAAACCTTTCTCTTCATAAAAAAGGGATGGAGAAATATGCCTGCATCATGCGTCAGGTCCGGGCGACGAACGTTTCCTCGGACGAGGACTTTCAAAGAACATTCGCCGGGTTTTACAAAGTCCGCAGGAATGCGGCGTGGCGTAAAGCCTATTTTGATTTGTTTGAGGCAAACAAGCATGACCGGGATGTGAGCTTTGCATCCATCCTGCGAAGCATGTTCGGATCTACCGGACGGATCGAGGCGTCCTTTTCGAGCAAAATGCTCGCGACACTCCGTCCGGAGATGCCCATTTGGGACAGTATTGTGCTTGCCGCACTGCATGTAAAACCCTGTCGGGATTCCGACAAGCAGAAAAGACTGGAACGGACGATAGAGCTTTACGATTCGATTGTATGCCGGTATGACAGGTTTGCGTCTCTTCCGGAATCCGATGCCCTCGTGCGGGCGTTCGACGCCGCGTTTCCGGAATACGTCGGGTTCTCGAAAACGAAGAAGATCGATTTTCTGATTTGGGGCGGCGGCGCCGATCCCTTTGCCGAAACGGAGGATCACAGCCGTGCGTGACGATTTTATGGACTACATGCTTCTGCTCGACGATGACGAGGAGGACGAACCCAAGCCCGGCGAAAAGCCCGGCTGCGGATGTCTGCCGATGCTGGCGATCGGTATTCTGATCCTCGTGCTTTTGCTCACATTCGGAAACGGGTGATTTACAAATATAGAAAAATCTGAAACACGAGGAAGTTGATCGATGAGGCACAGGAATATCTGGATGATGAGATCATCAAAACACTTTGAGCACAACGCGTCTTTGTACGCGTCCCGCAAAAAGGTTCATCACGAATGATTTGAGGGACACATCCGTGCCGGAGAAACCGGCACATGTACTTGTTCCGCTGAATTCAAAAGGGGCTGTCGCCGTAGGATTCTCCTACTTGCGACAGCCCTTTTGATGTGAAAGCACTCCGACTTTGATAGAACAACGATAGGGGTGCAGCTTGTATTGCGGCTGATTCAACAGACAGATACCATTATAAAACAGGGAAGAACTCGTTTGCCGATCAATGCGCTGTCGTCAAACAAATCGTTCTGCTGCGTCAGATATTTGTCATCATTTGTTGTTATTCCAAATGCTTGCCATGCAGGCTTTGACGGTAGTATTAGCTCCCGAAAGATTTATCATTTCCATGACCGTCTCTTTCGGCAAAGATCGATAGTGTTTCAAAAAATCATTTTTTGATTTAAAACGTGCTCTGTATTCTGAGTAGGTAGCGCCTGCTGTTATCGGTTTCTGGCACATTCTTTTTTCTTTCCATATGCCGGACAGCATTGTTGAAAAAGCATTCTGTATCATTTTTGCATGTTCCGGCGATGCCGGAATGGCAAAGTAGTCTCTGACAGAAAATCGAGGAAAAGTTATTGTGAATAGTTCTGTATCTCGCAGAGTTTCAGGAATCTTTTCACGAAGGCGACTTTCAATTTCACGAAAATACTCCAATTCGTTTTTTCTGCTTCTGTGGTTGTAAATCAGGACACTTTGTTTAGCATCCAAGTAATATGCGACTTCTTCATAATAAGCATATTTGACACTGCGCGGACTGCCCTTTTTAGCCGAAGGAACAAGAAGTCCGTTGTCAGGATCCAGAAAAATCAGATCCGCGTTGTTTTTCCTGAAGAAAGACAGTGCATTTGCATGCCAAGCCTCACGGTTGTCAACCGGAACCGTATCGCTGAAGAAAGCTGCGCCAGGTATCAAATCGGCTTTCTCGAGCGCACGGATAGAACGGTCGTCACTCTTGGCAATTTTCGTGAGTTTTTCTGCAAGAACAGGATCGCATTCTTTTAGTTCCTGTGAAATGCCGTATGCTCCGTCATTCTGCTTATATCCTCCGTTTCTTTTTATTTCGAAAGCAAGAGGCTCTGTCTTATACCAGTTTACTCCTATTGACAAACCCTGATTATGCAATTCTTTCAGCAAAGCAATTTTACCGTAATCCCCTATATCGCCGGCATATCTATCCTGCATATTTCAATTTCACCTTTCTTTAATGTAATAATGAAGGAGCGTGGTGTCGATGAACAAGTCCGGTAGGTAAGAATAGTATACTCAGCGAAATTTCTGTTGTCAACATAGAGTTCAATGACTGATCAACTTCTTTTCCAACAATTATCTGCCGCATTATTCCAACTCAACAAATAAACAATAGGGTGCATTTTGACAACAAAACCGCATAGAAACACAAAAAGCCGCCATTGGATGACTCCTTTGGCGGCAAATCATTTATATGCAATTTCAGCAATCCGTTATATTTCAACGGTTTTCGAGTAAAATAGAAGAACGCCTATTCTATCAAAACAGGCGTTCAGCTATGGCGGAAGCGGTGGGATTCGAACCCACGAGCCCGTGAAGGCTACCTGATTTCGAGTCAGGCCCGTTATGACCACTTCGATACGCTTCCATGTGCAAACTCCGCGCGGGGACTTGCGAATGCTATTGTAACAAACCGATATGATTTTGTCAAGAGTTTTTTGGGATTCAGACGCGGACGCCGCCCTGTGCGCGGATCTGCAGGACCATGCAGCTGCCTTTGCCGAAAACGGATTCCATCTGTGTGCGGTAGGTTTCCAGCAGCGCCTGCGGCACGAACGCCTGGATCGTTCCGGCGAAGCCGCCGCCGTGCACGCGCCACGCGCCGCGGCCTTTGAGGAGCTTTGCGCTCAACGCGAGCGCGAGCGAAACGGGCTGGTCGGTCGGATGCTTGGAGGTATAGACGTTCTGGTTGTACATATAGGACGAATAACCGCTGTCGATCACGGTCTGCTTGAATGCCTCGAAGTCGCCGCGGCGCAGGGCGTCAACTTCCTGCTCCACGCGTTCGTTCTCGGCGAAAAAGTGCATGGCGCGGATCAGCGCGCGGTCGCTGACTTTGCTGCGTACTTGATCCAGCGCGGCATAGAAATCCTCCGGCGCCACGTCGCGCAGGACGGATCTGCCGAATACGGCGGCGACGGATTCCATCTCGCCGCGAACGGCGGCGTAATCGTCCGTCAGATCGTTGTGGCTGCCGCCGGTGTTGACGATGCACAGCGCGTGCGCGCAGGCGGCGAAGTCGAAGTCCACCTTCTCGATCACGGGCTTTGCGGGATCTGCAAAGTCGATTGTCACAAATCCGCTCACGGAGCTGGCCATCTGATCCATCAGGCCGCAGGGCTTGCCGAAATAGACGTTCTCGGCGTACTGCGCGATCTGTGCGATCTCCACGGGGCTGACTTTTCCGTCGTTGTACAGATAATTGAGGATCGTACCCAGCAGCACCTCATAGGCCGCGGAGCTGGACAGACCGGACCCGGAAAGCACGTCGGACGCGACGGACGCGTCGAATGCGCCGATCCGATAGCCGCGCTGCACGAACCCCGCGCAGACGCCGCGAATCAGCGCGCCGGAATGCCCGACCTCCTGCGGCACGAGCTCCAGCGATGCGACGTCGACGACGTTCAGACCGTGGCCGACCGACTTTTCGCGGATGACCGTGCCGGGACGTTTGGCGGCTGCGGCGACGGCGTCGAGGTTGATGCCCGCGGCCAGCACGCGGCCGTGGTTGTGGTCGGTATGGTTGCCGCCGACCTCCGTGCGTCCGGGCGCGGAGAAAAACTCCACCGGACCGTCGCCGAACTGCGCGCGGTAATTCGCGAGGATATCGGCATAGCGTTTATACTGCGCGTCCAGCTGCGGCGCGGGATACAGCGCGGGAAGCGCCTGTTCCAAATGCGCGGAAAGAACGGAGTCCGGGATACGCGTCATAATATGTTCAACCTTTCTTGTCATTTTTGGAATTGCGCGGCAGACTGTCCAGTACATAATGCAGACCGATCAGCACGCAGCCGGAAAAGAAGCTGAACATAATGATCGGCAGCAGGAACGATGCGGACAGGGGATTGAAGACGTTGCGTCCGATGATCGTATAGGACAGGATCTTGAACATGAACCCGCCCAGGGAAATAAAGATATAATCCCGGTAGCGGAAATGCATCGCGCCGTACAGCCGGCTGATGCTGTTGACCGGGAACGCCGGGATCAGGCGGAATACGAACAGCAGATACGGATTTCCCGTGCCCTTGCGTTCGAGCAGGCTGTTCACAATCTCGCTCTGCCGCACGAGACGGATCGCGCCGCCGCAGCCGAGCTTCCAGCCCCAGAAATAGCGGATTGTCATCAGCCACGCCACGCCCGCTATGTTGACGATCAGTGCAAAATACCACGGCAGCACCATGCCGGAGATCAGGCAGATCGCAGGGATCGTGATCGGCGGGAACACGCTTTTCAGCGTGAACAGCAGCATCACCATCAGGACGATCAGCCCTTTGTTTCCCATCGCCGCGACGCGTTCTTCCAGCATCACGAGCTGCTGCTGCCAGGTCTCGTACCAGCGGTTCAGCTCCTCGATCTGCATTACCGCCAGCAAACAGCACAGGACGCCGGCCAATACGAGAAGAAGCGTGCCGGCAAACTTGAGCCATATTTTTTTGTCTGCTCTGTGCAAGCCGCACACTCCCCCCAAAAAATATATCAATATATTCTACCTTATTTTTCCGTTCAGGTCAACAGTTTTTCAAAAAGATTTTGATGTGTTCCGCAAAAGAACGTTCGGCACGGATCGGCATATTTTGCGTGCGGGGGCGTAAAACGGCACAAAACCCTGTACATCATCCGAAAAACCTGTTATAATGAACATGAAACGCAAAACGAGCGGAGAGGGTGTCGACCGTGTCGAAACAAAACAAAGAAAACGTCGGCGGCAGAGTCGTGCGCGGCGTCGACGGGAAGTACCGCTGGGCATATGAGGTGAATCTGCTGAAGAACCCGATGCTGTACTTTCTGGTCTGGAAGATCCTGTTTTTTATTCTGGTCGGGATATTCGCCGTGCTGACGCTTATCGACGCCGTCGAATGGCGCGGCAGCAGTCTGTTTGCGGAGAGAATGCTGGGAGATCTGCGCTTTTTCGGATACTTTGTCGTCGGCATGACGGCGCTGTCGGCGATGGGGTATCTGCTCTATGCCGCATTCATGGGCGGAAAGTATATCGCTGAGTTTGAGATGGACGATGAAGGCGTTCTGCACAGTCAAAATGCGGCGCAGGCGAAGAAGGTGAAAAAGATCGGCGCCGCGACGGCCGTCCTCGGCACTCTGGCCGGCAGGGTGAGCACGGTCGGTGTCGGACTGAACGCGCAGAGAACGCAGATGTATACCGAGTTCTCCCGCGTGCGCAAGGTCAAGGCATATCCCGCGCGAGATCTGATCAAGGTCAACGAGCGGTTCGGGCACAACCAGGTCTATGCCGCGCCGGAGGATTTCGCGTTCGTCCGGGATCATATCCTTTCCCGCTGCAGGAACGTCAAGCGTCGCGCCGACGACGGCGCCGCCGAATAACCGTAAAGCAAAACCGCGCCTCGGACCCGAAAGGATCTTCGGCGCGGCTTTTTTGGCGCAGATCAGCCGACGGCGTCATAGACGCGCACATAGTCCACGAGGAATTCCGCACAGAAGGAATCGCGGTCGTTGCGCTCCATATGTCCGGACCAGCCGAACGTCGGCGTTGCGGCGGCGCCGTCCACCTCGCACGAGAGGATCAAATATTCCGGCTCCTGCGAGACGCCGCCGTATGCCGTCCGGCCGACCTCACGGCCGTTGACGTAAAAGACATAGGCGTCCGGCGTCCACAGCAGGCCGTATGTATTGTAGTTTTCATAGGGGTCGTTGTCCAGCTTGGAAATGACGACGTTTTTATACTTCGTCTGCAGATCATACCCGTTGTAATGGATGTTGCTGGTGACGAGACGGGAGGTCTTTCCCGGCAGGAAATAGTACGGCGACTCGAATACGTCCAGCTCCGCGCCGTACGCGCCGGTACCGCTGACATTGTTCACGTTGGAATTCATCAGCCAGAACGCGCTCCACATGCCCTGTCCTTTCGGCAGGATACATCGGCACTCATAGTAGCCGAACTTGTGCTCATACAGGTGCTGCGTGGCGATCCCGCAGGTATACCAGCCGCTGCCGAATTTGCCGTCTTCTTTGTACTCTGTGAGGATGACCAGATTGCCGTCGCGCACGGACGCCTGATCCATCGACCAGTAGCCGCCTTTGCGCACGCCCTCAAAATTGTGAACGCGCCACACATTGCCGTTCAGCGTGTCGCCGTCGAATTCATCGGAGAACACCAGCTTGTAATTCTGAAGGTCGATCGGTTCTTTTTTCATGTTGACGGGTCGCACGTTGACAATCAGCAGCAGCGCGCTCACGAACGCGGTCAGCCAGTTGGCCAGCCGTCCGAGCGTCAGATCGTGGAACACGCTGTCGATTTTCAGCTTTTTCATCGGGAAACTCCATCCTTTCTCTTCTGCTGCCTATCATTATACCCCGTTCTTTTCCGGATTGCAAGAGGCAGACGCCGCGCGGCTTCCGAACCGCGATGCAAGAAAGAAGATTTCCCTTGATTTATCGGCGTTTGTTTGATATAATCAAATCAGAAAAAACAGCCCGGATTAAAACGAACCGATCGAAAAAGGAGGATATGACCATGAAAATGAAACAATTCTTTTCCGTCATAACGACGGTCTGCATCCTGCTGTGCTGCCTGACGGCGCCGTCTTCGGCCGCATCCGGCGGCGGTGTGATCGCGCTTCGGCTGCACAGCGACGTGGCCGGATACAGTTCGGCGGATACGGAAAAAATCCTGGAGATCCTGTCGCCGCAGGTGAAGTACATCGACGTCGGAAACGCCGAACCGGTTTCCGTGGCAAATTACGCCGGATTTCCCGAGACCGGGCAGCTGACGGCCGGCCGGCAGTATGCGGTCACCTGTCTGCTGGTCGCCGCGGACGGTTATTCTCTGCCGGAGTCTCTCAAGGACGGCGACGTTTCTTATGAATGCGGCAAGGGCGTCAAGGTGTTGCGGACCGACGTGGTCAAAATGCGCTTTTCCGCGGACGGCGTGCAGGAGGATGTGCAGGTGCTGCGGATCGTTGCCACGGTGGTCGCGGACGGCAGCTTGTTCCAGCGGATCATCGGCTGGGTATCTGACATTATCCTGAAGATCCGCACATGGCAGTTGTACTGATACGCGTTGTTTTGTAACGGAAGAAGGGCGGCTCCGAACGAGCTTGCCCTTCTTTTCTTTTGCCACGGACAGTCCCGCACGGCCCGTCCCGCAGCATATACTGTGCCAATACGGTTGGGAGGGTTCGCTATGTTGGAAAAGCTGTTTTCGGGTTTTTTGTTTTTTGTACTGCACCTGAACGTGTCCGGATCGTTTCCGCCGCCGCTGTCCGCCGCGCAGGAGGCCGAGTGCCTGCGGGCGATGGCGCAGGGCGACGCGAAAGCGCGCGATATGCTCATCGAACACAATCTGCGCCTTGTCGCGCACATCATCAAAAAGTATTATGCGTCCTGCGACGATCAGGACGATCTGATCTCCATCGGCACGATCGGGCTGATCAAAGCCGTCAATACCTTTGACCCAAAAAAAGGCGCGCGGCTTGCAACGTATGCCGCGCGCTGTATCGAAAACGAAATACTGATGTTTTTCCGCGCGCAAAAAAAGAGCGCGCAGGACGTGTCGATCCAGGACCCGATCGACGTGGACGGGGAGGGGAATCCGCTGACGCTGATGGATATTCTGTCCTGCGAGGACACGATCGCGGACGATCTGGATATCCGCGTGCGTTCGGAGAAGCTGCACGAACTGCTGCGGGATATGCCGGAAAGCCGGGAGAAGACCATTCTGATCCTGCGCTACGGGCTGTACGGCAACGAGGCGCATACACAGCGCATGGCTGCCGCCAAGCTCGGCATTTCCCGCTCCTACGTTTCGCGGCTGGAAAAAAAGGCGCTGACTTCGCTGCGCCGAAAGCTGCGGTGATGCTTCAGCTCTGCCGCAGCAGCTTCCACGGGTCGACGGATCGGCCGTCCTGCGTGATCTCCAGATGCAGATGAGGACCGTCTTTGCTCTCGATGGGGATCTCGCCGAGCTTGCCGATGACGACGCCCTTTTCTACCTGCGTGTCCGGCTCGGGCGTGCTGCCCTTTTCAAGACCGCAGTATTTGGCCGTGACGCCGCTGCCGTGGTCGATGGTCAGCACGACGCCCCACAGCGTGTCCTCACGCACGTCCGTGACGACGCCGTCTGCAATCGCCAGCACGGACTGTCCGCGGTTATCGCCGAAGTCTACGCCCGTATGCACGCGCCAATCGCGCATGGTGTTGGAATACACGACCGCGTCGGCGGAGTAGTCCTTGACGATGAAATCGCCCAGGGGCAGCATATACGCTGCGGGCGGTTCAGTTTCAAGCTCGGTCGTTTCCGCTTCCGGCTCGCTGTACGGCACGCCGGTCACCGGGATGTTTGCCGGGGCGTACTGCGTCGTTTGCGCCGCCTGCGTCCCGCTTTGGTCGGGGAGCCGGTCGATCTGCTCGTCCTTGCGCGCCGTCCCCCATGCGCCGACGGCCGCCGCCAGCAGACAGAGGATCATCACGCCGTAGGTCGCCGCGCTTTTCCGCTTCTTCATTTCCTTCATGTTCCGTTACCGTCCTTTTTTCAGTTTGCTGTCAGTTTGCCCGTTGGCCGCCGGTTTTATTCATAAGCCGCCTTGCACTTTCGGCGAAAGTGTGGTACTCTGAAAGAAAGGAGGGGGGTACCATGCTTCGTTTGCGTGCGCTGTTGTGTGCGGCGCTGCTGGTCACAATGCTGTTCTGCGGACCGTCGCGCGCGGTATTCACGGTCGACGGCTCACGTCCCGGCGCGCCGATCTCCAACAAGGTCAGCAACGTCAACGTCTGGGATATGGGGACGCGGTTCGCGGACGCGCAAAGACAGGCGGACAACGACGTGTTCGAGTTTGTTGAATACGTTCAGCTTATGCAGTGCTCCGGCGGCACGCTCAACCGCGATCTGTTCGTTGATCCGCAGGACGATACCGTAACGGACGATTACGACTTTTCGCGCCTTGTCGAAAACTGCCGCGGCATTCTGGCGCTGGGCGCGAAGCCGATGCTCAAGCTCGGCAGCGTTCCGCTTAAATATTCCGACGATCCCGTTCTCGGCAATTTCGGGATGAACGTCCGTCCGCCGCGGGACTACGCCGTGTATTACGACTATATCTACGCGCTCGCAGACACGCTGGTGCGGGCGTTCGGCCGGGAGGAAGTGCTGACCTGGCGGTTCGGTGTGATGACCGAATTTGAAAACGACGAGTGGTTTTACGTCGGCGACCGCGACGCCGAGGCGTCTATGCTGGCGTACTGCAAGCTGTACGACTACACGGTGCAGGCGCTGATCGACGCGGTCGGCGCGGACGTATTTGTCGGCGCGCACGCCATGGCGGTGACCGAGGGACTGTGGGACGAGGCGCAGTTTATCCGCCACGTCGCGCAGGAGCGCAACTTTGCGACCGGCCAAACGGGAACGCGCATCTGTTATCTCAGCGCGTCGTTTTATGACTATGCGCCCGGCAGGTTCACCAAAGGCATGACGCTGCCGCAGACGATCGCGTCGCTGCGCGATACGGCGAAGCGGTACGGCCTCGACGACCTGATCTACGGCGTGGACGAGGGACGGATCTTGACGGCGTCTCCCGGCAGCGAGAGCAACGCGCTCGCGTCGCGCACCGTCGGACATACGTGGCAGGCGGCGTATGACGCGCGGCTCTGGACGCAGACCATCCGCAGCGATATTGATTATTATTCCTCCTGGGGGTATCTGTCCGGCGGATTGACGGGCTATCCGACCGTGAGTTACCACGTGGCGAACGCCGTGCACCGCATGGCGGGGGAGAACCGGCTCGATACGGCGTCCGTGACGTCGCCTCTGGCGAAGCTGTTGGGGATCGAAATCGACGGCGCGGCAAGCTTTGACGCGCAGACGAAAACCGCGCATGTGCTGCTGTATAATTTCCGCAACAAGTTGACATATTCGAGGAAGGCCGACGTTACGATCCGTCTGAACCTGCCGGAATTGGCGGGCAAAGCGGTCACGCTGCGCGAGTGGCGCATAAACGACGACTGCAATTACTTTGACGAATGGCAGCAGGACCGCAAGACGTTCGGCGTCACGGACGACTGCTTCGCCTGGTCGCCGGACGATCCGTGTCTGGACTATTCGACGACGCTGCAGAATGCGCAGGCGCGTGCGCTGTACTATGAAAAGCTGCGTGAGAAGTACGCCGCCTGTGCCGTTCTGACGCCGACGGACGGTGAAGCGCAGGTTTCCCCGGACGGCAGTCTGACGCTGCGCCGGACGCTCGACGCGAGCGGCGTGCTGCTGATCGAGCTCCGATAAGACGCCGCAGATCAAAACAGTGCTTTCCGTAGCATAAATATTCCTCTGTCCGCATACGATGTCAATGACACGATAGGAGGCGGACAGAGTGAAAGGAATCGTAGAGGAACGCGCCGTGGAACTCGGCGAATACATTGTGGAAAACCAGACGACCGTGCGCGAAGCGGCCAAAAAATTCGGCGTGAGCAAATCCACGGTACATACGGATGTTTCCCGGCGGCTTTGCAAGCTCAATCCCGGTCTGTACCACGAGGTGCGCGAGGTGCTGGACGTCAACAAGGCGCAGAGGCATATCCGCGGCGGCATCGCCACGCGGGAAAAGTACCGCGCCAAGGACATGACGCGGGACGGCGTGCTCGCCGCGGAACGGCATATTTAATTGTTCATAAAAGACGGCTTGAAGTTTTTGTCGAAAGATGGTATACTGTTCCCGATATCTGATCGGAGGAATCTGTATGCCTTCCAGAAAGAAGAAAAAGAAAAACCGTTTATCTGCCGTTTTGCTGGTCGCGGTTACGGTCGTGATCGTTGTCGTAGGGCTTGTCACCGTCCGCGACCGCAGACAGCGTTTAGAGTCGGAAAAGACCGCTTTTGCCACGTCCGAAACGCAGACGCCCACCGATCCCCTCGGAAAGTTTCCGGATTTCCCGGTCGGCAAGACGCCGGACAGCTGGGCGTCGGACGGAACGGATCTGGCCGAACCGGATCCGTCTGCCGCGGGACAGGCTTCGACGGCATCGGCTTCGACAGCGCCGGCCCCGACCGTGTCCGCCGATCCGACCGCCACGGTCCCGAACACATCCTCGACGACTATGACGAACCAGACTGTGCATAACTATTCCGAAGGCGCGGAGTACGCCTATGCCTACGCCGGTTTTATGCCGCGACAGGCCGACCTGAACATTTCCGAGTGGAATCTGCTGCTGGTCAACCGCAACTATATCCTTCCGCAGGATTATTCGCCGCAGCTGGCGGAGGCGGTCAGCGGCAGCGGCGTGGAGCTGGACGCGCGCGCCGCGCCGGAATATCAGCGCATGTTTGACGCGGCCAGGAACGACGGCATCACGCTCACACCGTTGTCCGGCTACCGCCGGATCTCCACGCAGAAGACCAACTTCGAGAACAAGATTCAGTATTACATGGATCAGGGATACGACAAGGCGGAAGCCACGCGCAAGGCGGCGACGATCATCCTCCCGCCCGGAACGAGCGAACACAATGCGGGGCTCGCGATGGACATCATTTCGCTGGACGTGGACTTTGAGGAGACCGAGGCGTTCGCCTGGCTTCAGGAACACGCGCAGGACTACGGCTTTATTCTGCGTTACCCGAAAAACAAGGAATCAATCACCCAGATCACCTATGAGCCGTGGCATTGGCGATACGTCGGCAAAAAGCACGCGCAGGCGATCAAACGCAGCGGCAAAAGCCTGGAGGAATACCTCGGCAAGCTGTAAAACCGGCATGGAGCAAACGACAGGATCTGTATTGAACTGCTTTCGGCAGGGACGTTATTTCAGGAGGGAACAACATGGGTATTTATGAAGAATTGCAGGCCAGAGGCCTGATCGCGCAGGTCACGGACGAAAAAGAGATCCGCGATCTGATCAACAGCGGCGGCGCCCGGTTTTATATCGGCTTCGATCCGACAGCGGACTCGCTGCATGTGGGGCATTTTATGGCGCTTTGTCTGATGAAGCGTTTGCAGATGGCGGGCAACAAGCCGATCGTGCTGATCGGCGGCGGTACGGGCCATATCGGCGATCCGACCGGCCGGACGGATATGCGTTCGATGATGACGTCCGAAACGATCCAGCACAACTGCGACTGCTTCAAAACGCAGATGGAACGCTTCATCGAGTTCGGCGAAGACAAGGCCATCATGGTCAACAATGCCGACTGGCTGTTGAAGCTGAACTATATCGAAATGCTGCGCGAGGTGGGCGCGTGCTTCAGCGTCAACAATATGCTGCGCGCCGAGTGCTACAAGCAGCGCATGGAAAAGGGACTGAGTTTCTTAGAGTTCAACTACATGATCATGCAGTCCTACGATTTCTGGTATCTGCATGAGCATTACGGCTGCAATATGCAGTTCGGCGGCGACGACCAGTGGAGCAATATGCTCGGCGGCACAGAGCTGATCCGCAAGAAGACCGGCGAAGACGCCTATGCCATGACCATCACGCTGCTGCTCAACAGCGAGGGCAAAAAGATGGGCAAGACGGCCAAGGGCGCCGTGTGGCTCGATCCCGAAAAGACGACGCCGTATGAGTTTTACCAGTACTGGCGCAACGTCGACGATGCGGACGTGATGAAGTGCATCCGGATGCTGACGTTCCTGTCGCTCGAGGAGATCGAAGAAATGGAACAGTGGGCGGACAGCCGGATCAATGAAAAGAAAGAAATCCTGGCGTATGAGCTGACGAAGCTCGTCCACGGCGCCGAAGAAGCCGACAAGGCGAAGGCCGCGGCTTACGCGTTGTTCTCCGGCGCGGGCGACGACAGCAATATGCCGACGACGGAGATCCCCGCGGCGGAGGCGGCGGACGGGTTGAACATCATCGACCTGATGGTGCGCTGCAAGCTGTGCGCGAGCAAGGGCGAAGCGCGCCGGCTCATCCAGCAGGGCGGCGTTTCCATAGACGGCGAGAAGGTCGCGGACATCGGCGCGGTCGTTCCGTTCAATGCGCTTCAGGCGGGCGTCAAGATCAAAAAAGGCAAAAAAGTTTTCCATAAAGCAATTTTGGCGTAAAAGAATGCCCGTATGCTCTTGACAAGCACAGATGGTTTTAGCTATAATTACAGTATCTATAAGACGTAAGGAAGTGGATGATTTTGAAGAACGTAATCAAAGCGCTTGCCGTTTTTCTGGCTGTCGTTTTCAGCTTTTCCGCATTGGTCGTGACGGTCTGCGCCGTCATTCCCGATGAGGACACGCGCGAGACGTTCCGCTTCGGGTATTACCCGCAGAAAGAGGAGACCGATCCGACGATCCTGAAAGCGCTGGAGAAGGCTACGCCCAACGCGGACGGTTCGGTGACGTATGAAGGCGCGACCTATGTTTCGCAGAGGGTGGAGGGGAACAGCATCCCCGGCGGCGGACCTTTCGCCACGATGTACGGTTATTACCCGAAGATCACGTACTGGTTCAAGATGGCGCCGATCGAGTGGATCGTCCTCGAAAAGAACGAGGAAAGCATGCTTCTGTTTTCTAAGCAGGTGCTCGCGGCGCGCGCCTTTAATCAGGAGATCGGCGCGGATAATACATGGGGCAGCAGCGACGTGCGCACATGGCTGAACAACGTGTTTATCAAGGCGGCGTTCACCGGTAAGGAGCGCGCGTTCATTCTGAACTCCAATCTGAAGAATGAGGGCAATCCGATCTCTTATATGGAAGGCTCCGCCGATACAACGGACAAGGTGTTCCTGCCGTCGTTCAATGAGATCACCGATACCGCCTACGGCTTCAACCCGGAGTGCGAGGGCTGGGTCGATGATTTCGGCAGACCGGTCGGTTATTATGAAGGCTACTATGACAGGGAGACCGGCGTGGATACGTCGGGCCGTCTGGCGGAAGGCACGGACTTCGCAAAGTGCCAGGGCGTTTGGGCAAATTTCGAGGATTCTGACGACGAAGACGACAGAACGCCGGAGAGATACTGCCGCTACTGGCTGCGTACGGTCGGTTGGACACAGAATTGCGCCGCGGGCGTGCTGGAAGACGGACGTGTTTCCACCGGTTGGTCGGTAAATACCAACATCATGGGCATTCGTCCGATGGTTCGCGTTTCGGCGGACGCTGTTCTGGATACCCGCGACGGTTCGCCCGATCCCGGCCCGATGCCGTTCAACGTGACGGTCCCCGCCGCGGAGATCCGTTATAAGCAGAAGGGCGTTCAGTTTACGGCGGACGTGCCCGTAACATGGTCCTCTTCCGACGAGAGCATCGCGTCTATCAGCGAAGACGGTACGATCACAACGCATCGCGCAGGCAAGGTCGTGATCACGGCGACCTCCATCGAAACGGGCGAGACGGTTTCGGCAGAGTTGGAGATCGTCTATGTCTGGTGGCAGCAGATCATCCGCATCGTGCTGCTCGGTTTCCTTTGGTATTGATCGGTACTGAATAAGAGATCTCCTCTCTGTGCGCTTGTGCAGAGGGGAGTTTTTTCAAAAAAGCGTTATTTCCGGCTTGAAAGGAATCTGACTTATGAAAAAGGTGATCGCTTTATTTATGACTGCTCTGATGTATTTCTTTCCTTCGCTGAATCTGTCGCATATCCGGACCGATCCCGCGTCGTGGAATACCAATTATTCTTTCGTTTATGTGCACGGCCTTGCCGGTTGGGGCAGCTATGACTTCATGAATCATGTGCTG
This sequence comes from Clostridia bacterium, assembly GCA_017449935.1. Lineage (GTDB taxonomy): Bacteria > Bacillota > Clostridia > Oscillospirales > Acutalibacteraceae > UBA1425. Next base: position 44,400 of record JAFSYP010000066.1, read on the forward strand.
CCGTACTGGGGGATGCTCGGCGGCGATATGATAAAGAATCTCAACCGGCTTGGGTTTCACTGCGTCAGCGCATCCGTCGATCCGCAGGGCAGCGCGTGGGACAGGGCATGTGAACTGTATGCACAGCTGAGCGGGACGCGCGTCGATTACGGCAAGGCGCATTCCGAACGCTGCGGCCATACGCGGTTCGGAAAGGATTTCAGCAAAAAGCCGTTGATCAAGTCATGGAGCGGTAAGGATAAGGTAAACCTTCTGGGGCATTCTTTCGGCGGGGTAACGGTTCGGATGCTGGCCGAGCTGATGGCGTCCGGCAGCGACGAGGAACGCCGTGTGACCGATCCGCAGGATCTGTCTGCGTTGTTCATGGGCGGCAAGGCCGATTGGATATACAGCATCACGACGCTTGCCGCGCCGACCAACGGAACCACGGCGTACGGCTTCGGCGATCCGGACAAGGAACTGCCGAACCGCGACTGCGCCGCATACGATATGTACATTGATAACGCGCTGGAGATCAACAAAACGCTGCATGTGCGTGATTGCACGTATTACTTTGCGATCCCTTGCAGCACGACTGTCCGTGCGGAAGACGGGACGTATGTGCCGGACAAGTCCATTACCGAGAAACGGATGCTCGAATCCGCCGCGCAGATGGGCAAAGCGACCGGCGTAACGCCGAAGGGCTTTGTCGTAGATGAAGCGTGGCTGGAAAACGACGGCTCGGTCAATACGATCTCCGCCGGCGCACCGTTCGGCGCGCCATCCGTTCAGCTGGACAAAGAGAATATTCAATCCGGCGTATGGAACGTGACCGAAACATTTCGCGGCGACCATATGTCGCTCATCGGCGATCTGTTCAAATCCCGAAATATCCGTCCGCTTTACGCTGACTGGATGCAAATGATCAACTGCCTGTAAGCGAGGGAGGATAATACAAATGAAAAAGCTGTTTTGCTTGCTGCTGTGCGCGCTTGTGATGACGCCGACGCTGTTCTGCGCCCATGCCGCAGACGCGCAGAGCGGGACGCTGCGTTTGATCGCGTACAATGTTTCCGGCATCCCGCTGGTCGGCGATTTTCAAGGCTCTGTTTTTACCACGACCAACGACCGCGCACGGCGTATCGGCCGGATGCTCAACGGGACAGGCGTGGATTTCATCGGCACGGAGGAAGATTTCAACGCGAGCAAACATCTTGCCGCGCAGATGACGAACTATCCTTATCACTCTTTTTCCAGCGGCGGAGTGGCGCAGGGACAGGGGATGAACGTGTTTTCTTCGCATCCGTTGTATAATATCAAGCGCGTGAAGTGGGATAAGGAATACGGATTTGTTTCCGGTTCAAACGATGCGCTGTCCAATAAGGGCTTTTTGTACAGTCTGATGGAATTGCGCGAAGGCGTGTATATCCACGTCATCAATCTGCATATGGACGCGGGATATGATCCTTTGTCGCTGCGCGCACGGATCAGCAATTTCAGGCAGCTTGCGGATTTTATTCAAAATGAGCTGGACGACGGACGCGCGCTGATCGTGCAGGGCGATTTCAATTACAAATTCAAGCGTCAGCTGAAGGACGATCTGTGGGGCAATCTTCTGGAGCCGACCGGCCTGCGCGACGTGTGGGCGGAGGTCTATAACGGCGGGCTGTACGACTTCACCGATCCGGCGTTCGATCTGGACAGCCCGGGCGACGATCTCGACCGCATCCTGTTCCGCAGCGGCAGGGATCTTGTGCTCACGCCTGTCTCCAAGACCGTGCCCGATCTGACGGGCGAAAACGGCGAACGGTATTCCGACCACGATCCCATGCTCACGGAGTTTGCCTATACGCTGACCGGCGAGACGCTGTCGGAGCCCGAGGCGCGGACGGCGCCGGTCGCCGAGAATGAGACTGTCCTTGCGCTCAAGGAGGTCGGCTGGATGGTCGTGCGCTTTTTCCAGATCGTTATCGGTTTGGTTGAACTTCCGTATCTGCTCGCTCAGGCGATCGAGCTGCTCATCAACGGCAAGCTGCCGTGATCCGGAGATATTTTTTGAAATTATTCCGTTTTCCACTTGACTTTTGCCCTTTAATGTGCTAAACTATGCAGCGATAAGACAAAGAGAAAGGAGTCCGCGTATGCGCTTCGTCGTTTCGAGCTTTTATTCTACGTTCGTTCGCTATTGGGCGGGCGTCCTTTTTGCACCCCAAAACACAGCCGCAGCACGGACTTGAGGGAAAGAGTATTCGGTTTGAGATGCGGTTCTGTTTTCGGACGGAACCGCTGTTTTTTTAGGCGCCGCTGTTTTGGCGCGGAAAGGGCTTTGTATGCACGAAGATTTGCAGAAGATACGTCAGCAGATACAGGATGTGGACGCGCAGATGGCGCAGCTGTTCGAGCGCAGGATGCGTTTGGCGCAGTCGGTCGCGTTGTACAAAAAGGCGTACGGGCTTCCGGTGCTCGACAAGGCGCAGGAGGCGCGCGTGCTGGAACGCGGCAGAGAGCGGATCGACGATCCGGAGCTGGTCAGCTATTATCATTCCTTTCTTGAGGATCTGATGGGGCTGTCCAAGCAGTTCCAGCACCATATCCTGGAGGGGACCAAGGTCGCCTACAACGGCGTCGCCGGCGCGTTTGCGCAGATCGCGGCTTCGCGGATCTTTCCCGATGCGGCTCTCGCGGCGTACGGTTCTTTCTCCGACGCGTACGCGTCCGTGGCGCGCGGCGAGAACGATTATGCGGTCATTCCCATCGAGAACAGCTATGCCGGCGAGGTCGGCCCGGTGATGGATCTGATGTTTGACGGCGATCTGTATGTGACGGGCGTCTATACGCTGCCGATCATCCAGAATCTGCTCGGCGTGCCGGGCGCGTCGATCGCGGACGTCCACCGCGTCGTCAGCCATCCGCAGGCGCTCAGCCAGTGCGAATCGTACATCAAGCGGCATTGCTGGCAGACTGTTGCGGCGGAAAGCACGGCTGTTGCGGCTAAACTGGTCGCCGAGACGGGCGATCCGACGACGGCCGCGATCGCCGCCGCGGAAACGGCTGCAATCTTCGGACTGGATGTTCTGGATCATGACGTCAACGAAAGCACGGTCAATACCACAAAATTTGCCGTGTTTACGCGTGTGCGCGAGGACCGGCGTCCGGGCGGCGGCAGCTTTATCCTGCTGTTTACCGCGCGCGACGAGGCCGGTTCGCTGGCGAAGGCGATCAACGTCATCAGCGATTACGGCTTCAATATGACGGCGCTGCGCAGCCGGCCGGTGCGGGAAAAGGCATGGCAGTATTATTTCTACGTCGTGGCGGAAGGGGACGTGTCATCTCCGCGCGGTCAGCGGATGCTTGAGGCGCTTTCCGGCCAGTGTGATAAGCTCAAGGTGGTCGGACACTACGCGGCGGAAACAGATCTGAAAGAAGGAAAAATGATATGATTTTACAAGTATCGCCGGGCGGGACAGCCTATGACATCGTCCTCGAACGCGGCTGCCTGCGCCGTGCGGGCGATCTGCTCGATACGTCGCGCAAGGCGCTCGTTGTGACGGACGACGGCGTACCGCGCATGTATGCCGAAGCCGCGGCATCACAGTGCCGCGAGGCAGAGGTTTTCTGCGTGGCGCAGGGCGAGGAGAGCAAGAGCTTCCAAACGCTCGAGTCTGTTCTTTCGCGAATGCTCGCGCTGGGGTTTTCGCGCGGGGACTGCGTGATCGCCGTGGGCGGCGGCGTGGTCGGCGATCTGGCGGGCTTTGCCGCGTCCGTCTATATGCGCGGGATCGACTTCTACAATATCCCGACGACCGTACTTTCGCAGGTGGATTCCTCCGTCGGCGGAAAAACGGCGATCAATCTCGACGGCGTGAAGAACGTCGTCGGCGCGTTCCATCAGCCGAAAAAGGTGCTGATCGACCCGGACGTGCTGCAAACGCTGCCGCGGCGGCAGATCGCCAACGGCCTTGCCGAATCGGTCAAAATGGCGTTGACGAGCGACGCGGCGCTCTTTGATATAATTGAAACAGGGAATATAACGGCGCAGATCGACACGATTATCGAGCGGTCGCTGCGCATCAAGGCGCAGGTCGTCACAGAGGATGAAAAAGAACAGGGACTGCGCAGAGTGCTCAATTTCGGCCACACCATCGGACATGCGATCGAGAGCTTTGAGGGACTGCACGGTCTGTATCACGGCGAATGCGTCGCGCTGGGGATGCTGCCGATGACGAGCGACGCGGTGCGCGCAAGACTGGTTCCGGTGCTGCAAAGGCTCGGCCTGCCCACGGCGCTTAACTTCGAGCCCGAACGGGTGATGCAGGCGATGCTGCACGACAAAAAGATGCAGCAGGGCGCGGTCACGGCCGTGTACGTGGACGAAGTCGGCAGCTTCCGGATAGAGAAGACGGCGCCAGAAGCGCTCCGAAAGGCGCTGGAGATCATACCGAGAGGGGAGCGGAACGCATGAAAAACAGTATGGGACAAGCGCTGACGGTCACGCTTTTCGGCGAGAGCCACGGCGCGATGATCGGCGCGGTGCTGGACGGCCTTGCGCCTGGCATTGCGGTGGACGAGGATCGGATCGCCGCGCTTCTGACGCTGCGCCGCCCTGCGGGCAGGACGGGAACGGCCCGACGCGAAGCGGACCACTTTCAGATCGTCAGCGGCGTTTTCGAGGGCAAAACGACCGGCACGCCGCTGTGCATCCTGATCCCGAACGAGGACGCGCACAGCAAGGATTATGCCGCCGTGCGGCGTTTGGCGCGTCCGGGACACGCGGACTATACGGCGTACTGCAAATATCACGGATTTGAAGACTATCGCGGCGGCGGACACTTCAGCGGACGCGTTACGGCCGCGCTGGTCGCCGCGGGCGCTATTGTTCTGCCTGCACTGCAGAGTAAAGGAATATACATCGGCACGCATGTGCGGCGCTGTGCGGGGATCGAGGACCGTGCGTTCGGCGATCTGCCGGCAGACGTCCGCGCGCTGTCCGAAATGCCGTTCGCGGTGCTCGATACGGACGCGGCGAACCGGATGCGCGAGGCGATCGAGGACGCGGCGAAGGACGGCGACAGCGTAGGCGGCGTGCTGGAAACGGCGGTGATCGGTATGCCCGCAGGCGTTGGCGAACCGTGGTTCGATACGGTCGAGGGCGTTCTGTCGCACGCACTGTTCAGCATTCCCGCGGTCAAGGGCGTGCAGTTCGGCGCAGGCTTCGATCTCGCGGATGCGCGCGGCAGCGCGTTCAACGACGCATTCACGATGCGCTGCGGCGAGATCGTCACGCGCACCAACCACGGCGGCGGCGTCAACGGCGGAATCACCAACGGGATGCCGATCCTGTTCCGGTGCATGGTCAAGCCTACGCCGTCCATTTATAAACAACAGGATACAGTCGACTTTTTCGCAAAAGAAAACGCGTCGCTGCAGATCGCGGGACGCCACGATCCGGCGATCCTGCACCGTGCGCGCATCGTCGCGGACAGCGTGACGGCGCTCGTGCTGTACGATCTGTTGGCCATGCGCATCGGGACCGACTGGTTTATGGGAGAAGCGTAATGGAATACGGCTGTATTGCGGAGCATTTGGGGCACAGCTTCTCCAAATCGATCCACGAAAAAATCGATTCATACGATTATGTTCTGCGCGAGGTGCCGAAGACGGAGTTGGACGCATTCATGCGCGCGCGGGCGTTTCAGGGGATCAACGTGACAATCCCGTACAAACAGGATGTGATCCCGTATCTCGATGCGCTCAGCGAAACGGCGAAGGATATCGGCGCGGTCAATACCATTGTCAACCGCGACGGCAAGCTGTTCGGGGACAATACGGATTTCGGCGGCATGACGGCGCTGATCCGGCGCATGGGACTCGATCTTTCCGGCAAAAAGGTGCTGGTGCTCGGGACCGGCGGCACGAGCCGGACGGCTGTGGCGGTCGCGCAGCGTCTCGGCTGCGCATGGGTACGGCAGGTGTCGCGCACGGCGAAGGACGGCGTGCTGACCTACGCGGACGTGTACGAAAAACACACGGACACGCAGATCATCCTCAATACAACGCCTGCCGGCATGTTCCCGAAGATCGACGATATGCCCATCCGTCCGGAGGCTTTTCCGGCGCTGGAGGGCGTTGCGGACGCCATATTCAACCCCTTGCGCTCGAAGCTGGTGCTTTCGTCGCGCGCGGCGGGCGTCCCCGCGGAAGGCGGACTGTATATGCTCGTCGCACAGGCGGTCCTGGCGGCGAAGCGGTTCACCGAAAAGACGTATGCGCCTGAGCTGACCGATACGGTATTTCAGGCGCTGCTGCGGGAAAAGGAAAACCTTGTGCTGATCGGAATGCCCGGAAGCGGAAAAACGACGGTCGGCAAACGCGCGGCGGAAACGCTCGGTCGGACGTTCGTCGATCTCGACGACGAGATCGTGCGGCGTGCCGGCTGTCCGATCCCGGAGATCTTCGCCAAGCAGGGCGAAAAAGCGTTCCGCGATCTGGAAACGGAGATCACACGGGAGACGGCCGCGCGCAGCGGACTGGTTATCGCCACGGGCGGCGGCTGTGTCCTGCGGGAGGAGAACGTGCGGTTCCTGCGGATGAACGGCAGGCTCCTGTTTCTTGATCGTCCACTTGAACAGCTCCTACCGACGGACGACCGCCCGACGGCGAACAGCAAAGAAAAGATCTGCGCGCTGTACGAAACGCGGCTGCCGATCTATCGCGCGGCAGCGGACGCGGTCATCCGCAGCGACGGCGACGCATCCCGTGCGGCCGAAGCGGTCTGCAAACAGTTTTTGGAGGTAATAAGTCTATGAAAATCCTTGTCCTCAACGGACCGAATCTGAATATGCTCGGCATCCGCGAACCGGATTTGTACGGCAGCGAGAGCTTTGCGGCGCTGTGCCGCATGATCGAGAAATACGGCCGGACATACGGGATCGAGACCGAGCAGTACCAGTCGAATCATGAGGGGGATTTGGTCGATAAGATCCAGGCGGCGTACGGCAATACCGACGGCATCGTCATCAACCCCGGCGCGTATACGCACACGAGCATTGCACTGCTCGACGCGCTCAAGGCGGTGTCCATCCCTGCCGTCGAGGTGCATATCTCGAAGGTGGAGACGCGCGAGGATTTCCGACAGGTGAGCTATGTGCGCGCCGCGTGTGAGAAAACCGTTACCGGACACGGGATCGCCGGATATACCGAGGCGATGGATTACCTGCGGGAGAGACTGAAATGAACGTATCGATCAAACCGTCCGTCGCCAAAGGCGTCCTGCACGCGCCGCCGTCCAAGAGCGCGGCGCATCGGCTGCTTGTCTGTGCGGGACTGGCCGCGGGAGAGAGCGTGGTGCGCGGCGTGGCGGATTCGGAGGATATGCTCGCGACGATGGGCTGCCTGCGTGCGCTCGGCGCGCAGGTCGGGAAGATCGGCGACACGGTGCGCATACACGGCATGACCGGCGAAGCGCCGGACGTGATCCTGCCCTGCCGCGAATGCGGCAGCACGCTGCGCTTTTTCGTGCCGATCGCGCTGCTGCAAAATACGCCCGTGACGCTGACGGGGAGCGAAACGCTGCTTAGCCGGCCGCTGAGCGTATACGAAACGATCTGCCGCGAACAGGGCTTGCGCTTTCAGCGCACGGACCGGTCGCTGACCGTTTGCGGAAAATTGCGCGCGGGACGTTTCTCCGTTCCGGGCGATATCAGCAGCCAGTTCATCAGCGGACTGCTGTTTGCGCTGCCGCTGCTCGCGCAGGACAGCGAGATCGTGATCGCGCCGCCCGTGCAGAGCGCGCCGTATATCCGCATGACGCTGCGCGCGCTGGAAGCATTCGGCGTGACGGCGCAGATGCGGGAGAACCGTATCCGGATCCCCGGCGCACAGCGCTACCGGCCGCGGGACGCCGCGGTCGAGGGCGACTGGTCCAACGCCGCTTTTTTCGACGCGCTCAATTACCTCGGCGGCGACGTGCGGATCGATGGACTGGACGCGGACAGCTTGCAGGGGGACAAGATCTGTCGTCAGCTTTTTCGTGCGCTGGACGCGGGTACGCCGACCGTCGACCTGTCCGACTGCCCCGATCTGGGGCCTGTCTGTATGGCGCTGGCGGCGTATAAACACGGCGCACGCTTCACGGGGACGCGCCGTTTGCGCATCAAGGAGAGCGACCGCGCATCGTGTATGCAGCGTGAGCTTTTGAAATTCGGCGTTCGCTGCGTTTTGGACGAGGACGAGATGACCGTCTTCGCGTCGCCGCTGCAAACGCCGCGGGAACCGTTGTGCGGCTGGGGCGATCATCGGATCGTGATGGCGCTGTCGCTGCTGCTTACGAAAACCGGCGGCACGATCGAGGGCGCCGAAGCGGTACGAAAGAGCTTCCCGGATTATTTTGAGCGTATGAAATCTTTGGGGATCGAGGTGCAGACCTGATGGAATGGATACATAAACGAACGATCATGATCGTCGGTCTCGGACTGATCGGCGGCAGCTATGCGCGTGCACTGCGGCGGCTCGGCTACCGCGTGGAAGCGATCGACACGAACGCTGACGCCATACGCTATGCGCTCGATCACGGGATCATCGACGCGGGCTATACCGACGTCGAGGCAGATGCGCTCGGCAGCGCGGACGCGGTCATTTTTGCGCTGTATCCCGGAACGCTCCTTCGGTGGATCGGCGAGAACCAGCATCTGCTGAAAGAGGGCGCGATGCTCACGGACGTGACGGGCGTCAAGTCCTGCATCGTGTATGACGTGCAGAAAATGCTGCGGCCGGATTTGGAATTCATCGCGGCGCATCCGATGGCAGGACGCGAGGTCAGCGGCGTGGAAAACAGCGACGACCGCATTTTCCGCGACGCGAACTATATCGTCGTCCCGACCGAAAAGAATACCGAGCAGGGAATTCTGTGGTGTCGGGAGCTGGGACAGATCCTCGGTTTTGCGCATATATCCGAACTGACACCGGAGGAACACGACGACATGATCGGCTTTGTTTCGCAGCTCACGCACTGTATCGCCATCGCGCTGATGACGTGCAGCGAGAACCGGCATCTGGCGGATTATACGGGCGACTCGTTCCGGGATCTGACGCGTATCGCCCGAATCAACGACCGCATGTGGAGCGAGCTTTTCCTGCGCAACAAAGAGCCGCTGCTGCGGCAGATGGACACGTTCCTGCGAGAATTCAAGCAGCTGCGCGATCTGCTTTCCGAAGAAGACGCGCAGGGACTGCGTGAAAAGATGCGGCTGTCGACCGAACGCCGCGGTTATTTTGATAAGCAAGCCTGAAAGGGGGGCAATATATATGAATATGGATTTTGAAAAGAAACTGGCGATCCCGATGGAGGTCAAAGAGATGTACCCCATCTCTGCGCAGCTTTCCGCGATCGTGGACAAAAGGATCGCGGAGACGAAGCAGATCTTCGCCGGACAGTCGGACAAATTTCTCCTGATCATCGGACCGTGTTCGGCGGACAATGAGGATAGCGTGATCGACTATATCAGCCGTCTGCGTACGGTGCAGGAGAAGGTGCGGGAGAAAATATTCATTATCCCGCGCATCTACACGGGCAAGCCCCGCACGACAGGCGACGGATACAAAGGTATGCTGCACCAGCCCGACCCGACGAACAAGCCCGATATGTTCAAGGGCATCATCGCTATCCGGGAACTGCATATGCGCGCGCTCAGAGAAACGGGCTTTTCCTGCGCGGACGAGATGCTCTATCCGGAGAACCACAAGTATCTTGACGACCTGCTGGCGTACGTTGCCATCGGCGCGCGGTCTGTGGAGAATCAGCAGCACCGACTGACGGCGAGCGGCCTGGAGGTGCCTGTGGGCATGAAGAATCCCACCAGCGGCGATCTCGAGGTGATGATGAACGCCATCACGGCGGCGCAGCATCGGCACACGTTCATCTATCGAGGCTGGCAGGCGCATTCACAGGGCAATCCGTACGCGCACGCGATCCTGCGCGGTTATGTGGACAAGCGCGGGCAGTCCATGCCGAACTATCACTATGAGGATCTGCAGTATCTGTGCGGACTGTACGCGGAAAAAGGTTTGCAGAACCCGGCGGTCATCATCGACACGAACCATGCCAACTCCGGCAAGCGGTATCTCGAACAGATCCGTATTTCAAAAGAGGTGCTGCACAACTGCCGCTACAATGCAGATATCAAAAAGCTCGTCAAGGGCCTGATGATCGAGAGTTACATCGAGGACGGCGCGCAGAAGATCGGGGAGGGGTGCTACGGCAAATCCATCACCGATCCGTGTCTGGGCTGGGAGAAGACCGAACGCCTGATCCTTGATCTTGCGGAAGAATTGTAAAAGAAAAAAGCGGGCGGCTTCTGCATTGCTGTGCAAAAGCCGCCCGCTGGTGCCGATGGTCGGGCTCGAACCGACACGGTGTTGCCACCGAGGGATTTTAAGTCCCTTGCGTCTGCCAATTCCGCCACATCGGCATCTTCGTTTATTATATGCGTTTACAGCCTGTTTGTCAACAGAAAAAACGGATTTCTTTTCCGAAGCAAATAGGAATGAACCGGCAAACTGCACAAATCAAAACAGCATTTTTTGTACAATCCACCAAAATGCTGCTTTTTTGTTTTTTTGTTTTACATTGCGCAAAAGTCGTGCTATAATGTATACGGTTAAATTCGGACTATTCTATCCCGAAAAGAAATGGGGCACTGAAACGATGAAACGCAGAATGAAAAAAATTGTTTGTGCGGCCGCGGCGGCAGCATGCGTCGCGGCAGTCGGATTCGGATTCAGCGCGCTGCACGGCGAGCTGCAGGCGCAGGCCGGAGAGGTGCAGGACGTCGTCGGCACGAAGCGCTATATTATTGCGAATCCGTACAGTGCAGTGAATTGGGACACTTGGGGACAGTACAAGTCCGCGACGCACGTGCATTCCATGATCAGCGATGGTGACTATCAGTTCGCCGACCAGATCGAGAACTACTACCGTTTGGGCTTCGACGCGGTCGCCATGACCGACCACGGCGCCGTGAACCGCGGCTGGACCGTGGATAAGACCAGCAACAGCGAGCGTCCGGTCTGGTTCAATTACCAGGCGATCACCAACGGAACAGGCGGTTTGACGAAAAACATGAAGTCGCTCACTGCCCAGAGAAATCTGGAGATCACGACCGGCGTCGGAAGAAACGGAAGGCCGATGATCGACATCCCGCTTGGCATCGAGCTCAACGGCGCGTCCACCAAAAAGTGCCACGTCAACGGCTTCTTTGCCGACGCCGGGCAAAACGATATGGAGTTGAATGCAAAGGGCATCGACGGCTGTGTGACGGCCGTCACCAAGAACGCGCGCGCAGGCGGTATCACGCACATCAACCATGTCGGCGAATTCATGGAAGCGAACGACTGTTCCACCGCCGCAGAGGCGATGAGTTCGGTCTACACGTCAAGCTGGATCAATGAATTTGCGGACAGAGTTTTCCGTACATATCCGTCCTGCATCGGCATGGAGCTGGTCAATAAATCCGACAACCGCACCAAATGGGATCGTCACCTGTACGATGAGCTTCTCAAACGCCTTGCGCCGGAGGGACGCGGACTGTGGGGCTTCTGCGGAGACGATTCGCATCATGAGGATGAACTGGATCAGAACTGCGCATGGTTTATTACGCCGGAGCTGAAGGCGGACAAAATCCGTACTTCGATGGAAACGGGATGCTTCTTTGTTTCGTCCCGCCGATCCAAAGAAGAACTGAGCGACGCCACTGGCAACGGCGACTATCCGCGTATCTCGCGCCTGACCGTGGATGAAGCGCGCAGCCAGATCATCCTGCACACGACGAAAGCGCAGAAGGCTGTGATGATCGCGGACGGCAACGAGCTGGAGATCGTAAACTGCAATCCCTCGGGTACGGTCGTGACATTTGATCTGAACCGTTTCGAGGCGCAGATCAACAGCTATGTGCGTCTTTATCTGACCGGCGAGGGCGGTATCACCTATGTGCAGCCGTTTTATGTGACCACGACCGAATACAATACGACGGCGTCCGTCAGCTTCAACGTATTCCTCAACAACGAGCAGATCTATTCGCCTACGGTGACGATCCGCAATTCCTTGGGCACGATCGTGCCGATGTCGTCGCGCACCTATATCGAACTGCCGACGCCCGATACTTACACCTATGAGGTCTCTGCGCCCGGATCGACGACGGCGACCGGCAGCTTTGTCATCACGACGGACGATTTTGTTATGGGCAACAGCTACACGCTGACGATCAATCTGGAATGCGTGCCCGAATTGATCCCCAACACGCAGTTGAACAATTGTTTCGACGCGACGACGCATACGATCACCGGTTTGACGGTGGGCGAGGACGTGACAGCCAATATCGCGTCGTCGTCCAACAGTCTCGGTGCGATCCAGGTCGTGCCGACGTCGTTCGGGTACGGTACCGGAACGAAGGTCAATCTTGTCTATGACGGCGAAGTGATCGACTCGTATACCTGCATCATCTACGGCGATACCAACGGCGACACGCTGGTCGACGCGACGGACTGCCTGCGTTTGCAGGCGTATCTGACGACGGCGATGGGGTATGAGATCGCCGACGCGCCGCTGCGTGCCAGCGACGTCAACAACGACGGCACCTATGATATGAAGGATATCGAGCTGCTGCGCGGGATCGGTATGGGCGATGCATACACGATCAACCAGAATCGATAAAAACTGACGATTCGGGCGGCCTGTTGTGCTGTACAGCGGACCGCCTTTTTCACAAGAGGGCGACTAACTATGCGCTATGCATTGATCGGCTGCGGCCGTGTTTCACCAAACCATATCAGCGCCGCATTGGATAACGGCCTGGAGATCGTCGCGCTGTGCGATCTGGAGCTTCAGAAGGCCGAGGCGCTGCGGGACAGATTCGAGCTGCTGCAGAGTGTGCGGCTGTTCACGGACTATCGGCAGATGCTGCGGGACTGTCAGCCGGAGCTGACGGCTGTGGCAACATGGTCCGGCACGCACGCCGGGATCGCTGTGGACTGCATCGAAGCGGGCTGCAACGTCATCATCGAAAAGCCGATCGCGCTTTCGCTCGCGGACGCCGACCGCATCATCGAAGCAGAAAAGCGTATGGGCGTGAAAGTCAGCGCCAATCACCAGAACCGCTTTAACACCGCCGTGCAGCAGATGCGTTCCGCTCTGCGTGCGGGGCGTTTCGGCAAACTGCTGTACGGGACGACTTCCATACGCTGGTCGCGCGGCGAGGATTATTACCGCAGCGCGGACTGGCGCGGCACTTGGGCGCAGGACGGCGGCACGCTGATGAACCAGTGCATTCATGCCATTGATCTGCTGCGCTGGATGATGGGCGACGAGGTGACCGAGGTCGTCGGCATGACGGACAATATGCTCCATCCCTGCATCGAAGCGGAGGATTTTGGCCTTGCGCTGCTGCGTTTCAAAAACGGCAGCTACGGCGTGATCGAAGGCTCGGTCAATACATTCGGCGGCGACTGGGAGGAGACGCTGACGCTGTTCGGCGAAAAAGGGTTGGCCAAGCTCGGCGGACGGTGCGTCAATCTGGTGGATATGTGGCGCTTTGCAGACGGAGACGAAACAGATTCGCACGTGCTGGCAAGCTGCGGCGAGGACCCGCCGAACGTGTACGGCTTCGGCCACAAGTCTCTGTATGCGGACATGCTGTCCGCCATTCGCGAAGATCGTAAACCGTATGTCACTTCCGCGGCAGGACGCCGCGCGCTGGAGACGGTACTGGCGATCTACCGATCCGCTGCGGACGGCAAGCCCGTCGCGTTGCCGCTGGGCGATTGTGCGTCGACGGATTTTCGCGGAAGGTTCGGCGAACCGGTCAAATAAATTTTGAAAAATGCTTGACAACCGAATAGTTGCCTGCTATAATAGCAGAGCAGTTGCGGATGTAGCTCATCTGGTAGAGCGCCACCTTGCCAAGGTGGAGGTAGCGAGTTCGAGCCTCGTCATCCGCTCCAAACCCGCAGAACTGTCTGCGGGTTCTTTTCATAATACTCAACATGCGGATATGGCGGAATTGGCAGACGCGCCGGATTTAGGATCCGGTGGGCAATCCCCGTGCAGGTTCGATCCCTGTTATCCGCACCACGCCGGAACGACTATTTTGATACAATGTAGTCGTTTCGGCTTTTTGTTTTCAAATCGTTGATAAATAAGGGATTGCAATACTTTAGAGGTTCAAACTGAATACATTTCACGGCGCAGAATAGCACAATTTGAGGCTTTTCTGCGCTGCTTTTTTTATGGGCTTTCGGCAAAATTGCAACCGGTTGCAGGGGGTTGCAGGGGGTTGCAAGGGGGTTGCATTTCACAAAATTTTAATTTAGGGGGGGAAACAGTGGCCGTTTTCGTGTCCGTGTAGTGGAAGGGAGTGTTTTTTCGTGACGGAACGAGATAAATCTATCATCCTTGCTATGCGAGAAAACGGCGAATCATATTCGGCAATTGCGAACGCTCTCCGGCTTCCTGTCGGAACCGTAAAGGCATTATGCAGCCGCGAAAAGAAAACTGACACGAACGCGGGTGTCCTCTGTCTGACCTGTGGCGCACCAATCCCTGCGTCATCTCACGGGAAAGGAAAGCGGTTCTGCTGCCGACGCTGCTACAACAAGTGGTGGCACGCCAATCATACTGTTCGGACAGCGTATAACCGTACCTGCCCGGTCTGCGGTAAGGTGTTCACCGTCCGATCCAATAAGTGTCAGAAGTATTGCTCAGCTGATTGTTATCATGCAGGGCGAAAGGCAGGCGGCGAGCATGAATAAGGATCTATTTGAATCGCTGCTTGCCTACAAGAGCATCATGGCGCAGGCAAAGATACTGCTCAGGCGGGGCATCATCACGCGGAAAGAGTACGCGCATTTTGATACAATGTTCACCAAAAAGTACGGACTATCTTTGGATAGTATGAAATACATCTCCAGCGCGCTCTCCGCGATCAAGCCGATGGTGCTGATGAACGTGCAGGATTTCGACAAGGACGGTTTCCTGCTGAACACGCCCGGTCAGACCTACGATCTTCGCTCCGGCGGCAAACGCGGGTATGCGCCGCAGGCGTCGGACTACATCACGAAGCAGACGCTTGTTTCGCCGGACACAGACGGCAAAGAACTGTGGGACAAGGCGCTCGACACCTTCTTCTGCGGCGATCGCCAGCTGATCATCGATGTTGTACAGCGCGCCAACCAATAATGAAATGATACACGGGACTGCGTATTTGCGCATCAGTCTACCGATCGGCGCCTCACCCAATAACCGTGCGTTCTTTTCTTCCATAATAATAATATCATCCTTTCCGAAAAGAAAAACAGGTGCAGCCCACTGCCGGAATTACGCCGATGGCTACACGCTGTTTGATCTTTCTTGTTCTATTGTTCAGTCGAGGTACGAGCCGACGGGACTCATGCCGTATTCTTTAATAATCTTAATGATTACGGAACCATCCGGCTGCTTTTCTTCAGTAATGATTTTATGCTTAGTTCGCGTTTCGTCAAGATGTGTCTTATACCTTCTCACTTCTTCCTCGACGACACGCACGGCGTAACTGTGTGGAACGTCCTCTTTGAGCATAAAATGTAGCGTTTGGCAGATACATGCTTCTTTTACTCTTTTCATTTTGACTACACCTCCAAAATAATAACGTGCGGCAAACAACTGGATTTACGCAGTAATTGCCACACGTTGGTTTAATCTGATTATATTCTCTTTTTTTTAAAATTCAAATGGTCTTATTTAACAAAAAATAAAGCAAACCGAATTGTGCAAGATGACAACGTATCGCGCTTTTCATTCCAAGCCCAACCGCCTGCGGATATACGGACCGATTTCGCCCGCATTTAAACCGAGGACAAACGAGAATTTATTTTCGGTCAGCTTCTCCGCGTCTCGCAGCAAAGATTCGTCTGTAGTGGAAAGCCGTTTGTTTTCTTCGGACAGCTTCTGCTTTTGCAGATACAACATGCCGACGATCAGAAGAACCTGCCGCATGTCGCATTCGCGTAAAGCCGCACGGCATTGTTCATGTCGCGTGCTGCGATCGTCAATCCAGTGAACGGACGCGTCCTTGACAGAATCAATCGTAGCGTCTATTTCTTCGCGCGTCAACGGCACGCGCAATTTGGATACAAGACTTTCGTTGTCCGTCGGAATGTAATACACGGAATTGCGGTCTGCGATCGGTTTTAACACATAAAACAGAGCATGACCATCCATTCCGGGCATAGGACAAATGTCCTCGATCAGGCAAATGCCGTTTGCACCGTAACAGACGTACTGTGACTTTTCAAACTGTTTCTGCACGATTCTCCCTCCCGTTTTTTCTGAACACAAAACGTGCAGCAACAACTGGATTTACGCAGTAATTGCCACACGTCTATAATGTATTATACTATTTTTCAAAGAAAAATGCAAATGGTATTTTTGCACAATTTTTCAGCAGGCAGTTTATCTTGGAATATCCGATCCGACCACACGTAATATGCGGATTGAAGACAATGCTTTGACCGTTAAAAAAGCTCACAGATGAACGAGATCCGCCCGTCTCGCCACGCGGCACGGATGCTGCCGTTTTGCTGGGCGCAGATGCTTTCTGCGATGCTCAGGCCGATTCCGTACCCGCCGGTGTCGATGTTATGGCTCTTGTCCTCGCGGTAGAAACGGTCGAAGAAGCGTGCATAGTCCACGTCTTTTCCGGCGGCGTAATCGTTGGAAACGGTCATGCGGACGCCTTTTCTGCTCCGCTTGGCGAACGGCTCCAGCCTGATCTCGATCGTGCCGTTTTCGTCGCAATACTTCACCGCGTTGTCTAAAAGAAGCATGGCCAGTTGACGAATCTTGCTGCCGTCTGCAGTCAGCTCCAGTCCCGGCGTGATCTGCTGTGTGAGCGTCTTGCCTTCACTTTCCGCGCGGCTTTGGAAATCCTGCGCCGTCTGCGCCACAGCGTGTGACACGTCAATCTTTTCCGTGCCCGATTTGCTTTCCATCTCCCGCGACTTCGTGATCATCACAAGGTTTTGGATCAGGCTGTTCATGCGGTCGACCTGCCGGATCGTGGACTGCGTCCATTCCGTTTCGCCGCCGGTCATTTCCTGCATCTCCGTGTTGGAGCGGATGACCGCCAGCGGAGTTTTGAGTTCATGGCTGACGTTGGTCAGGAACTGCTCCTGCCGCTGACTGTTTTCGATCTCCGGCTTTATGGCTTTTTTGGAAAGCGCAACGACCAGGATCACCGTGATCAGCATCCCGACGAAGCCCACGCCGACGCTCGCATAGGCAAGACGCAGGCGGGAATAGAGCACGATGCCGCTGTCGAGCAGCACGACGGACGTGGTGCCGTCGTCCTTGTGTGTGACCTTAAAAGAATAGCGGTCATAGCGTCCTCTGTCCTTTTGGAGATTCCTGATCTCTTCCGCAACGGCGGACACGCTCTCCTTCGGGAACGTATTGCCGCGGCTGGCGGAGTACGCTGTTTCCGTACCGTCTGCATCGTAGGTGAACTGATAAAAGCTGTTGCGCTGATAGGAAGGCGCAAAAATCTCTCCAACGGCGAATGCGTTCGGCGGTTTGCGCGGTTCATCTTCCTCGTCAAACGTATCGCGGTCTTCGCTGATGCGGTCGAGCGTCCAGTCGATCTCCTGCTGCGTGACGACGTAATTCGCCACATTGATAAAGCTGCCGATGAACGCCGTCACGAGAAAGAAAGAGACCGTGGCGATCAGGATGAACTTTTTGCGCAGTTTTTGGATTTCTTTGGCGTTCATTGTTCCGCCTCCTTAAGCTGAAAGCTGCCGCCCTTGCTGCCGGTGATCGTGCAAGCGGAACGGATCGCTTCGAGCTTTCGCTTGAGATACGAAATGTACAGCCAGACGGTGTCCTCCTGCGCGTTCTCGTCGTGCTTCCACACATGTTCGAGCAGATACGGTGTGGACAGCGCAACGTCCGTGTTGGACATCAACAGCGCCATCAGGTCGAATTCCTTGTTGGACAGGCGGACGGAGTTCGCCGCGGACAGCGTATACTTTCCGGCGTCCAGCACGGTATTGCCCACGCGCAGCTCGTCGAACGCGTCCATTTGATGACGGCGTGTCAGGGCGCGGATGCGCGCGAGCAGTTCTTTGGCCGCAAAGGGCTTGGGCAGATAGTCGTCCGCGCCGGCGTCCAAGCCGGTCACACGGTCGTCGATCTCCGCCTTGGCGGTCAGCAGCAGGACGGGCGTGGAAATATGCCGCCGCCGCATCTCCGAGAGCACGCCGTATCCGTCCACTTTCGGCATCATGATGTCCAGTACAACGCAGTCGTAGCTGTCGTTTTTCAAAAATTCCAGCGCCTGCTCGCCGTCAAATGCACTGTCGACGTCGTAGCCCTGCATCTGAAACAAAACCGTGACGGAACGGTTCAGGTCGCGTGTGTCTTCCGCAAGTAACAGCTTCATGCTTCCCCATCCTTTTCGTTGATCGCGGCGCGGATAATCTGCATGGAGACGTCCGTGGACGCCAGCTCGTCCGCACAGCGTTTGAGCTCCTCAAAGATCAGCGCGGAGTTGCCGACGTTCTTTTTATAGCGGATCTGGTGCTCCAGCGCCGCCCAGGTGTCCATGGAGATCGTGCGGATCTGGATCTCGGCATAGTAGCCGTCTTTTTTTACAATCAGGTGCAGACTGCGGTAGCCGTTGGACTTGACGCTGCGGATATAGTCCTTTTCGTTGACGATCTCCAGATCATCGCGTGCACGCAGGTAATCCCGGATCGCGTAAACGTCGTCCAGAAACGTGCATACCACGCGTAGGCCGATCGCGTCGTGAATGTGCTGCAGCGCGCTTTCCGTCGTTTCGGGCAGTCCCTGCCGGCGGCATTTTTCGCGCATGCTGTCCTCCGCCTTGATGCGGTATTTCAGGTGTTCGACCGGATTCATGCCGGTCTTTTCTTTGATTTCTGCGGCGGCCGACCGGATGCAGTCGGCCAAAGCGTGCATCACGCTTTCCATCTCCGCCGACCGAGCCCCGTAAATACTGTTTGTCGCGTTCATCATCCATGTACCTCAATGCATCCATTATCTGTGTGGATTATAACATATCCGCCCGAAGCATTCAACTGTGTTTTCGGCAGAATATCGGTTCCGTTCCGCCGGTGTTTTCTTCCGTCTCACAGCCCCCAAAGCCGCACAGACATACAGCGGATTTGAGGGCGTTTTTCTGCCATATTTATTTGTATCAAAACAGGAGGCGTGTACGGTTTACTCCGCATCTAAACATTCGCCGATCCATGCGATGAAGTTTTCCGTCGAATTGCCGGTTCGTTCTGCCTGTGTGTGTCCGGCTCCCCAGATCGTTTCAAAGTCAACGGAATCTACTGAGTCATAGTTTTCCAGCGCGAGCGCGAGATTCATTTCCGTTGACAGGGCACAATCGCTCTGCGCGATACCCGTGCGGATACGCCAGTATTTGGCGACTGTGCTCGTGCCGAAGCCTTCTGAGGATTCGAGCAGATAATACAGCGGCGTATACATTTTCAGACGCACGTCTACTGTATTACCGACGCTGTCCGTTTTGGCAAGATCAGAGGTATAGTCATCGGCATAGCTGCTGCCGAGCGTATTCAGAATAGATGCAAGTTCCGCATCAAAATGTGCGCCGTTTCCGTCGCCATAGCCGAACAGCGTGTTTTCGCCCTGTCCGCCGTCCAGTTGATCGAATGCGCCGAGGTTTTTGGACGCGCTCTTGAACGCCTGGACAAACGCTTCAATGCTGCTGATGGTTGCGGTGTTAGAAGAAGCGTCATAGTCAACCCATTCTCCGTCTGCGTTCAGCGCGTCGATATAGTCCTGCGCCGTTTCATACGTTCCGGAGAGGGATATGCCGCCAGTGGTTTCGTTGCGCGTAATGTCATCCTTCTCCTCAAAGGACTGTTCATCTGAATTGTCCGCATGCATTTGCTGCGGCATTTGACCATCGCCGAACGAAGGCGCACCGTCGCCATCGGGCATCTGACCGTCGGCAAAGGACGGACGTTCCCCGTTCTGCTTCCCGCCGCCAAAGCCTCCCGACATACCGCCGGAGGAAGAAGCGTCATACGGAAATTCCGTGTCGGAAAGGAAGTTGTTGAGGGATCGTTCGATCTCTGCTTTCATGTATTCGTAATAACTGCCTGCCTGATAAATGCCGTTTGCCGAAGATGTTAATGTGAGCGCATTTCCGTCAGCGTCTTTTATTCCTGCGGCATTGACATAGGCGGCAAACGCTTCTGCCAACTTGTCCGAAATCTGCTGCTCCTCCTCCGACAATCCGCTCCTGGTACAGCCCATCATCCATTCATATGCCGCATCGGCAGAATCGAGATTGGTGATCGGACACCAGCACATAGAGCCGAGCACCGCGTCGCTGACGCCCTGCACCGCGCCGATTTCTGCAAGGTAGTCGTCATACAGCGCGCTGTCTCCCGTCGACCCCATCAGCGCGGATTGCGCGCCGCCGCCGCTCATGCCGAACGTAAAGATACGTTCCGCACTGCCGGGAATCAGATCATCCGTGTAGCGGATATAGCGCACGGCTGCCTTTAAATCCGTGACGCCTGCCGGAGCGCCGGCATCTCTGCCGCGACAGCCCGCATGCACATAGACAAGTCCTGCATCCGTGTACTCCTTCACGCTCGAATAAGCGGTCAGCGATGCCATTGCGGAGTATCCCGGCGTGTTGATGGGCATGACGATCGGCGCAGTTTCTGCCGTATAGCTGCCGACCTTCGCCGATGTGTTGACCGAACAGGTATAGGTGCCGTCGCTGTTTTCAGATGCGTCCATATAGGAACCGGGCACAAATACCGCCAGTGTTTCGTAGGTCGTATCCGCCGGATTCTCGCAGTAGGCAATACCGATTTGATAGTAGACGTCGTCGTCCGCGTTGTACTGCCACTTGGTCGTATCGATCTTGGACAGATTGGTGACAATTTCCTCCGGATTGTCCGCTGTCGGATTCTCCGTAATGTCGGGGTTGTTTGTGCTCTGCTTTCCGCAGGCAGTTACCGAGATCAGCAATGCGGCAGCAAGCAGACAGGCAAGAACTCTTTTTTTCATAGCAGGGTTGTTCCTTTCTGGTTTGATTTATCAAAAGGTTTTACTGCTCGCCCAAAAAAACTTGAACATTTCTGTTTGTCCAAACGACGCATCAATCATTCACGATTTTATTGGGTGAGCAGTAATGGATTATCGGAACCACAGGGTTATCCAACCGCGTGGGCTGACGCCTTTCACGTAATGACAGACCGTTCCGGTAAACGGGCAACTGCTCTCCTTCGGCGTATCGGATACAATCAGGTCGGAATAATGAAGCTGTTTATCGAAGATTTGACGCAGTGCGGGTATACAGTAACGTTCTTGTGAGGATCGGATAAGACGCTGCACATGGAAAGGATTCATACGCTCTCCTCCGTTTTTGCGATTTCGCAATCGTAGTCATTCTCCCGACCGCCGACAAAAGCTGTCCGATGGCTGGGAATATTTATGCATGCTTTGGTCAACCGCGATTGAAAATCAGATTGTAAAGCCAGCGGAAGATGGTGCGAATCCAGCCCCAGACGGTCTGAAAAATGTTTGTCGCCTGCGGTTCGTCCGGGCTTGAGGGCTCATCGCCGGGATTGCCGGGGTTCTGCGGAGAGCCGGGATTGCCGCTTGACGCTGTGCCTGCGGTCGCGGTCGATACGGCGGTCGAGCCGTTCTTTAACGTATAGCTTGCGCCGGAGGTCAGCTCTGGGCTTGCAAACAGCACGTAGCTCGCGTTGCGTACCGCTGTCGCGGAATACAGCACGTTTCCGGACGCGTCCGTGATCTGGATGGCGCTGCCCGCTGTGACCAGATTGGTCTGACCGCCGCCGAACATGCCGCCGAAGCCGCCGGGTCTGCCGCCGGCATTGCCGCCGAAGACGACATAAGGGGTGGACGTCGTATATGCCTGCTGCATCGCGGCGTGTCCGACCGCAAGAACCGTCGCGCCGCCGAACGTGCAGCCGTACTCCGTGTCGATCGGATCGCCGTCGCCCTGCGCGGGCGCGTGCACCTCGATCGTGCCGCCCGTCAGTTTGGCGCTGCCGTTGGAGTCGACGCCGTCGCCGTTCGTCACGTTGATATACACATAGCCGCCGTACTGATTGTAGCTGAACTGTGTGCTGCGCTCGGCGATGTCGCCGTTGGCGGCGTTGACGCCGTCGTCCGACGCCGTGACATAGACTTTGCCGGAGTAGACGTTCACCACGGAGCCCTCGATGCCTTCCGCCGCCTTTGTCACTTGGACGGTCGGGCCGGATGTACCTTTGGCGCCGATGTTCAGTGTGTAATCGGACTTGATGCCGTCGTCCGGCGCGGACACCGTGACGGTGCCGGACAGGATATTCAGCTCCGTGTCCGCTTTCAGCGCGTCGTTGACGTTCGCCGGGATGTTGAGCGTGACGTCCCGGATCGTCAGAGACGCCGTCGAAAGCAGCGTGTCGGTCACGTTGCCGTCCGCGTCCTCTTCGTACAGGTCGTATCCGCCCTTGACGCCGTTTTTACCGTTTGATGTGACGTTGATCGTGCCCGTGCCGGCGATGGTCACGTTCGAGCCGTCCTTACATTTGATGACGGCGTTTTCAATGTCGGGATAGAGTGTTTCGTCGGTATAGATGTCGTCGTTGTTGTATTGGTCGTCCGCGAGGTTGTTGACCGTTCCGGCCGCCGCGGTGATCGTGACGCCGCTGCCCTTATTACAGGTGATCGGCGCGGTCGCTGAGGCGGAAAGGGTCAGACCGTCCAGCACGAGCGTGACGCCGGTCACGTTCTTTTTGACGACGATCGTGCCGTTTTTGCAGCTTCCTGAGACGACGTACGTCCCCGCCGCGGTGAGGGAAAGCGCTGTATCCTTCACCTTATAGCCTGTGTACGCGCCTTCCGTGACGGTGATGCCGCTGTCGGAGAAGGCAAAGCGTGTCGCGTCGGATGTGTCGGCGTCTGCCGCCGACGCCGGGATCGCCAGCGCGGCGATCAGAGTAAAGACAAATACTATACTGAGCAGTTTTTGCATGGAACGATATGCTTTTTTCATGGTGTGTGCCTCCTTGATACTCGGATTTGTTGTCGGATTATTCGTAAAGGATTCATGAAACTGCATCGGTACCACCGCCTTTCTGCTCCCTATTATAACGGCGAAGATTGAAAAAGCATTGAAAAAAGATAAACGAGTTGTAAATTCCTTGCATCAAATCAGAGAGCTGCCGATGCAGGTTCATTTTCCTGACATCGGCAGCCCCAAAAAAGAAAGAAGGGTATCACTGTGTTTCTGCTCCGCACGGTGCGTCACGGATGATGCGGTGCCCGCGCACGAGCAAACGATGCGTATTGACACTGTACGGCGTACACGTCGCAAGTGTGACGTAATCATATCCCGGAACGATCTGCAACTCGCCGGTCTGAGACGGAAGGACGGTGCGGATCCGGTCAACTTCATAGGTCAGGGTTTCGTTCAGCACATGGATCACGAACGTATCTCCGATCTCCATTTCGTCCAGATCGTAAAACAGTCTGACGGAGGGCAGGCTGCGATGCGCGGACAAAACAGCGTGTGCGTTCGTTCCGCCGATTGGCAGCGAGGTTCCCTCTACGTGCCCGACAGACGTTTTCAGCACTTCGTCCGATGTGCCGTGACATATCGGTAAAAAACAATTGATCTTTTCAATTTCGAGATACCCCATAACCCCGGTGTCTGTGACGTCGAGTTGTTTGTAATAGTCGGTCTTTTCTTCGCTCGACAGTTCATGAAATCCTGCATTTTTCCGCAAGCTGCGTGTTGTAACTGCGTGCGTTTTCGAGCAGATGCGCATATTCTACGTCGTCTATACCGGCTGCGGCTTCAGCATAATCCGTGATCGTGCGGGAGGCACGCAGAGTGTTCCGGTAATTGCTGACGCAGGGATACAGAATCAGAGTAAGACCGGACAGAAGAAGAACGACAAAAAGGATCGAGAGAATGCGGCCTTTCGTTTTGGGGTTCATTCTTTTCATAGCGACGTCACCAGTTCGAGCTCCGGCCTGATGGGCGGGAGAATGCAAAGCTGCGCGATCTTATCGCCGACTTCGACCATGTACGGTTTATCGGAATAATTGCGCAGATTGACAAGGATGCTGCCGGTATATGCAGGATCGACAACGCCTTCGGACAGTATACCGTATCGTAGGCTCAAACCAGGCTTGGATTTGAGGATCGCGCTGTGATTCTCAGGCAGTCGTATATGCACGCCGGTGTCGATGACGGTGCATCGCCCTGCCGGAACGAACACACGTACAGGCGACCGGAGATCAAATCCGACGTCAGTCAGAAATTCGCAATCCGGCATGAATGCGTCTTTATCGAGCATAACTTTCATTTTCATGTGCAGCCCTCCGTTTGTGTTACACAAGCGTAACATCCCATCCGCCTGCAAGATACCGCGTGATTCGCACCACGTCCTGGAGCGTGACGGCATTGTCACCGTCAACGTCGGCAGCGGATTCGTCAATTTCCGCGGCCCATCCGCCTGCAAGCCAGCGGCGGAGCAGCACGACGTCCTTGAGATTGACCTCGCCGTCTGCGTCGGCGTCGCCCGCGATCCGTGCGGATACGGTGGTGACGGTCACGGTCAGATTGCCGGTGATTTTTGTCAGGCGATAGATGTTTGCAGCCGCATCGACGACCTTCAGATTTTTGTAGTTGGAGACGCCGTCTGTAACGGTCACGGACTGCACGGCATAACCGTCCGAGGCGATGACCGAAAAGTTGCACTGTCCGTTTCCGCTGATGTCCTTTTGCCCGCTGTCGCTGTTTCGCGCATAGGCGGACGAGGCGTTTTCTTCATACGGGTCAGTCGTGTCCTGCGTCAGATAGGTGGACACGCTGCAGTTCCCGTCTGTGACGAACGTGACCACATACCATGCTGCATTTGGGTTTTCCGTGCCGCAGCGCGTACAGTAACCGTTCGTGTAGCTGTGGCAGAGTGCGGCCGCCGTGACGCTTTTGGTCTTGCCGCAAACGGTGCAGGTGTACAGAATTGCGCCCTCTTCGGTGCAGGTCGGTGCGGACGTATATGTGCCGCTGTCCCATGTATGCCCGTCGTCACACGGATCGGTATCCGTGCCGATGAGCGCGGACGTATCAACCGCGATCGTCCAGCCGCTCGAGGATGTCATGTCGGGGGAAGAGTAAAGAATATAGTTGACAGACTTTTCGGCGAGGATATTATACACGGTCGTGCCGTTATACTTGACGTTGATCGTCCTGCCTGCCGCCGCAGTCGTGTTTGTGGAGCGCACATATGCCTGACTCTGTGCGGAAGGCGTTGTGGTCATCGACTTCGATCCGGCAGCAAACACCGTTGCGCCTTGAATCAGCAGCGTACCGTCGCAGTCCAGCGGTTCGTTGTCGCCGCCTGCCGCCTGTCCCCAGACGACGATCTTGCCGCCGTACAGATTCAGATCGCCGTTGGCGTCCAGTCCGTCGCCGCTGACGTTGACATAGACCTTGCCGCCGTAGATGTGAATGCCGTAATCCGACGCCGTGGTCGATCCGCTGCCGGAATTACCGCCCGGATTGAATCCGCCTTGTCCGGGACCATGCCCTCCGGGGCCGCCGGGCCCGCCGCCGGGATTGAAGCCTTCCGTACTTCCGTCGCCTGCGGCGTTGACGCCGTCGTCGCTGCCCCAGACCTTGTATATGCCGGAATAGATGTACACATTGCCCGCTTCCAGACCTTCATAGCAGGTCGTG
>JAFSYP010000067.1 GCA_017449935.1 Clostridia bacterium
GAGTTGTCTTTCCTTCTATACATCTTTTCGTAACTCGAACCTTTTCTTCCGTGCTTATTGGTATTCTTTTTAACATAAAATATTCCCCCTATGTAGACAATGTTTTTTATTTCATTGTCTCTCATAGAGGGAGCATATCAGGGAATCATCCGGAGAAAAGCCCCTTTTTCATTCTAAGATCGAAGAATCGGTTGTGGATCAATGATTCTTTTCTCGCCGTTTTTTCGCCCTTGACGTATCTATATACGCCTGGCGGACGAAGAAAACGGCGTCTTCATCTAAATGCGACAGCCCCTTTGCGGTTCTTCTCTTAGTCCGCGAGCCACGGGATCGAGAAGAACATATGGGACAGTCCGAAGTATTTGACCCGCTGGAAGAAGCAGCGGAACCAGACGGGGAAATAGCTTACGGTCATTTTGGCGACGTCCCCCAAAGCCGCTGCGATGGAGGAGTATTCCGCTTTCAACGGATAGGCCTGTGTGCTGAGCGCGTACAGGACGACGTCTCTGTCGAGCGTCACGGTATCGCCGGGATAATACTGCACCGGCTCCACGGCATACGGATCAAGCCAGAATTCAAAAGAGGAAAAGCCCAGGGAAACTGGCCTGTAATCGGGCAGAACATAGGTGTTGCTTCCGGTCATCTCCACAGAGAGCGTCTTGATTCGATTCATTTCCAGACCGTTGCTCACATACAGCACCAGCGAGTGCTGCAGCTTTTCGGAAACCAGCTCCATGCACAGGGACGAGATGTTCTCGGTATAGAGATAATATGTGTGTCCCGCATACATGGTGTACGTTCTGCTTTGCGTCCTGGCGGTATAGCTGTCGTCGATCGCATCCGCTTCGCTGAAAAGAAGGATCTCATATTTCTTCTCGGAAGCCTTTGCTTTAAAGCGGTATACCGCTGTCTTGTCGGGGACAAAACGCAGTTTGCCGCTCTGTACGCCGACCGTATACGGCACGTCTGTCTGCAGCGCGTCCCAGAGGATCCATACGGCATAGAGGTCCGTGTCGCGGTCGATCGTGATCGGATCTCCCGGAAGATACATCGGATTTGTATCGTTCGGCTTTGTCGACCAGCCGCCGAAATCCTTTCCGTCGGGAAGGATGTCGCAATCGCATACCGTATAGGTCGTGCCGAATTGCTGCCGCAGGTACCAGTCGTTCGGGTCCGTATCCGCGGACCACTCGGTATAGTAGCGCAGCGTATAATGCGCAGCGCGCAGCCGGAGCGTATAGGAATCCGCCGTGCTGCCGTCGCCGCTTTGTGAATCGAACGTCAAGTCGAACGTGTAGGTTGTGCCGGCGTACAGAAATACGCCGTCGTCCGGAGAATTCAGCGTGCCCTCCGGCTGGTCCGGAGCATAGATCTTCGCCTGAAACGCTCTGCCGCAGTCCAGATAATACACGCCGTCTTCCGTCGGCGTAAACTGCGCCGAAAGGCTCCCGCCGCCCTCCGTTCCGAACGAATACGGTCGGCCTGTTTCGATCTGCTCGGCGGGCATCCAGACCGCATACAGGATCACGGAGCTTTTCAGCGGGATCGTTTCGCCGGATTTGTACTCGGGCGCTTCAGCGTCCGGGGACGACGCCCATCCGCTGAAGGTATACCCTTCGCGGAACAGCGTTTCGTTTTCCTGCTTCGGGAGCGTATACCGCGTTTGGATGCTGATGACGGTGCGGACGTCTGCGTGTCCGCCGTTCGGGTCCAGCGTCACCGACCGGACCGCTTCATCGACGGCGAAGAAGCGCAGGCTGTCGTCCGCTTTCACGATCTTGACCGTATCCCGTTCGCCGTTGTTCACAAGATAAAACATTGCCATGCCGTTGCGCAGCGTCTGCTCCCGGCTCAGATCGTTCGTCGGCACACACAGCTTCTCAGCCCAGGCTTCTCCGTTGAAGCCGAGGTCGCCCTGCGGCTTTTTGAAGAAGACGGCCATCCAGAAATCCTCGATCAGCTGCCGGCACCGCGCGTCCGTATCCGGGAGCGACGCATACCGGTCCGCGGGATACAGGATGTCCGCGATGACGCCCAGCGTGTTGTCCTGATTGCTTCTGTCGCGCGATTCCAGTACGCGCTTGTAGATCCCTTTTCCGGGAAAAGCGCCGTCGGTATCTCCCGTCAGAGCGGCATATCGGGTGCGGATATACTGGAAGAACGGATATACAAGTCCGTAGTTGACCATGTGTTCGTCCCAGGTCACAAGCGAAAACAGCTTGTTCGGATTATCCGTCGCGACCGGATTGTTGAAGATGTCGAGCAGATGATCCTGCATCCACGAACCGGGATTCAGGATCGTTTCCGACGCGACGGCAAAGCCTTCGTTGATGTACATTTCATCCGGCTCCAGATAAGTCCTGTTGTTCTTTCCGTCGTACAGATAACATTGATGGATGTAGTGCTGATACTCGTGCGGAAAGATGACTTTGATGTCGTCCAGATCCGTACAGATCATGTTGAGATGGAAGCAGTCGGCATGCGCACTCGTGCTCAGCGCCTCTGCGATCTGCGATTTCATCCACACGCTGCCGATCCGTCCGAGCGAATCGAGCAGATCGGACGGACTGAAATACCCGACGGCGGTCCCGCCCTGCTTTTGCATGACCGTTTCCGACTGCGGCATGGAGTGGACAAAAATCGCGAACTTCCCGTCTTTGTCCGTGTCGATCCGGGCGTTCCCGAACAGATCCTCCACCTGCGGGATGATCGTACCGACGTAGCCGCCGACTTCGCGGATGTATTCGTCGGTCCATGCGTTTTCGTCCTCGATCCAGACGGTGCAGACGTCGTCCGTATAGACGCAGGTGAGCTGCGTTTTCACGTTGCGGGCATAGTTCACAAACCATTTGAGAGCTTCCCGCAACGTCATGGTGTCAAAGTCGTCCGGCAGCTCGGGATACCCCGGGATCGTTCGCTTGTCGCCGATGCTGTACGGCGTACGCGCGCGCTGCGCTTCGACCGTGCCTTCCTGTGCGGCGAGAGCCTGCGCCGCTTCCGCGGGCGTCATCGGCTCAAACTGCTCCCACGCCAGCTCCCACGGCTGCTTGCTTGCCTGAGCGTCTGCGGGATCTGTCTGCGCCTGTGCGTTCACAGACGATTCTGTTTCAAAAGTCTTTCCGGTTCGGGAGGGCATATAATCCGTGTTGATCGCCGCCAAAACCGTGCCCGTGTACGATCCGGCTCCGGACGGTGCGCCGAGTACGGCGGCGCCGCTCTGCAAGACGAACAACGCCGCGAGCAGCACGGCGGCGCATTTCAGGATCGATCTGCGTTTCATTGTCGATTCCTCCTTTTTTGAACAAACAGTATTGTTTTTCTGATTATACCACAAAGAACGGTATGCGGCAATACGATCGACAAATATCGACCAGTAAAAGTATACGCGGCGGCTGTGACATGCGGGACATCGGCTTGTGACATTTCTGTCACAAAATGCGACGTGTTCGCCCTCGCGCAGAACCGATGTAACCTTTTTGCGCCGTGAGGTGTTAATAGAGTGAAAGCAGCTTTCAATCAAGGGGGTGGCGTCATGGAACAGACAGATTTTCAAAACGCCGTGGATCGCAACAGCCATCGCTTGTTTCTGCTGGCGCTGTCGTTTCTCCAAAACCATTCGGATGCGGAAGACGTTCTGCAGGATGTTTTCCTGAAGCTGTGGCTGCGCACGGCGCCGTTTGAGAACGAAACGCATATGGATAAATTCCTGACCAGCGTCTGTGTGAACGGCTGCCGCAATCTTTTGCGTTCGTCGTTTCGCAAACGATGTGCCGCGCCGGAGGAAGAAGCGCTGTCTTTGTATACGTTTGACAGCACGGAAGACTGCGATCTGTTTTGCGCCGTGATGGCGCTGCCCCTGCGGGAACGCACGGTCGTGCATTTGTTTTATTATGAGGACATGTCCGTTAAAGAGATCGCAGCTGCGCTGCATATCGGACAGTCCGCCGTAAAAACCGCGCTGCACCGTGCAAGAAATCATTTAAGAGAATGCCTGAAGGAGGATGGAGACCATGCATGAACAATATAAAAAAGCAATGTCCGGCGTCCGTCCGTCCGCACAATGCACAGAAAGGATTATAATGATGACAGAAAAAAAGCAAAAGCATCTGAAAAAAGGATGGATCATCGCAGCCGCAGCCGTACTGGTTCTGTTGTGTGCGCTGTTCACGGCAAATGCCGCCGCAGATGGGGCGATCTTCAACGGCAAGCTGTTTCAGGATCTGCATATCTTTCTGAACGGCGAAGAATTCACATACGAATTGACCGGCGCCGAGAGGACCACGGATCAAGACGGCAATCCGGTCGACCATTATTCGATCGCGCTGCCCGACGGGAAGTCGATCGACGCATATGCCGCGGAGGAGTATACCGCTTTCGCCGTAGATGCGGATGACGCGGATTCCATACAGATTGTCGGAACGGATGAAGACGGTTCGGCCGCGTATGCGGAAAGCCATCCGTCAAGAACAACAGGGTAAACAACACGACGAAAAAGACGGCCGCATCCTTCTGTGGTTTGCAGACGGATGCGGCCGCTGCCGTATTCCTTCTCGTTTTCGATTGACACTGTATGCCGAAACAGCTATAATAAACGCAGAGGAGGGAGACGCATGATACGCAGATTCTTTGCCCTGTTATTGACGTCCTTGCAGCTTTTTTCTTCCGGCGCTTTTTCCGGCAGCCGGACGTTTGAACTTCTTCGGCAGCCGCAGCCGCCGCTGACGCAGGACGTTCGCGGAACGTATCCGCTCGCCGATACCGTCGTATACGCGTCGCAGGCGTCGAACGCCGTGCAGGCGCGGTACACGGACGGCAAGCGGCGCGCGTATGCCGTGCAGAACGGACAGATGATCCTGCTGCACACGCTGAAGGGGACGGGCAAATTCGCCACGCTGACGGATCTGCGGTCCCGCGCCTACGTCCGCGGCTCCTTCGACGCGTTCTATACCGCGAACGGCCGGACGCGCTATGCCGGATTTGCCCGCGGCGAGGCGCGAGTGAACACGATCCGTCTGGGCCTGTACGCGTATGAGACGCACGTGCGCGATCTCGATTTCGGCACGAACGACTTTATGCTGGACAAGGCGTTCCACGTCTACGGCGATAAACTGTATATGCAGTATTCCCTGTACGCCAAAAAGCCGACGACAAAGCTGGAGGCGTTCGGGAGCGAGATCGGGATCCCCGCGCGCACGGTATCGGCTGTACGCGCTTGCGACGCGAACGGCGTGCACGAAGATTTGGACGGCGTGCAGAGCGATTCCGTCGAATGGGTCGGATTCGATATCCGAAACGTCGGCGTGGTCGGATTTATCCTGCCGACGGACGGCGGCCGAATGACGGTCGCGAAACAGGGCGGGATGTATGTGCTGCGCCAATTCGCGCCGTACGACGCCGGGATCGGAATCAACCAATACGACGAAACGGGCGGGTACGATCTGAACTTTGTCACGTTCGGCTGCCGGATCTGGACCGATACGGCGCACGATTTCGACGCGCTGGCTGCCGCTGCGGCACAGGAAAGGCATCCGTTGACGACTGTCACGGTCGACGCGGGCAGCGCGAACGCGCGGCTTTTGGGCTACAACGCGCTGCGCGGGACGTATGACGTCGGCGTGGACGCCACCGACTTTACCGCCGCATACAACGATCCCGACCGTCAGTACACCGCGCCGATCTGCGTCACCTGCGACGACACGGACAGGACAGTCTGGCTGCGCGTTGTCGGCGAGTGGGGCGGCTGTCTGGAATCGGCGGCGTTGCTGGATGAAAACGGCGCGCTCGTCCCTGTCGCCATGCAGGTCAACAAAAACTTCCGCGGTGATTACGGCGAGCCGCAGCCGTACTATTACACGGCGAAGGACTATGCCTACGGCGAAAGCCTTTCGCCGCTGTCGCTGCGCGCCGGCCAAACGCTGCGCTGCACCGTCGTCCATGCGTATCAGAATTGGGGCAAGGTCCCGCTCAAGCAGCTGTCCGCGATCGAATTTCATACCTCGTACTATCATCTCTCCACCGGCTCGACCGAAACCAACTGTATCGCCCCTTATTTTGTCTACGGTCGGGACGGCTGGCTGCTGCCGGACTTCCGCGGCAGAAGCGGCGACATGTGGCCGGAGCAGCCGCAGTTCAACTCTGTCGGACGCCTGTATTTTGCACAGTGCCGGCGCGGAACCAAAACGCAGCTGAGCGAGTATCTCGGCAGCCGCATCGACTGTGTCGGGCAGACGTATGCCGACGTTTCGCTTGCGTATGCTGCCGACGGCGGCGCGTTCGACTATACGCTGCGGCACGTCGAATTTCCGCAGACGGATGAAAACCGCACGTACTACACGGTGGATATCCGCTTCAAAAGAAAAGCGACCTACGCCGATTTCCGCCGCGATTTCGATCTGTTCCGGATCGACGGCCGCTTTGTCACGTTCGACAAAATGGGATACCTGAACGAGGCGAACGAGCCGGTACGCACCGACGTGCCCAAAGGAACGGCGTACAAAACGCTCGGCGCCGACTGTCCGTATTACAGCTTCTTCTCGGTCAGCGAAGACAAACGGGAGGCGCTGGAAAAACGGCTCGGCTGTTCCTTCGGCCTGATCGTGCGCAGCAGCGCCGTTCGGATCGGCGGCGCAGAAAACGGCGTCCCGCTTTGCCTGCGTACGGAATCCAAATCCGATCTGACCGTCGGTTCCCTGACGCTCGACGCGAAGGCGCTGACCTTTATGCCGGGCGACAGCATCCGTCTGGAGCTGGTCCTGCTGCCGTGGGGCACGGGACTGGAAACGCACGACGACAACGTGCGCGCCGTGCGTGAGGACAGCGCGCTGCATCCGGTGCGCGTCACAGCGCAGACTGGCAGCGTGATCGGGGACAGTATCCTGCCGCATCTGCGCTGCGAAAATAACGAAGCGCAGTTCACGCTGACCGGCGGACGCGGAAACACCGCCGTGCGTGTGGACGGGTTTACGCGCGCCGACCTGCCGCGGATCGAACGGCAGACTGCCGACGGCTGGCAGCGCGTTTCGCTCTCGTCCGCCAACGGCTACGACGGCTATACCGTGCATTACAATGCCGACGGTACATACGGGTTTTCCTTCGTATATACGGCGGCGTCTCCCGCGGATGCGTACACGTTCCGACTCGCGTCCGTACCGCTTGCGGCAGAATGAGGATCGGCGCCTGTATTTCTGCTGTTGCGAAAACCGGATAGATGTAGTATAATCGAAATACAGGTCGGCCTTTCCGATGAAAGAGCTCTGTGATGATCGTTCACGGCGGCCGAGCCGATGTGATCTGTGCCGTGATATGCCGAAAAGGAGTTGTTTTTGATGAAGAAAAATGTTTGCAGAAAGACGCTGTGCTGTCTGCTCGCGTGTCTGCTCGCGGTCGCGGGCGTATTCTTCGCGTTCGCCGGTACGAGGGCGGAGGACGCGCATCTGCACTTTGATGCGTATGGCAAATTCCGCATCCTGAACTTTTCCGATTTTCAGGACGATATCTCTCTGAACAGCACCACGAAAGCGTTTATCCGCCGCTCCATTATGATCGCGCAGCCGGATCTGATCGTCCTGACCGGCGACAACATCTACGGCCCGGACATCGACAGCTCGAGCGACACGCAGCCGGCGATTGCGCAGTTCATGGATATTTTTAAGTATTACGGCGTACCGGTGGCGATCGTATTCGGCAACCACGACGATGACGACGGCACTATTCTGAACAGGGGGAAACCGCTGAGCAAAGAGCGGCAGATGGAGATCTACAACTCTTACAGCGTCGACATTTCCTGCGATCCCGTACCCTCGCTGAGCGGCTGCGGAACGTACAACATCCCGATCTACGGTTCGACGGAGAACGACAAAGTCAAATTCAACCTTTGGATGATCGATACAGGCTCCGACGGCCCCGGCGCATTAAAATACGACGGGATGCGGCAGGATCAGGTCAACTGGTATATCTCAAAATCCAACGAGCTGAAAGCGGCGAACGGCGGCGTTCCGGTGCCGTCCATCGCCTTCCAGCACATCATCGTTCCGGAAATCTACGATGCGCTCATTAAAAAAGGCAGCTCCTATTATCTGCCCTCCGATGCAGCGCCCGGCAGCATCCTGGGCGAAGATCCTTGTCCAAGCGCCGACAACCGGTACTACAACGAGTTTTCCAGGATGAAAGATCAGGGCGACGTCATCGCGATCGTCTGCGGGCATGATCACACGAATATGTTCGTGGTGCCGTATCAGGGCATCGACCTGATCTGTACGCCCACAGCCGGATTCTACAGTGAATACGGTTACAGCGGTGAGTCGAGGTCGCGCGGCGCGCGCGTGATCGATATCGACGAACAGACCGGCACATATACGACGCATATGATCAATCTGGCACAGTCGGAGCAGCCGTATTACTATGTGCAGCAGCCTTCGGTAAAATACGTCAAGGACGTCGCGCTCTCTTACAGCGGCGTCGCGCACTGCAACGACGATTGGGACTTGGCGCATGACAGCGCGTATGGGCAGCTGTATGACGCGGTCGACGCGGCGAACGGCAACGGCGCGGCGATCGACATGGATCTGAACGCGGGCGACGTCACGCCCGAACCGTCGTTCGGTGAGCATTATTTCGTCTTTATGGGATATACGTATACCGACGACCCGAATGAGGCGATGCGCGGCTTCGGTCTGTTTAATCCGCCGAGTGATTCGAATGCCGCACTGTCCGGACTGGACGGCACGGTCGTCGACGACAACGTCTGGCGCCTGTGCAACAGCGGCGACCATCTTGTGTCCGGTACGTTCGGCCCCTGCAATCTGAACCGCGGCACTGCCGGCGAACCGCTCTTTTTTGCCGCAGCCTACAACAGCGCCGCAGGCAGTCCGATCACGGATATCCGGATCGTGAATACCGGATCGGAGCCGATCTCGATGGACGACTATCCGGGATATGAGCTCGCGCACATCATTCAAGGCGAGCACGTCGGATCGCAGTACGCCGACCTCAACATGTCGGCAGCCGGCGACTACATCTACGCCTTGTATCGCAGCAACATTCCCGCGACCACCCGAACCTCGCTCGGCCTCGACACACTGCGCAGCAAATGCTTTGAGGCTGCAAGGCTGCTCAACAGCATCGACCGGAACAACTATACGCCGGACAGCTGGCAGGCACTGTATGACGTTATTCTGCAAACGCGCAGCGGGATTCTTGCGGACGTGGACGACGATCATGAAACGACCGTATACGATCAGTCGGCGATCAACAGACAGAGAGACGCGATCCAGTCGGCTGTGGACGCGCTGACGTTAACAGGCAAAGTCCGGGTGACCTTCGACGCGAACGGCGGCACATGCAGCGTGCAGACGCGCGAATACACCGTCGGAACGTCGGTCGGTACGCTGCCCACGGCGACACGGCCGCACTATGTGATGGCAGGCTGGTATACCGCGTCCGACGGCGGCACGAAGATT
The DNA here is from genome assembly GCA_017449935.1 of Clostridia bacterium. Lineage (GTDB taxonomy): Bacteria > Bacillota > Clostridia > Oscillospirales > Acutalibacteraceae > UBA1425. Next base: position 9,459 of record JAFSYP010000067.1, read on the forward strand.
CTCGAGAGAACGGTCATTACAGAGCCGGCCGAGCAGACATGGTACGCGCACTGGATGGCGGACGGATCCTGGATAGCGGGCGACGCAGACGGAGACGGCGAATGCGGCGTGTGCGACGTGATGCTGATCGCGCGTTATATTGCCGGCGGCTGGAACGTCCATCCGGACATTGACCATGCCGACGTCAACGGCGACGGCGCAGTCGACCTGCAAGACGTGGTCCTGCTGCGGCGGTACATTGTGGGCGGCTGGGGCGTTGAGCTGGCATAAGTCGGCGCCTGAAGCCGGGGCAACGACGAAGACAGTCGGCTTCCTGCGCCCGATCCGGCGCGATCAACAGCTGATAAACGCAGCGTGACATAACAAAAATCAAAACCACCCGTTTGACGGGTGGTTTTGATTATACAATAAATAAGACGCGGACATGACGCCCGCGTCCTGTGATCGTGAAAAGCGCGAACAGCCCAAAGCCCGAACTGTCCGGGCTTCGGCGCTCCTATTTATGTCGCTCTGCCTTCAAACTGCGTCTGATACAGCGCGGCATACACGCCGCCCTGCGCCAGAAGCTCCTCGTGGCTGCCGGTCTCCACGACGCTGCCGTGATCCATCACGACGATCCTGTCCGCGTCGCGGACGGTGGAGAGCCGATGCGCGATGATGATGCTGGTGCGGTTTTTCATCAGGTTCACCATCGCGTTCTGGATATTCTTCTCCGTGCGGGTATCGACGGAGCTGGTCGCTTCGTCGAGGATCAGGATCTTCGGGTCGGCCAGCACGGCGCGCGCTATGGCCAGCAGCTGCCGCTGCCCGTGCGAAAGGCTCTCGCCCGCATGGGTGAGATATGTGTCATATCCGTCCGGCTGGCGCTCAATGTACCGCGCGATGTTGCTCATCCGCGCAGCTTTTTTCATCCGTTCGTCGGAAGCGTCGCGGTCGGCGTATTTGATATTTCCGCCGATGGTGTCGGAAAACAGGAACGTGTCCTGCAGCACGATGGCGGTATTGCGGCGCAGCTCGTCGCGCCGGATATCGTTGATGTTCACACCGTCGATCAGGATCTCGCCCGCGTCCACCGGATAAAAGCGCATCAGCAGATTGACCACCGTCGTTTTGCCGCTGCCGGTCGCGCCGACCAGCGCGATCTTCTGTCCGGGCTTCACGTCGAGATTGAAGTCGTGCAGCACCTGTTTTCCGGGGACGTAGGAGAAATCAATGTGACGGAAAGCGATCTCGCCGCGCGTTTCGTGCAGCGGCAGCTCGCCGCTATTGTCCTCGTCGGGGTGATCCATCAGCGCGAACACGCGTTCCGCGCCCGCGACGGCGGTCTGAATCGCGCCGTACAACTGGGCGATCTCGTTGATCGGGCGGGAAAACTGCTTGGCATAGACGATGAACGCCGAGATCGTGCCGATCGTGATAAGTCCCGTATAGGCGAAATATCCGCCGAACGCCGCCACGATCACTAAGCCGATGTTGGAGATACAGTTCATGATCGGCCCCATGGAGCCGCCGAGAATCTCCGCCTTCAGGCTGACCTTCGCCAGCGCGTCGGACGTCTCGCAGAACTCCCGCGTTACGTCGTCCTGCTTGTTGTAGGCGACGATCGAACGGCAGCCGATGATCATCTCCTCGGAATGGCCGTTCAGTTCGCCAAGCAGCGCCGAACGCTTGCGGAACGCCTTGCGCATCACATCCGACATTTTTTTTGTGACCAGTACAGTCAGGATCACGGAAAACATCGTGACCAGCGTGAGCTGCCAGCAGTACACGAACATGATCGTCACGGTGCCGACCAGCGTCAGCACGCCGGATACGAGCGAGCCGAGGCTCTGGGAGATCGTGGTCGAGACGTTTTCGACGTCGTTGGTCATCCGGCTCATGACGTCGCCGGCCGAATGCGTGTCCAGATACGCGATCGGCAGATTGTCGATCTTTTTGAACAGATCGTGCCGCATCTGCCGCACGATGCTCTGGCTGAGTCTCGCCGCCAGCAGCGACTGCGCGAGATTGGCGCCGAAATTCACGGCAAAGATACCCAGCAGCAGGAACGCGCAGCGATACAGCAGCGGCCAGTCGTGCGCTTTGATGCTGTCGATGGCGCTGCCCTGCATGGCGGGCGCGGCCAGAGATAGCAGCGTGACGGCGGCTACGGAAACGATCAGGCCGGCAAGCATCTTTTTCACGCCGCTGAAATACCGCAGCAGCCGGGAAACGGTCCCGCGCACGTTGTCTGCTTTTTCGATCTCGGCGCCCGGCTCTCTGCCCGGGGCGGGACCTCTGCCGGGGCGGAAGCTGACGGTCTGCACCGCGGCCTGTTTGAGCTCTTTGCGGATGAACGCGGCCTTTTCTTCGGGCCGGCGTTCAAATCCTTCGGGGACGGGCGTGGGTTTGGTCTTCGTCATGCCGCGCCTCCTTCCCGCTGCTGTGAGGCGTAAATGTCGCGGTAGATTTCCGATTCCGCCATCAGCGATTCGTGCGTGCCGCAGGCGGCGATCCTGCCGGCGTCGAGCACGACGATCCGGTCCGCGCCGCGCACGGAGGCGATCCGCTGCGCGATGATGATCTTTGTGGCGTTCGGGTCCTGCCTGTTCAGCGCTTCATACAGCGACGCCTCGGTGCGCAGATCCAGCGCACTGGTTGCGTCGTCAAAGATCAGGATTTCATGCGGCTTCAGGATCGCGCGGGCGACGGAAATGCGCTGCTTCTGCCCGCCGGAGAGAGAATGCCCGCCCTCCGACACAGGCGTGTAGTACCCGTATTCCGTCTCGCAGATGAAGCCGTCCGCCTGCGCGGTCTGCGCGGCAGACTTGATCTGCGTCGGGTCGGCGTCCGGCGCGCCCCAGCGGATATTTTCTTCGATGGAACGGGAGTACAGCTCCGTGCGCTGCATGACGACGGATATTTTCTCCCGAAGCTCGGCAAGCGGATAGTCCCGCACGTTTCTGCCGTCGACCAGCACTTCGCCCGCCGTCGCGTCGTAAAAACGCGGAATCAGGTCGATTAGCGTGGATTTGCCGCTGCCGGTCGCGCCGATGATCGCCAGCGTTTCGCCCTGCCGCACGGTCAGGTCGATCTGCTCCAGCACGTTCTGCGTCGTGCCGGGATATGCGAAGCTCACGCCGCGGAATTCCACCGAGCCGCGGGATGTTTCGGGTTCGGCGTTCGCGCCGTCCGTCAGACTCGGCGGACACGTGAGCACCTCGTTTATGCGGTCTGCCGACGCCTTCGCGCGGGTGAACGTCTGGAAGATATTCGCCAGGAAACCGACGCCGCCGAGGATCTGCATGAGATAGGTGATCGCCGCCATGATGCTGCCGGGCGTCAGACCGCCGCCGTTTTTGGCGGTGACGCCGCCGATCAGGATCACGGCGACGACGCAGAGATTCAGAATGATGTTCATCGAGGGGCCGAGGAACGCCAGAAGCGTCTGCACGCGCAGATTCTCCCGGCAGAGCGCGTCGTTTGCGCGGTCGAAGCGGCCGAGCTCGTATTCCTCCTTGACGAACGCTTTGACGACGCGCGCGCCCGCGACGTCCTCCTGCATGACGTGGTTGACGCCGTCGAGCTTTTCCTGCACGATGCGGAACAGGGGAGATGCCTTGTGCAGGAAAAACGCGATCAGAGAGAGGATGAACGGCATTCCGCACGCTGCCACCAGCGCAAAACGCGGCGACTGACGCCAGAGCATGAACACGCCGCCTGCGAACATCACGCCGTTGCGCACAAGCCCGCGGATCGCCAGCGTGACCATGTTCTGCACCTGCGTCACGTCGTTGGAGAGCCGCGTGATCAAAGAGCCGGTGGAGAACTTGTCCGTCTGCTCAAACGACAGGGACATGATGTGTCCGAACAGATCCTTGCGCAGATCGTTGCCGAAGCCCTGCGCGGCGATGTTGGCGAAAATGCCGTTCGTTACGCCGAACATACAGCCCACAAGAACGCAGAGGATCATCTGCACGCCGACGCGCACGATCAGCGAAAAGTCGCTTTGCAGCACGCCTTGATCGACGATCTTTGCCATCAGGTCCGGCTGCCACAGATCCATCGCGACTTCGCCAACCATGAACAGCGGCGCCAGGATACAGAATAACCGGTATTTTTTCAGATACTTCAGCATGTTTTTTTCATCCGCTTCCGTCAGAACAATTCACAGATAAACGAGATGAGGCCGTCGCGCCACGCGGCGCGGATGCTGCCGCTCTGCTGCGCGCAGATGTTTTCCGCGATGCTCAGGCCGATCCCGTACCCGCCGGTGTCGATGTTGCGGCTCTTGTCCTCGCGGTAAAAGCGGTCGAAGAAGAGCGCGCAGTCCACGTCCTTCCCGGCGGCGTAATCGTTGGCGACCGTCAGGCGGACGCCTTTTTTGCTGCGCTTAGCAAGCATCTCCAGTCTGACGTCGATCGTGCCGCCTTCGTCGCAGTATTTCACCGCGTTGTCCAGCAGCAGCATCGTCAACTGGCGTATCCTGCTGCCGTCGGCGGCAAGCTCCAGATCCGGCGCGATCTGCTGCGTGAGCGTTTTGCCCTCGCTTTCGGCACGGCTGACGAAATCCTGAGCCGTCTGCGTCACGGCCCGGGAAACGTCGACCTTTTCCGCGGTCGACCGGCTTTCCATCTCCCGCGATTTTGTGATCATCACAAGATTCTGGATCAGACTGTTCATGCGGTCGACCTGCCGGATCGTGGACTGCGTCCACTCGCTTTCGCCGCCGGTCATCTCCTGCATCTCCGTGTTGGACCGGATGACCGCCAGCGGCGTCTTGAGCTCGTGGCTGACGTTGGTCAGGAACTGTTCCTGCCTTCGGCTGTTTTCGATCTCGGGCTTCACGGCCTTTTCGGACAGCGCGACCACGAGGATCACGGTGATCAGCATCCCGATCAGACCGACGCCGATGCTCGCGTACGCAAGGCGCAGCCGTGTGTACAGCACTTCGCCGACGTCCAGCAGCACGAGAGAGGACGTGCCGTCCGCGTTCTCGGTCAGCTTATAGGCGTAGCGTTCATAGCGCCCGCGATTCGTCTGCATTTCCCGGATCTCCTGCGCGACGGCGGAAACAGTCTGTTTCGACACGGCGCCGCCCCTTCCGGCAGAATAGGCGGTCTCGCTACCGGACGCGTCATAGGTGAAATGATAAAAACTGCCGCGCTGGTATGCCGGGGAGAAGATCTCCGCAACGGCAAACGTGTCCGGCGGTTCGCGTCGTTCGTTTTCATTTTCAAACGCGCCGGTGTTTTCGCTTATCCGATCGAGCGTCCAGTCGATCTCCCGCTGTGTGACGGCGTAATTTGCCGCGTTGATCAGGCCGCCGATGAAGGCGGTCACAAGGAAAAAGGAGACTGTGGCGATCAGGATGAACTTCCGGCGCAGTCTTCGGATCTCTTTTGCATTCATTGTGCATCCACCTCCGCGAGGCGGAAGCAGCCGCCCTTGTCGCCTTCGATTGTTACGGAAGAACGGACCGCCCGGAGCTTGCGCTTGAGATACGAAACATAGAGCCAGACGGTGTCTTCCTGCGCGCTTTCGTCGTACTTCCAAACATGCTCGAGCAGATAAGCCGTGGACAGCGCCACGTCCGCGTTGGACATCAGCAGCGCCATCAGGTCGAATTCTTTGTTGGACAGGCGGACGGAATTCGACGCGGACAGCGTATACTTGTCGGCGTCCAGCACGATGTTGCCCAGGCGCAGCTCCCTGAAATCGTCCATCCGGCGGCGGCGCGTCAACGCGCGGATGCGCGCGAGCAGCTCTTTGGAGGCGAAGGGCTTGGGCAGATAGTCGTCCGCGCCGGCGTCCAGACCGCTCACGCGGTCTTCGATCTCCGCCTTTGCGGTCAGCAGCAGCACGGGCGTGGAGATGTGCCGTCTGCGCATTTCCGCAAGCACGCCGTAGCCGTCCACCTTCGGCATCATGATGTCGAGCACGACGCAGTCGTAGCTGTCGTTTTTCAGAAATTCCAGCGCCTGCTCACCGTCAAAGGCGCTGTCCACGTCGTAGCCCTGCATCTCGAACAAAACCGTGACGGAGCGGTTCAGATCGCGCGTGTCTTCCGCAAGTAACAGTTTCATGATCTATCCATCCTTTTCATTGATCGCGGCACGAATGATCTGCATGGAAACGTCCGTGGACGCCAGCTCGTCCGCGCAGCGCTTGAGCTCCTCAAAGATCAGCGCGGAGTTGCCGACGTTCTTTTTGTAGCGGATCTGGTGCTCCAGCGCCGCCCACGTGTCCATGGAGATGGTACGGATCTGGATCTCGGCGTAATAGCCGTCTTTTCGGACGATCAGGTGCAGACTGCGGTAGCCGTTGGGTTTGACGTTCTGAATGTAGTCTTTTTCATTGACGATCTCCACGTCTGCGCAGGCGGACAGATAGTCCCGGATCGCGTAAACGTCGTCGAGAAACGTGCAGACCACACGCAGTCCGATCGCGTCGTATATATGCTCCAATGCGCTTTCCGTCGTTTCGGGCAGCCCGTTCCGGCGGCATTTTTCGCGCATACTGTCCTGCGCCTTGATGCGGTATTTCAGATGCTCGACCGGATTCGTGCCGGTACTGCTTTTGACCGTATCGGCGGCGGTGCGGATGCAGTCCGCAAGGGACAGCATGACAGATTCCATTTCCGCATACCGGTCAGCGTAGATGCTGTTCTCTGCTTGCATATTGCGCTTCCTCTCATCTGAATAAAAATATTATACCATAATCGCTTCGCACTTTCAATAACGCGATTCGTTCTCCTCCGTAAAGAATTACGGCGCGGAGAGCGTGTGCCGTTTCTCCGCGCCGGTAGATCATCTTCTGCGTTTATAGAGCTTTGCAAGAAGCAGTGCCGCGAGGATCACGGCAAAGCAAACGCCGAACAGGATAAGGTTCTGTGTCTTGGCCCGGCTCGCGGACTGATCGGGCATACCGGAGAACGACGACGGACGCTGCCGGTGTATGCCTGCAGTCGGCGTTTCGCCGGACGACGCTTCATCGGACGACGCTTCGGCTGCCTGTTCGTCCACAGCCGGAGGATCGCCGCCTTCCGGCATATTCTCTCCTTCCGGCATACTTTCGCCTTCGGGTATGCCGTCGCCTTCCGATTTGTCGGCAGTCGCGCCGCTTTCGGCGCCGCTCTGCGCATCCGAATTGCTGCGCTGTCCGCCGCCGCCCATGCTGAACTGTCCCATCGCGGTGACGTCGATCTGCGACGCATCGATGAGGGTGGAGCTGTCCGCGCGCTGTCCGTCGTCCGTCGAGGGGATGGAGCCGTCCAGTTGTCCGCGGATGCTCTCGGCGCGGAGCTTGACGGTATCGTACAGCATCTGCGCCGCCGTCTCGTATTCTTCATAGCTGTAAAACGCGGTCGGATCGGTTTTCACAAGCTCGTCGATCTGGCTGCGGATGCGGGTATACGTTTCGTCGAACCGTCCGCTGTCGACGTATTCGTCCACGAGCTGCTGAAGATACGCGTGATACTGCGCGAGATACGTTTCGTCCTCCAGCAGCGCATCAAAGAACTGTGTGCCGGAAAACGGCGTGTCGATCGCGTCGTTGACCATTTCGGACGCGTTCCCGTTTTGGCCCATGGACATCCCGCCGAACGAGAGGTTGTAGTCCCACGGGAAAAGGTTGAGTTGTCCGTCGTATTCGTACAGATAGTAGTTGTGCGCCATCGTGCCGGACAAGCTGTCCATGTTCACGGAGAACGTATGGACCGCCATGTACCGCAGCACGTTGTCGACGTCGAGATACTTTTCGAGATCCGTGCCCTCGCTGATATTCTTGAGCGCGGTCACGACTCTGCGGTGATCCGCTTTACCCGTTCCCGTGATTTCGCCCTCCCAGATGGTGGAGTAGCTGTCCAGCTCGTCGTCCGAATAATTCAGGTTGGCGCCGCCCTTCGAGGAGAAACCGCCTTTTGAAGAAGGTCTTGTTTTGTCTTTCTCGGCGGAAGCGGCGTCGCTGTCTTCGGACGCGGCGTCCGGATCGGCGCTGCCGGCGTCCGGCAAATTGTTCGGATCAAAATCACCGCCGGAGAAGCCGCCGGAGGGCATATTGTTCGGATCGAAATCTCCGCCGGAGAAGCCGCCGGAGGGCATATTGTTCGGATCGAAATCTTCGCCGGAGAAGCCGCCGGAGGGCATATTGTTCGGATCGAAATCTCCGCCTTAGCGGTCAGCAGCAGCACGGGCGTCGTGATGCGGTTTTGCCGGATACGCCAGAGTACCTCCAGCCCGCTCATGCCCGGCATCATGATGTCAAGCACGATCACGTCGTATTGACCGGCTGAAACGTAGTCCCATGCGTCGGTCCCGCTGTGGACGATGTCGACGGAGTACTTGGCTTTTTCCAGCAGCACCTTCAGCGCCTTTGCCGTAGCGATCTCGTCTTCCGCGATCAGGATCCGCATCGTTTGCCCCTCCTTTGTTATCGTCTGTTAAAGTCTGCCGAAAGCGCCGTAGCCGAAATCGCTTTGGTCCCCCCGGGCCGTCTGGACCGAGGCGTGCGCGAGCGTGACGCTTACGGTCTTTTCTGTGTATTTATTTCCCTCAAGCACCTGGAACGTGATCTCGACCGTTTCGCCGGCGGCGTAGTATTGCAGGCGGTCCTCAAGGCTTTCGCAGCTCGTGACACGGACGCCGTCAAAATGCGTCAGGACGCTTTTTGCTGGGATCCCGACTTCCGTCAGCGGGCTGTCGCTGTTGACGGCCGTGATGTAGACGCCCTGCGGGATGCCGTAGGCGCTCGAAACGGATGCGGTGATCTCTTCGCCTTTGATCCCGAGATAGGACGCGTTCTCGTCGGACACTTTTTCCCGTGTCGTGCGGTTCATCAGATCCTCGATGATGGGCGTTGCCGTCGTGATGGAGATGGCGTACCCCATGCCTTCCACGTCGGTGGAGCTGAATTTGGCGGAATTGATGCCGACGACCTCGCCGTTCATGTTCACCAGCGCGCCGCCGGAGTTGCCCGGATTGATCGCCGCGTCCGTCTGGATCATGACGGCGTCCGTATCGTCGATCTGCCGGTTCAGCGCGCTGACGATACCGGTCGTGACCGACTGACCGTAGCCGAGCGCGTTGCCGATCGCCACGACCTGCTCGCCGACCTTCAGCTCGTCGGAATTGCCGATCTTTGCCGACTTGATGACTTCGGCTGTCTGTGATTTGATGCTTGACAGCTTCACGGAGATCACGGCCAGATCGTTGTCCGGATCGGTCCCTTTGATCGAGGCCTCGCATACTTCATCGTCCACGAAACACACGGAAAGCGTCGTCGCGTCCTCCACGACGTGGTTGTTCGTCACGATCAGCAGCTCGCTGCTGTTCTCGCCGATGATGATCCCGGTCCCGCTGCTCTGCGACTGCTGCGTCTGCGTCCGGCCTCTGCCGAACATGCCGAAGTAGCTTTGCACCTCCTGGACGCTGATGTTCGTTATGGATACCATAGCGGGCATCATGCCCTCGGCGATGTCGCTGACGTCGAGCGTCTGCGATGACGCGGACGTGTCCGATGAAAACGAAACCGTGGACAGACCTGCCGCGGACTGCGTCTGCGACGCGGCGCTCTTTTCGCCGGCCGCCTGACCGTTTTTCAGCAGTGCGTTGGTTCCTGTGAACGCCGCGGCCGCGGCGGACCCGAACAAAGCGCCGCACAGGATCAGCGAGAGCACCGTCTTGCGCCAGTTCCGTTTCCTCTTGCGTGCAGGGGCCGTCTCCATATAACGGCGGCTCATGTCTACTCCGTATGCAGAATTGTTTTGATACATATCTGACACCTCCTTTTTTTCACAGCATAAACGCATTACCTAAAGTGTACCTAAAATAAAGAAGTTTTTTTCACTTTTTTTCGGGATGCGTCTGTTATGCCGCACGGCTTTGCGTGAAGAAGCCGGATGATGCGGAGGCGTCTTTTTCCTTTATTCTTTGTTTTTTAACGGATACAGCCGGATCGCGTCCGCAGCGTGCAGATACTTTTTCAGATCCGACGTCGGGAACGGCTTGCCGTGTCCCGGATAGAGCGCGGCCGGGGAAAGGCGCAGGATCGTTTCCCACGACTGCCGGTACGCCTGCGGGCCCTCTACCCAGATCTTGATCCTTTTGCCGGTCGGAAAGCTGTTCATGGCCGCGTCGCCGCAGAACAGGACGCCGTCCGCCAGCAAAGAGATGTGGTCGGCGGTATGGCCGGGCGTTTCGACGATCGTGTACGGGAAGTCCAGCGCCCGGAACGCTTCGGAATCTATCGGGACCAGACGGCCGAGAAATTCGTCCCTGATCGGCGGATACCGGTGGTCGCCGTGGCCGAACAGCCGCAGGAGGATTGCGCAGAACAGATAAGCCGAATATGAGGAGCAGCCGCCCTCAAAGGAATTCTGCCCCTTTCGCAGTCCCGGCACGGCTTTCGGATGCAGGATCACTTTGGCGTCTGTCCGCGCGAGCACCTCGTTTAAGAAGCCGGCATGATCGTCGTGGGCGTGCGTCAGAAAGACAAACCGGATCGCGTCCGTCGGGATATTCAGTTTGGCGAGCTTTTTTGAAAATGCGGGAAATCGCTCTCGTATCCCGTGTCAATCAGAATATACCCGTCCGCAGAAGAGAGCAGATATGTGTTCACCACTTTACCGCCGAGATTGAAGATCATGACCGTATCCCTCCCGAAGATTCTTGCGGACTATCCGGCGCAGGAAAGGCTTTGCCGGATAAACGCCGCGATATCGTCCATGACGGGCGCGCCGATATGCTGCTCCGTTCTGTATTCCTTCGCCGCCTTGAGAATGTCGTTATAGCTCCCTTTGACAAACAGGTGGTTGAGATCGTCGTACACGCGGTATTCGGTGTTCGGCCTGTCCCGAAGCAGCTCCCGGAAACGGGCGAGATCCTCCGAAGGCAGGACCTGAAAGTCCATGCCGCCCTGCAGGAAGAGAACGGGCTTATCCGATTCCAGCAGATATTCCGCCGGCGTTTTCTTTCCTAAATCTTTAAAGTAGTACAGCGAGACGGAACCGGCAAACTTTTTTCGCTTCGCCTCTTCGTCCGTCATTTCGTACAGTCCGTCGAATTTCTTGCTGAATATTCTGTCTTCCAACCGGACGATCGCTTTTAATATCCCGCCCTTGGACTGCGCGGCCTGCCGCAGCTGCCGGACGACGATTTCCTCCAGGCGCAGCGGGCTTGCCGCCATCAGGACAAGTCCGCGGAAGCAGCCGCCTTCGGCGTCGATCCGCGGGGCGATCGACGCGCCCAGACTGTGCCCGACGATAAACACGGCGGCCGGATCGATCCGCGGATCGCTTCGCAGCAGCGCGGCAGCGCGGATCGCGTCGTCCACGGCTTCCTCTTTGACGCCGGCGCACTGGTTTTTCATTTCTTTTTTGTATGCGAACGTTCTTTTGTCATAGCGGATCGAAGCGATCCCGCGCGACGCCAGACCTTCGGCGAGGTCCTTGAACGGCGTCAGCTTGAATATCCGCTCGTCCATATTGCTCGGGCCGGAACCGTGGACGAACACCACGGCCGGGAACCTTTCGCCCGTTCCGTCGGGCAGCGTCAGCAGCCCGTTCAGCGGGTATTGCGATCCTTCGCCCACGACGATTTTTTCACTTGTCATCGGTAACGCTCCTTTCCGTTTGCTCCCTTAAATGATCCTGCAGGGGATCAACACCGCAAGCAGGACGGCGACCGTTCCCCAAAGGCAGATGAGGAATCTTTTCTGCGTTTTGCGCGGCTTGTCATAGATCAGATTGGCCGCCAGGAAGAACGGGATATATGTGGTGACGAACACGGGCAGCGCGCCCCACCATTTGTACACCCAAATGAACGCGGGCGTGGAAGCGAGGAAGATCTCAAAGACGGAGAAGAACAGCGCGTTGCCGATCGCGAAAACGATACGGTTGTTGACGCCGAGGATCCTTTTGTCCTTGTCTTCCGGCAGCAGGCCCACGCTCATGAATCCGGCGACCGAAAACATCAGCGACAGCTCCCACGACACGCCGACAAGCAGGATGAAGCTGGTGCTTTCGGGGGAAACGTGCCAGAGCGCATAGCCGCTGAAATGGCAGATCACGGCGTTGGCGATCTCATAGATCCAGTGCACGCCGTAGAGCGCGAGCGCCGCGGCCATGCCGTTGTAGTTCTTCTTTTTCCATTGGGGGATCCATATGCCGACAATGACCACCGCCAGCAGGGCAATAAACGTCCAGTTGAAATTGTCTGTGCTTCTGACCGCGGCTTTTGCGGCCTCGGCCGCCGCTTTCGCAAGCGCGGAACCGTCTCCGAACAACATGATCCTCTCTCCTTTTCGTTTTGAAATAGGCATGCGCCTGAATGGATTATACCATATCCGCTCGGATCCCGCAACACCGAACGAAAAAAAGCTATGGCCGGACCGTCCGTTTTTTCGAATATCCGACTTGTTATTTCCGATCGGATATGCTATACTGAAGGGCGAATGGAGGGTGCGCCAGTTCGGTGCAGATAAAACAGTGCGGTGAGAGGCCGCACCCGGTAAAGCGTAGCGAGCAGCCGGTACTCAGCCTTGGAGCCGAAGCCGCGAGGTGAGGTTTAAGCGTAGGCAGAGGAGCACGAGAGCCGCA